>JBFHEP010000008.1:0-30676 GCA_041584095.1 Acidimicrobiales bacterium | reverse complement strand
GTCGATGGCGACGCTCGGGTTCGGCAACACCAAAGATCTGCAGAAGGCGGAAGTACTCGTTCGATCGGGCGGCCAATGAGCGCTCGAAGTCGTCGCGCCGCCATCGATTCGACAGCCTCCGCCGCCGTGCATCCGACGGCCGCCGCCACACCCGACCAGGTCGTCTTCGTCGTCGACTTCGGAGCCCAGTACGCGCAGCTGATCGCCCGCCGGGTTCGCGAACTCAATGTCTACTCCGAGATCGTGCCGCACACCATGACAGCCGCCGAGATGGCGGCGCGGGGTCCGGCAGCCATCATCTTGTCGGGTGGTCCCAAGAGTGTGCACGTCGAGGGTGCACCCATGCTCGACCCGGCGATCTACGAGCTCGATATTCCCACACTCGGTATCTGTTACGGATCCCAGCTGATCGCCCACCAACTGGGTGGCCGGGTCGGTCGCAACGATCAGGGGGAGTACGGTCGCACCACGCTGACCGTTGACACCGAGACACCGTCGTCGCTTCTCGGTCCCGACCCGGAGCCGGGCCAGACCGTGTGGATGAGCCATTTCGACGCCATCACCGATGTGCCCGACGGGTTCGTGGCCTGCGCCTCGACGCCCAACGCGGCCGTCGCCGTCCTGGAGAGCGACAGCCGTCGGATCTGGGGCGTCCAGTATCATCCCGAGGTCCGACACACCCCCGACGGCATGTCGTTGCTCGGGCGGTTTCTCCATGATCTCGCCGGTTGCGAACCGACGTGGACGATGGGTTCGATCATCGACTCCTCGATCGAGGCGATCCGGGCTCAAGTCGGCGACGGTCGGGCGATCTGTGGTCTGTCCGGCGGTGTCGACTCCGCCGTTGCGGCGGCCCTCGTTCACGCCGCAATCGGCCACCGGTTGACCTGCGTCTACGTAGACACCGGCTTGATGCGCAAGGGTGAGTCGGAGCAGGTCGTCGAGACCTTCCAGCGTCACCAGGGGATCGAGCTGATCCATGTTCGGGCAGGGGACCGCTTCCTGGAGCGACTGGCCGGGGTGGCCGAGCCGGAGGCGAAACGCAAGACCATCGGTGAGGTTTTCATCCGAGTGTTCGAGGAGGCGTCGGGCGGTATCACCGACGCCGGCTTCCTCGTCCAGGGCACGCTGTATCCCGACGTCATCGAGTCGGGCACGGCTCAGGCGGCCAAGATCAAGAGCCACCACAACGTCGGCGGTCTGCCCGAGGATCTCGACTTCGAACTCGTGGAGCCACTGCGGAACCTGTTCAAGGACGAGGTTCGGCAGGTGGGGACGAAGCTGGGGTTGCCCGATGAGATCGTGTGGCGGCAGCCGTTCCCCGGACCCGGCCTGGCGGTGCGGATCATCGGCGACATCACGGCCGAGAAGGTGGCGATCCTGCAGGAGGCCGATGCCATCGTCCGGGCCGAGATCGCCGATGCGGGCCTGCAGCGGGAGATCTGGCAGGCGTTCGCCGTGCTCGCCGACATCAGGACCGTCGGCGTCATGGGTGACGAGCGAACGTATGCGCACCCGATCATCATCCGGGCCGTCACCAGCGACGACGCCATGACCGCCGACTGGGCCCGTCTTCCCTACGATCTCCTGGAGCGGATGTCGAACCGCATCATCAACGAGGTGGACGGCGTCAACCGGGTGGCCTACGACATCACCTCAAAGCCACCTGGCACGATCGAGTGGGAGTGACCAAACCCGATCTGTGCGCTCACGGCCCGGGAATCCGGGCGTGGGGCGCGCGGGACGCTTGGTGAGCGCTAGCCGCCGGGGATCGGGATGTAGTTCGGACCCTCGTATTCCTCGAGTTTGGTGAGGCTGGCCAGCTGGCGTGACGTGCCCGTCTGGCCGTACGTGCAGTTCCGGCTGGCCCGCAAACAGTTGAAGGTCCACAACTCGATCGTCTCGTCGTTCCACGCGCCCCACCAGTCGGCGTGCAGGGAACCACCGGGCGTGGCGCCCGGAGCGTCGAGGTTGTCCGACGACAGATGCCAGCCGTCAACCGAGTCGGCGCCCCGCCAGTAGATGAGGAATGAGATCTGCGGCAGCCGCTGCGGGTGTGAGGAGGGGCAGGGCTGGTTCTCGTTCACGTACGTGAGATGTGACGTGTAGTCCGGCGCCGGCTTCGACAGGTTGACTCCGTCCCAGCAGTTGGGGAACTGCACCGACGCGTTGATGACGTCGCCGCCGCAGTCGGGAATGCGGTTGGTCTCCTTGTATTTGTTCCCGCTGTCGCCGCAGGACCAGTGCAACTCGTCGCGGGTTTCGAAGGAATCGTTCAGGTCGTTGCCGCCGATCATCTGCAGTCCCTGTGGCATCGGGATGACACTCTCGGGCGACTTCGTCTTGTAGTAGATGATGATCTGGTACGGCACGACGGCGTTGCCCTTGCCGTCGAGCAGTGCAGGGACCCAATAGGCCGACCGGTTGAGTTCATAACCCTGGCACGTGCCGCCGCCGGAGTTGATGAGTTCGTTCTCGGTGGTGTCTGCGTTGGTCTCGGTGTTTCCGAAGAACATGTGAAAATGCGACTTCCCGGGCTGAGCGGGGTAGATGATCGGATCGTCGTAACTGAAGTGCGAGTATTCGCAGGCCAGACGAAACTGTCCTTCCGGCGAACCGCCGTTGTCGGGCCGAGGCGCCGGTTCGGTCAGGGCCTCAATGCTCAACTGGTCGGACGGCACCGAGACGTAGCGGGTGAACTTGTCCTGATCATTGCGCATCGACTCGAACTCGCCACTGCGGGGCGCAGACTCGATCGACGCGGTCGTCGACGACGCCGCAGTGCCGTCGGCCGACCCGAAACCCGACATGTCGATGCCCTCGGAAGCATCGGACGCGGATTCGGCCGGCGCGGCCGTCGATGAACCGAGCGCCTCGAGCGACGGGGTGTCATCGGGATCCGTCCCAGTCTGCTCCTCGGTCTCCTGTGCCGTTGTCGTGTCGATCACGTCGTCGCCGTTGGTCAGCAGATCGAGTCCGGTGATCGCCAAGAAGGCCAGGACAATGGTGGCTCCCGCCACTGCGAGTCGTGTCGACCAACCTCTGGCTGACATGCAACGACAAGGCTAACACCGACGTCACCCGGTCAGGCGGTCACCTCGGCGGTCTCGGCCACGCGTTGCTCGATCGTCGGGGCGAGGCGACCGACCGCCGCCACCACGACGAAGGCCGCCACGGCCAGAACCGTCGGCCAGAGCCAATTTTCGCTCGTAGGTAGGTCGAGAGTTGTTCCCGAGATCGACTCCCCGGCTTCTTCGCTGATGATGCCGACGCCGTTGGGCCAGGGCCACAGCACCCGGATCGAACCGACCATCAGCCCGATCAGTGCTCCGAGAACCGGATCGTGGTGATGATCGAGGAGATAACCGAGTGCGCTCGAGAACAGCGCGAGTCCGAGGGTCGCCCCCAAGCCGAAGACGGCGATAACCACCAGATTCCGATCGTGGACGGCGCCGAGCACCGCAGCGTACATTCCCATCATCAGGAGGAGAAACGATCCGCTGATCCCGGGCAGGATCATGGCGCAGATGGCAATCGCACCCGCCCCGAAATACATGGGCAACGACGGCTCGGGAACCGGCCCGGACTGCAGTCCCAACAAGACGAATGTCACAGCGGCCACGGCGGCCATGGCGGTGACATCGGCGACCGTCGTGGCGTGCAACAGGCGCCAGGCGACGACGACCGAACCGAGCACCAGGCCGAGGAACAGGCCGGCCATTTCCTCAGGGCGCTCGTGCAGCAGCCGTTCGATCACCGCCGAGAGTGCAAGGAGCGCCAAACCGATGCCGGTCAGCAGGGGAAGAAGGAACGACCACTCGACCGAGCGAAGATGAGCCACGAACCCGGATCCGTCGAGACGGACGAGCGAGCCGAGGGCTCGGGCCCCCCGACGGATGTTGTCGAGCAGCTGCTCGTAGATGCCGAAGACCAGGGCAACAGTGCCGCCGGAGACGCCGGGGACGATGTCGGCCGCACCCATACAGAAACCGCGAACGACCGTCGAAGACAGCTTGGAGATCACGGTCGCAGCCTAATGCCAGTCGGCCGGTCTCACATCGCGGTGGCACGTCCGGTCGGCACCCGGAAACGGACCTCGGAAAGCAATCTTCCCCAATCTCGCTCCCGAGGCCCGTCTCCGGGTTGCTTTGCGGGTGCGGACGCCCTAGCGGAGGTCCGCACCCCGGTGCCGGCGAACCGACACTCGGTCTGTACAGGCGCGCCGGACGGCTCGTTCATCACACGACTTGTGCGCCGCCGTGACGTCAGGCGGTCGAACACCTGCCGGTATCGGCCTCCCGGATTCAGCCGGCGGCGGCTGATCGATCGACGTGGCCGGAGTCGGCTCCGTCGATCGTCTCGGAGGTGTCGCCGGCGTCGGTGGTCGCAGTCGACCGGCGACCGGGCCGGAGATCGATCTGTCGATCGCCGAGCTGCCAGAGCCGGCGACCGAGCGGCTCGTGCGCTGTTCCCGTCGCCGACGAGCCGTTGGTCGAATTGGAGGGTCGGGATCGGCGCCGGGTCGGAATCGGCAGGCGGTCGAGCGATATGTCGTCCCATCGAACCCACTTCCCCCGCTGCGGCTCGGGAGTCGGCAACAGGATGGCCTCGGCTCGGTACCAGCGCGACGCCAGCGAGGCCAGTGCGATCTGGGCCGGGATCTCGATCGATCGGTAGGCGGTGGTGGCGGCGGCCATTGTCAAGGCGACCACCAGGACGAACACGAACGGCCCTTGCCACTCGAAGGGATGAGCCTCGGTCAGACCGTAGGCGAACGGGATGTGCCACAGGTAGAGGCCGAAGGTGCGGGAGCCGAGCCGGTGCCACCACGCGTTGGTCACGGTCGCATCCAGCCAGCCGGGCAGACTGGAGATCGCCTCTGCCGACAGGATGATCCCGCCGAACAACGCGGCCAGGGTCATGCGGAGGCCGATGTCGACAGCCGGAGATCCAAAGGACGGCAAAACCAACAGGAGCGCCAGGCCGCAGACCGCTGGAGTGACCAACCGCGTGGTCGGACGGCGGTGGAGGTTGGCAAGAGGAAGGGTGCCGATCGCCAAGCCGATGAGCAGGGCGTCGAGCGAGGTCCAGACCGCAACTGCTCCGGACAGCGACGGCTCGGGAGGGTTGAGCCACGTCCCGGTTTCCGACGCCGGGATCGATCCGACGTCGAAGGTTGCGAGATACCCCATCCGAACCCCCATCATCAGTCCGGCGCCGCCGAAAAGCAGCAGCGCCCGGTTCCTGGGGCAGAATCGATGGCGCCCGGCGGTGAGCAGCCACGGCGCGATCACGGTCGTCTGTGCAACCAGAGCCAACGCCCAAAGGTGGTCGACGGCTGCGAACGAGGCTCCGGTGATGAACGGCACGACGTTGGCGGTGAAGGTCGCGGCGCCGGCGAGGACCAGCGCCTCCCCGTCGGCCAGGCCACCGGTCAGCACCCGTTGCACCACGAGGAGCGCGACCATCAGAATGGTCGTCGGGATCGCCCGTGCGGCAAGACCCAGGACCATCGGGACTCGCCAGTGCGTGTCGGAGCTGGCGCGATGAACCACCCGCGCCAAGCGGAAACCGACCACGACCAGCAGGAGCTGCAAGGCGGTGCCGAGGTCGAGTCCGGGCAAGCCGAGGCCGGCGGACACGGCGATTGCGCACGTGATGCCCAGCAGGGCCTGAACCCGGTTCGGGGGGATCGGCTTCGCTTCGTTCGTCGACGATTTGTCGGCTGTTTCGAGCACGCTTGGTTCCAATCTTGACCGCTGGTACAGGGCCCGCCTGGACGTCTGTGGTCACAATCAGCGCTGGTTGCTGGTTCGTGTCGTGATGGTTCTCGTTGGCGTTTGTTCCTGGGTGGGAAACGATGTTATCCCCAGCCCCGAAGCCGTTTGAGACCAAACATCATCTGCGGATGCCGTGCCAGCTGATCATCGGAATCGGTGATAGCTTGTTGAACCTTCATCATCGACCGGGATGATCGACGAGGAATTCGCCGAGGTCACGGACGGGTGCCGGTCGACGTGAAGCTGATTCATCGGCCCTGAACACGCCATGACCTTGGAGGACGGTGTTTGTTCAGCATTCGGTCAGGTTTGTCTGGGACAATGGGGGAAACCGGATCAGTCGGGACGATGGAGGACCGTGGCCAAGCTGCTGCTGATCGAGGACGACCTGAAGCTCGCCGCTGCGGTGAGACGCGGGTTGGAGGCAGAGCAATTCATCGTCGAAACCGCCCTGAACGGCACCGACGGGCTGTGGCTGGCGATGGAGGGAACCTACGACGCGCTCATCATCGACTTGATGTTGCCGGAGATCAACGGCTTCAGGATCTGTCGTGATCTTCGTGAAGCCGGGGACTGGACGCCGATTCTGGTGCTGACGGCCAAGGACGGGGAATTCGATCAGACCGAGGCGCTCGACACGGGGGCCGACGACTTCCTGACGAAGCCCTTCTCGTTCCCCGTGCTCGTCGCTCGGTTGCGGGCGCTGCTGCGCCGGTCGGTGATATCGGGCGAGCCGCCGCTCGAGGCGGGTGACCTCCGCCTCGACAGCGAGCAACGCAGGGTGTGGCGAGGTTCCGAGGAGATTCAGCTGACCGCCCGCCAGTTCGACGTCTTGGAGTTCCTCTTTCGCCGCGCCGGCCGGGTGCTGAGCAAGAAGGAGATCATGGACGGCGTCTGGGACTACGACTTCGCCGGCGATCCCAACATCGTGGAGGTCTACATTCGACGGCTCCGGACCCGCATCGACGTGCCCTTCCAGCGGCACGCCATCGAGACGGTGCGAGGCGTCGGCTACCGGTTGGACGTCAGCGGCGGTTGACACGGATGCCGGGTTCGCTGCGTCTTCGGTTGACGCTCGTGAGTTCCGTCGTGGTGGCCGGCGTTCTGGTGCTGACGGCCGCCGCGCTCTGGATCGGACAGCGCCGGGTGTTGTCGGACAGCATGAACGACTCCTTGCGACAGCGGGCCGACGAGGCCGAGGCCCGCTATCTCGACTCGGAGCTGACGGTGTCGTTCCGGGGCCTGGCCTCATCCGACGACGAACGCGGTGTGCAGCTGGTTTCCACCCGGGGGGAGCTGTTGGCCGTCAGCCAGAACATGGCCGACGTGGCGCCGTTGATGGTCGAGCTGGAACCGGGCGAGTTTGAACGCTTCAGCGAACTGTCGGGTCTCGGTTCCCACGACGACACCTACCGGGTCATCACAAGAGCGATCTCCGGCCCGGACGAGACCGTGGTGCTCCACATCCTCCAGAGCACCGACGACATGGAGGAGGCGATCGCCGCTCTGGCGGCCACGCTCCTCATCGGCGTTCCGGTGGTCGTCGCGGCGCTCGCCGCGCTGATGTGGTGGCTGATCGGGCGAACGCTTCGACCGGTCGATCTCATGCGACGCCAAGTCGAGGCAATCTCGGCAAAGGACCGAAGTCAACGGATCGAACTGCCACCCCGCGATGACGAGATCGGTCGGCTGGCGGTCACGATGAACACGATGCTCGATCGACTGGCCGCAGCCACCACGAGGCAACGGCGGTTCGTGGCCGACGCCGCTCATGAGCTGCGCACACCGCTGACCCGCATTCGCACTGCGGCCGAAATCGGGTTCGGCGGCGGCAACGGTGACGACGAGCGCGAATCGACCCGACAGACCATCGTTGCCGAGTCCGTCGAACTGCAACGCCTGATCGACGATCTGCTCCTGCTGGCCCGGGCCGACGCCGGCGAACTGCCGATGCGGAACGGCCCGGTTGATCTCGACGACATCGTGCTCGCCGAATGCGATCAACAGCGGGCCGCTGCACCGAAGGTCGACATCGACGCCAGAGCGGTGTCGGGCGCTCATCTCCTGGGTGACGCGGGCCAGCTGACGAGAATGGTGCGGAACCTACTCACGAATGCGACCCGCCACGCCGGGTCACGGGTCGAGGTTGCACTGCACCAGTTCGGCTCCACGATCGAGTTCTCGGTCAGTGACGACGGACCCGGTGTTCCGCCGGCTGATCGCGAGCGGATTTTCGACCGGTTCGCCCGGACCGACGAGTCCCGAGCCCGCATCATCGGCGGAACCGGCCTCGGCCTGGCCATCGCCCGCGACATCGTGACCCGACACGGCGGATCCGTTGTCTACGACGCCGACCGTGGTCCTGGAGCGTGTTTCGTCGTACATCTGCCCGGCAGCGAGTGAGAGGCCGAGCACCGGTCGGTCAGGGAGGACCTCCGCGCTCGATGCGGCCCACATTTCGGGCCGCCGCCACGATCTGATCCTCATCGAGCAGGACCAGGTCGGCCGCCGCCCCCAACGGGATGAACGAGTCCCGGGCCGCGACTCGATCGACGGCACCCCGAAATCCGCCGGCCGAAAGTGCGGCCAGGATCGCTTCGCCCACCCCGCCGCCGTGTCGGGTTTCGTCGACGACGAGCACCCGTCCGGTCGCCGAACCCTCGGCCGCCATGTCGTCGATCGGCATTGGCGCAAGCCAGCGAAGGTCGACCACACGCCAGTGCTCGCCGTAGTCGTCCCGCAGGCGGCGGCGGGCCCGCAGGCTCAGATACAGGCCGTTGCCCCACGTGAGGATCGTGCCGTCGGTCCCGGCACCGTGGGTGCGGGCGGATCCGACCGGTACCGGGTCGGTGGTGAGGGGGGCCGTCCAACCCTGGTCGCCTTCGTCGTGGAGGTCGGTCGTGTGGTATCGGGCGATCGGCTCGAGGTAGGCGCATACCGATCCGCTGGTCGCCGCTTCGGCGATACAGGTGGCCAGCATGGCGGCTGCGTCCGACGGGTGCGACGGCGAGGCGATGACCAGTCCGGGGATGTCGCGGAGGACCGCGATGGAGTTGTCGTTGTGGAAGTGTCCACCGAAGCCCTTTTGGTAGGCGTAGGACGCGATGCGAACCACCATTGGATTCCGGTACTGGCCGTTCGAGAAGAACCGGAGGGTGGCGGCCTCGCCCCGAAGCTGGTCCTCGGCGTTGTGCAGGTAGGCCAGGTACTGGATCTCGGGGATCGGCAGGTACCCGTGCAGCGCCGCGCCGAGGGCCAGGCCGAGCACGGTCTGCTCGTCGAGGATCGTGTCGAACACCCGGTCCTCGCCGAAGCGAACTTGGAGACCTCTGGTCACTCCGTAGACGCCGCCCTTGCGACCGACATCCTCACCGAACACGATCGCCGAGTCATCGGCCGCGAGGGTGAGCGCCAGCGCCTCGTTGATCGTGCGGGCCAGGGTCAAGGGCCCGCTGCTGTCGGCGAGTCCACGCCCAGGCGACAGCGACATGGCCGGATGGGCCGTCGACAGGAGCTCGGCCGCCCGTTGGTCGACGGTCGAGCGGTCGGTGATGGCGAGGGGCGCCATCACCTCCTCGGCCGACTCGAAAGCAGGCTCGTGGCTGATCTCGACGGCTCGTTGACGGATCTGCTCCCGTCGCTCCAGGTACCAGGCCACGAGCTCGACCGCCGAGCAGACCCGGGCGTCGACGACGGCCCGAGCGGTGGCGAGAATCGGGTCGCGATGCAGATCGAGCCGTATGGCGGCCGGACCTCGATAGGCCGTCTCGACATCGGTGCCGGCGTGTCCGAGGAATCGCACCGTTCGCAGATGCAGGAATCCCGGGCGGCCTTCGGAGCGGATCGCGTCGACGAGCGCCGACGTTGCGACCAGCACCTGGCCGGGGTCGTGGCCGTCGGCCGCGGCCCATTCCAGACCGGGCCGGGAACGGGTCGACGCCTCAACCCAGCCCGGGGGAGTGGGGACGCTGATGCCGAGGCCGTTGTCCTCGCACACGAACAGGATCGGGACCGGGTGACCCTGCTCGGCGGAGTGCGAGGCCCAGTTGAGCGCCCCCTGTGCCGTCGAGTGGTTGAGTGAGGCATCGCCCAGGGAACAGACGACGATGGCGTCCTCTGGCCATGTCCGTGTTCCACCCCAGCCGATCGACAGCGCGAGCCCAACCGCTCGGGGGAGGTGGGAGGCGATCGTCGACGTCTGCGGGATGATGTTGAGCGCCTTGCTGCCCCAGACCTTGTGCCGTCCGCCGGAGATCTGGTCGGTGGTGCGGGCCAGCATGCCCCGCAGCGCATCGTCGACAGGGTTCTGGTCGGCCACCTGGGTGGCCCGGGCGAAGTAGAAGCCACCTGAGCGGTAGTGGAGGAGGGCCGGGTCGGTGGGGCGCAGGGCCAGGGCCACCGCACCGTTGGACTCGTGACCGGCCGAACCGATGGTGTAGTAACCGAGGCCGTGCTCGGCCCGAAGCCAGCGGGCGGTGTGGTCGACCAGTCTCGATTCGACTTGGGCTTCGAACAGCTCGGCGGCCAGGCCGGCATCGAGCGGGACGGCGGTCTCGGCGCCCGGTGCCGGAACCGCCGGTGGAGCTGCAGGTCTCAGGTCGACGATGGCTTGGAGGAGGGCAAGCTCGAGACGGTCGAGGTCGGAGGGCAGCTCGACGCCGCCGTGGTGGTGTGCAGCGGGGTTCATGGTCGTGGCGGTCTCACGATGGGGTCCGCGAATCGCTGTTGTGGTCGAACACTCGCCCCTCGGCCCACAGCCGTTCGATTCGATCCAGCCGCTCGGAGGCCCGGTCTCGGAGCAGGCGGGCGGTCTCTGCGATCAGGAGTTCGACGACCGCCACAACGGGCAGCACGCTGTCGAACGGACCGACGGCGGCCACGTCGACGCCCAGCCAGTGGTCGGCCAGTGAGGCGAGCGGGGAGAAGGGGCCGTCGGTGATGGCGATGAGGGTAACGTCGGCGGCGGCCAGCTCAGTGGCCGCGGCCACAATTGCCGACTCGTAGCGGGGGAAATCGACGACGACGGCCGCATCGTCTGGTCGGGCTTCGGCCAGCTGGGACGCCATTGCCGGTGGGTTTCCGTCGAGCTGTCGGACGCCGGGTCGGAGCAGTCGCAGATTGCCGGCCAACAGCGTGCCCGGTGTGGCCGAGGTCTCGGCGCAGAGCACCCAGACGACGCCCGGTGCCCGGGCGATACCGGTCGCAGCGTCGACCAGGGCGTCGCCGTCGAGGGTGTTGACGGCCCGGCTCACCTGTTCGACGAGATCGCCCGCCGGCGCGGTTCGGTCGGCCCGTGCGACGCCCGGCGGCGTATCGGCCGCCAGACGGAGCCGATCGGTCGGCCGCCGGAGTTGTTCGGCGAGGGAGGCTCGGACGTGGTCCTGCAGGTCGCCGTAGCCGTCGAAGTCGAGTTTGGCGGCGAACCGGACGACGCTGGGCCCGCTCGTCTCGGCCTCTCGGGCCAGATCGGCGACCGTGCCGAAGGCGATGGTCGTCGGGTCGTCGAGCACGAGCCGAGCCAGACGGCGCTCGGTGGGAGTGAGGGCTGGACCGGCCGAGGCGATGCGTTCGCGGAGAGTCTGCGGTGTAGGTTCGGCCGCCGGCGAGCTCATGAATCAGATATTACATCGAGTTGGAGACTGGTGTAATATTTGAAACATGCCAGCATCAGAAAGCGTTTCGACAACGACTCACGCTGCTTCCGACGCCGCCTCGGTCCTCGACGCAGCGGGGCTGACGACCGACGTGTTGACGGCCGGTTCCGACAGCACCGACGGGCTCGAGGTGCGGACCCCGATCGACGGCTCGGTGCTCGCCACCCTCCTGACCCACACGGCCGGCGACGCCAAAGCCATGGTCGCCGCGGCCAACGAGGCGTTCACGGCATGGCGGGCCGTCCCCGCGCCGCGTCGAGGCGAGCTGGTACGCCTGATCGGCGACGAGCTGCGGGCATCCAAGCACGAACTCGGGAGTCTCGTGTCGCTCGAATGCGGCAAGATACTTCAGGAGGGCCTCGGCGAGGTCCAGGAGATGATCGACATCTGCGACTTCGCCGTCGGCGTGTCCCGCCAGCTCTACGGACTGACCATCGCGTCCGAGCGGCCCGGCCACCACATGCGGGAGACCTGGCACCCGCTGGGCGTGTGCGGGATCATCACGGCCTTCAACTTCCCGGTTGCGCCATGGTCCTGGAACGCCGCCCTCGCCCTCGTGTGCGGCGACCCGGTGATCTGGAAACCGTCGGAGAAGACGCCGCTCACCGCCCTGGCCACGCAGCTCATCGTCGATCGGGCCGTCGCTCGCTTCAACGCCGCTGGAGGCGGCGCGCCTGTTGCGCTGTCCCAGGTGCTGGTCGGCGGCCCCGAACTCGGCCGGGTCCTGACCGCCAGCCCCGACGTCGCCATCGTCTCCGCCACCGGTTCGTGTGCCATGGGACGCAAGGTCTCGGCCGCCATGGCCGAACGGTTCGGCCGTTGCATCCTCGAACTCGGCGGCAACAACGCCATGATCGTGGCTCCCTCCGCCGACGTCGACATGGCGTTGCGAGCCAT
Organism: Acidimicrobiales bacterium; assembly: GCA_041584095.1. Lineage (GTDB taxonomy): Bacteria > Actinomycetota > Acidimicrobiia > Acidimicrobiales > SZUA-35 > JAHELU01. The sequence continues at coordinate 18,345 of JBFHEP010000008.1, read as the reverse complement.
CGTGTTCTCCGCCGTCGGCACCGCCGGCCAGCGGTGCACCACCCTTCGCCGGCTGATCGTGCACGACGACGTACGAGTCGATCTGGTCGAACGACTGAAGAAGGTCTACGCCGGCCTGCCGATCGGCGATCCGCTCGACGAATCCACACTCGTCGGCCCGCTCATCGACGGTCGGGCCCACGCCGCCATGGTCGCGGCCCTCGACCGGGCCCGAGCCGATGGCGCCGAGGTCTTCGGTGGTGAGCGGGTGATGGCCGACGTCCACCCTGACGCCTACTACGTCACCCCGGCCATCGTGGAACTCGACGGCCCGACCGAGCTGACCAGGGAGGAGACGTTCGCCCCCATTCTCTACGTGATGCCGTACAGCACGCTCGACGAGGCCGTCGCCATCCAGAACGACGTTCCGCAGGGCCTCTCATCGTGCATCTTCTCGACCGATGTCCGGGAGACCGAGCAGTTCCTCTCGGCCGTCGGATCCGATTGCGGGATCGCCAATGTCAACATCGGTCCGTCGGGGGCGGAGATCGGCGGCGCCTTCGGCGGGGAGAAGGAAACCGGCGGCGGCCGCGAGTCCGGCTCGGACGCCTGGAAGGGCTACATGCGCCGTCAGACCCAGACCATCAACTACTCCCGTGAGCTGCCGCTGGCTCAGGGCATCCGGTTCGAGGTTTGATCGTGGCCGGCCGTGATGAGGTCGAAGCCGTGGCCGTCCTCGGCCTGGGCAAGGTCGGCCTACTCGCCGCCCGCCTCCTGGCCGAGGCCGGGTTCGACGTCGTCGGCCACGACGTTCGGCCCCGGTCCGGGACCGAACCGTTCCCGGTCAAGACCACCGACGTGTCCGACAGCGAATCCCTGACCGTGGCGCTGGCCGACCGCCAGGCGGTGCTGTCATGCCTCCCGTATTCGTTCAATATCGGCGTGGCCGATGTCGCCCACCGCCTGGGCATCCACTACTTCGACCTGACCGAGGATGTCGCCACGACCCGACACATCCGATCCCTGGCCGAGACGTCGTCCGGGGTCATGGCCCCCCAGTGCGGACTGGCCCCCGGGTTCGTCGGCATCGTCGCCGCCTCCCAGGCCGAGTCGTTCGACCGATGCCGCTCGATCCGAATGCGCGTCGGTGCCCTGCCCGAACATCCGACCGGCCTACTCGGCTATGCCTTCAACTGGTCGCCGGAAGGAGTGGTCAACGAATACCTGAACGACTGCGAGGTCATCGAGGAGGGCGTGCACAAATGGGTGTCGCCGATGGAATGGAAGGAGACGGTCTACGTCGCCGGAACCCGGCTCGAGGCCTTCACCACGTCCGGGGGCCTCGGCACGATGTGCGAGACCTACCTCGACCGGGTCGAGAATCTCGACTACAAGACCATGCGCTATCCCGGCCATATGGATCTGATGAACTTCTTCTTCCACGAGCTGCTCATGCGGGAGCGTCGGGAACTGGCGGGTGAGATTCTCACCAACGCCAAGCCGCCGGTGGCGGAGGACACCGTCTACATTCACGTGGCGTCCGAGGGCTGGACCGATGATCAGCTCAAGCGGCTCGAGTATGTCCGGAAGTTCCGCCCGATAACGGTCGGCGGAGAACGGGCCACGGCCATCGCCTGGACCACCGCCGGGTCGGTGGCTTCGGTCATCCAGCTGGTTCGAGACGGCCTGTTGCCCGACCAGGGCTTCATCAAGCAGGAGGAGGTCCCGTTCGACGCGTTCCTGGCCACGACGACCGGCCGACTGTTCGTCGAACCCATCTGAACCGTGCGACGCCCATCGACGGTGTGAGAGGCACGAAGTATTGCAAAGCGCTACGTTGACGTGTTACCCGGCGACTCGGACAAGGTCGGGAAGCGGGGGTGGGGGTAGAACTTCCCTCCTCTATCTCCTCCCCGCTTTCCTTTACGCACAACCGGTTCTGCGCGTGCGGCGCGTCGTGGGCGACGCGGGTTACGCGCACAATGGGTGGGCCGGGTCCTCACGATCGGGTTTACGCAACCTGGTAGAGTTGCCGCTGGTGGCCGATCGCAACGGCCAACCAATTCGCGACAGAGGGAGAGTGCGATGACTGACACGCCGGGCCAATCGGCCGCCGGCGGATACCGCCCCGCCGGTTGGTATTACGCCCAGGGTGATCCTCCGGGCACGCAACGGTACTGGGACGGTTCGTCCTGGCAAGGCGAGCCACAGCCGGTGAACCCGTCCGCCCAGCAGGGGTCGACGGAGCAGTATGGGTCGACGGAGCCGTCGGCGGGGTATGACGACTATCGGGCGCCCTCCACCCCGACAGCAACGGGTTCGGCCTCCGACCCCGTTATGTCGCCGTCCGACGACTGGAGCACGCCACCGCCCGAGGTTCCGGCGCCCCGTGGCGCGTCGGCTTCGGCCGACACCAGCGGGTTCATCTCGGCGCTGTTCGACACGAAGTTCACCACATTCATCACCGGGCGTGCGATCTCGGTTGTGTACATCCTGGTGCTCGTGGCGATCGCCCTGTTGACGTTGTTCTTCATCGTCGGCGGTTTGGCCGGCGGCGGGGCAACGGCGCTCGTGTCGTTGATCCTCGGGCCACTCGTCGGGTTGTTCTATCTGGTCATGATCCGCCTGACGCTCGAGTTCTTCGTGAACCAGTTCCGTCAGACCGAGCTGCTGGAGGCGATCGCGGACAAGCTCGACCAGGGATCCGACTGACCGGACCGAGCTGAGAACCGTGCTCCCGCCGCCCTGGTGGACGGCGGGAGCGCTCGGTCAGCCCTTGGCGTTCTCGAAGGCGTCCGAATACTTGATCTCGAAGTCTCCGGTGTCGGCGATCTCCTCCACATTGTCCAAACCACCGGGCAGCACGCTCGGGTCGGTCAGGAAGGCGTTGAGCTCGTCGTCGAGCATGTCGATCGCGGCCGAGTTCGGCGTGCCGTAGTAGTTCCAGTTCGACAGGGCCGCTCCCTGCTCGCCGTCGAGCATCCAGTTGATGAAGGTGTGGGCGGTGCAGGGGTGCGGGGCGTCGAACGGGATCACCATGTTGTCGATCCAGCGGGTACCACCCTCCTCGGGCACGAAGAACACGTACCGGCTCGGGTCGTCCATCTCCAGGAACTGGGTGAACATGTCGCCGGAGTAGCCGTGGGCGATGGCGGACTCACCCGAGGTCAACAGCTCGTCGGACGAGTCGGTGTCGAAGCGCAGGAGGTTGCCCTTCGCCGCCTCGATCAGTGCCTGGGCCTCGTCGAGCTCACCCTGATCGGTGGTGTTGAGCGAATAGCCGAGCGCCTTGAGGGCCGCCCCCAATGTCTCCCGGGGGTCGTTGAGGAGCGTGATCTTCCCCGCGGCATCGGCTGGAACGGCCTCACCGAAGACGAGATCCCAGCTGCGGGGGAAATCGGTGCCGACGACCTCGGTGTCGACCGCCAGACCGGTGTAACCCCACTGATAGGGAACCGAGTACGCCTGTTCGGGGTCGTAGCTCGGGTTGGCGAAATCATCGGAGATGTTCGCCGCGTTGGGAATCAGATCGAAGTTCAGCGGCTGCACGAATTCACCGTCGATCATGATGCCGACCATGTAGTCGGACGGGACGACGACGTCGTAGCCCGAGTTGCCGGCCGACACGACGGGCAGCATGGCCTCGTTCGAGTCGTATTCGGTCATGGTCGCTTCGATGCCGTATTCGGCGGCGAAGGCGTCGAGCTGCTCGGGGTCGATGTACTCGGCCCAGTTGTACAGGGCCAGCGCTCCGTCGGTTTGTCCGACCTCGCATTCTCCGGCCGCCGATTCGGTGCCGGAATCGCCGCAACCGGCGAGAATCACGGCGAACACGGCGATCACCGCCGTCCACCGCACTCGTAATGTGGTCATGTCTCTCCCTTGATTTTCCTGTGTTTGATGTCGTCGGAACGTCCGACGTCCTAGCTTTGCCGTACGGCGTCGTCGCCCCGGAGGCGCTGGGTCAGCAGCGACAGGGCCACCAGCGCCATCGAGGCCACGAGCATCACGACCGAGACCGCATTGATCAGCGGGGTGACGCCCTTACGGATGAGACTGAAAACATACACCGGCAGGGTGCTCCATCCGCCCCCGGTGACGAACTGGGTGATGACCACGTCGTCGAGCGACAACGTCATCGCCAGCAACCCGCCACCGAGAATGCCGGGCATGATCAGCGGCAGCGTGACATGGCGGAAGGCTTGCCAGCGGGACGCGTAGAGGTCCATGGCCGCCTCCTCCAACTTGTCGTCCATCCCGCCCAGCCGGGCCCGGACGACGATCGACACGAAACTGATGCAGAAGGCGATATGGCTGAGGGCGATGGTCCCGAATCCCTTGGGGAAGCCGAACCATTTGGCCGCCTGGGCAAAGAACAGCAGCAGCATCACGGCCATCGTCACGTCGGGAATGATGACGGGCAGATAGAGCAGTGCATCGAAGACCCGCTGCCCCCGGAACCGGAATCGTTCCAGCGCCAGCGCACTCATGGTGCCGAGCACAACGGAGATGAGCGTGGCCACAACGGCGATGCGGACGGAGTTCCACAGCGCCCCGGTCAGCTCGCTGTCGGCTGCGAAATCCGAGTACCACACGGTGGTGAAGCCGCCCCAGACACTCGCATTGCGACTGTCGGAGAATGAGAAGATGATCAGAACCAGGATCGGCGCGTAGAAGAAGAAATAGACCAGCCACGACGTGGTGGTGAGGGCCCCCTTCGTCCACCCTCGCGGTTCGGTGATGCCGCTCAACGGTCCACTCCGATCACAGCGTGCGACCTCCCCCCACCTGTTCTGTGCGCTTCGGGCCCGGGTTTCGGGGTGTGGGGCGCACGGTTGGAGGGTGGCAGGTCACAGCGTGCGACCTCCCTTGCGGAAGTAGATGATCGTGGCGGCCAGCATGAACACCATCAGAACGGTCGACATCGCCGCCCCGAACGGAAGGTTCCGGGCGGTCAGGAACTGGGTGACGATGTAGGAGCCGAGCATGGTGGTTCCGGTCCCGCCCAGCACCTGTGGTGTCACGTACGCGCCGAGTGACGGGATGAACACCAGGATCGATCCGGCGATCACGCCCGGCAGCGACAGCGGCCAAAGCACGTGGCGGAACGACTGTAGTCCGGTGGCATAGAGATCCCGGCTCGCTTCGAGCAGCCGGCCGTCGATCCGCTCGATGGACGCGTACAGCGGCAGGATCATGAACGGCAGGAACCCGTAGACGAGCCCGAGCACGACTGCGGCCTGCGTGAACAGCACCCGAGTCGGGCCGAAGCCCAAGAACTCGGCCACCCGACTCAGTGGTCCGTCGGTGCCGAGGATGACGTACCAGGCGTAGTTGCGGACCAGGAAGTTGGTCCAGAACGGGATCATCACGAACACCAGCATGATGTTGCGTACCGTCTCGGACCGTGTCGCCATGTAGTAGGCGAACGGATAGGACACGACCAGGCAGATGAGCGTGGTGAGGATGGCCAGGCCGGCAGAGCGCACGATGATCGTGCGAATCAGCTCATCGTTCAGATCGACATAGGAGTCGAGGTTGAAGCTGGTGAGGTCGGCCCCGCCGAACCGGTCGCGGGTGGCGAACGAGTAGACGATGACGGTCAACAGCGGAATGGCGAAGAAGACGATGAGATAGGCGTAGGCGGGAAGAGCGATCAAGAAGCCCCGGCGCCGTTCCTGGGCGATGTTGGCCGCCTCGAACTCCGGCGTCGCCTCCTCACCGACGACGAACGGCTCGACGTCGATCTCGTCTCGCTCGACAACGGCGGCCACCTAGTCGGCCACCACCCAGTTCGATGAACGGTCCCACCAGATCGACACCTCGTCGCCGGGTTGAAAGCGCCCCTGGGACCCGACGGCCGGAGCCCGGACCTCCAGGTCGATCCAGTCGACGCTCACGTGGTAGTCGAGGGCGTGACCGAGGTACACGGCCGACGACACGACACCGTCGAGGCTGTCGGCTCTGTGCTCGGCGGGAACCGAACCCCGGGGGCCGATCGAGATCGCCTCCGGTCGTAGCGACATCGCCACCTGTGTGCCGGCGGCGTAGTCGGAAGGGGCCAGGACTTTTGACCCGTTGCCGAGCACGATCATGTCGCCGTCGGCCACGGTGGCTTCGACCAGGTTGGTCTGACCGATGAAGTCGGCCACGAACCGGTTGATCGGGCGCTCGTAGAGTTCCTCGGCCGAGCCGACTTGCAGGAGCCGTCCGTGGTGCATCACGGCGATCCGGTCGCTCATTGTCAGCGCCTCCTCCTGGTCGTGGGTGACGAACACGAAGCTGACGCCGAGCTCGCGTTGCAGGCTCTTCAACTCGAGCTGCATCTCCTGGCGAAGTTTGAGATCGAGCGCACCGAGTGGCTCGTCGAGGAGCAGCACCTTCGGTTGGTTGACCAGTGCGCGGGCCAGCGCCACTCGCTGCTGTTGCCCTCCCGAGAGCTGTGACGGCTTCCGTTTCTCCATCCCACCCAGCTGAACGAGGTCGATCAGCTCGCCGGCCTTCGTCGCGGCTGTGGCCTTGTCGACGCCCTGCATCCGCAACCCGAAGCTGACGTTGTCGAGCACGGTCATGTGGGGGAACAGTGCGTAGTTCTGGAAGACCGTGTTGACGGGGCGTTTGTTCGGTGGCAGGGTGCCGACCTCGTCACCGAATATCTTCAGGCTGCCGGCTGTGGGGAACTCGAGTCCGGCGATCATTCGCAGGGTTGTGGTCTTGCCGCAGCCGGACGGGCCGAGCATGGCGAAGAACTCGCCGTCGGCGATCGAGAGGTCGATGTCGTCGACGGCCACCACCTCGCTGTCGCCGCTGCCGAAACGTTTGGTCACGCCGCGAATCGACACGGCGTCGACGGCTCTCGTCACCTCCTCCTCGACGTCGACTCTGGCCACGTCGGCCTGTGCCATCGGTGTTTCTCCATGATTCTCGGTTCGTCCGGGCCGACGCCCGGGGTCGCTACGTCGCTGCCGTCGGGTTGTGCCAGACGATCAGCGCAGCGTAGTTGTCGACGGCCGGATCCGTGATGTAGTTCGCCAACGCCGGGCCCAGTTCGAAACCGTTGTCTTGCTGGAAGCTCAGGGTCGGGTCGTACAGGTCGCCGCGCCGTACTGCATCAATGTACTCATCGGCCGACATCGTGTCGATATGTCGGGCGTAGCCGGGCATGACGCCGCCGGCGACGATGCCGAGGAGATCGAGATCGTGGCACACCTGCTTCCTCAGCGCGTAGACCTCCCGGCCGATACCGCGCCGGCGGTACTCGATCCGGGTGGAGATGCCGGTGCCGTAGTACCAGCGGCCATCGGGGTCGTCGCCGCTGTCGCCCGGGGTGTGACCCACGATGTCGTGGATCGTGTGCTGGGGTTTGTCGAGGTCGAAGTGGGTTCGCACACCGAGGCCCATCGAGACCAGTGTCGGACCGCCCGTTCCGCCCGTTTCAGCGGGGTCGAGGTCGAAACCGGCGAAACAACCGTGCCCGAAGTCGGTGGCCAGCGCCCGCAGCTCGACCCGGTTGTAGAGATCCGCCGGGTCGGCGGTGGGATACGACGCCAGTTCGAGGGCCTCCAGGTCTTCCGCCCACCGGGGCACGATATTGGCGTAGAGCAGGCCACTGCGGGCCCCGATGGCGACGACCGGCTCACCGTCGACCGTACGGTCGGCGATGAGATCGGGTTCGGTGATCAGGACCGGGGTGTCGGTTTTGTCGGCCATCGGATCATCACCGGCCCGGCGCCGGCATGGCGATGTGCTGATAGTCGTTGTCGGTCGGCGGCCCCCAGCAGGCCCAGAAGTCGCCGGAGGCCGGACGCATCACGGCCGCCCCCGAAGACTCGATGCGGTACGGCTCGAATGGAACCTGGCAGATGGCTTCGGTGTCGCGGGTCAGTGCGAACAGCCGCTCGGCATCGATCGGCCCGTCGGCCAGGAGTTCGGTCGCCCGCTGAAGCCTTGCGGCCGAGCTGGCGTTGAGCGCATGATCCCGCTTGCCTTCGACGGCCTTCGCCTCGTCGTGCAGTACGTGGTTGGTGTGGATCAGCGGCTCGTCGTCAAGTTTGGTGACGACCCGAGCGGTGGGCATGGCCTCGATGTTGTAGCCGACCCCGTCCGAATCGAATATCAGGTAGTTGTGCGCCCCGGCGAGGTCGGCGGCCAGCAGCACGTTGAGTGCGTCGTCGGCCGACTCCCGCTCGAGCATGGCCCGAACCACGGTCGGCCATGTGACTCCCCGCGCCCCGTCGGTGCAGACCAGGTTGTTGATGCCGACGCACACTCCCAGTTCGTTCATGCCGATCTGCCCGAGGCAGCCGGTGGTGGTGAACACCAGGGCCGCCGGGGCGTCGGCCGGGGACAGGCGGAACAGCACGACGAATCCGGTGGCCGTGTCGTGCATGTCCCAGGTCTGGCCGTAGTACCCGTGACGGCCGTCAGCTCGCTCATCGCCCCGTCCGTCGGGGACGATGACGGCGGTGCAGTCGTCCTCGATGACCGTACTCGGATGATCGCCTCCGGTCACCGCCCGCACCGTGTCGACGAAATCGGTGAACCCGCCCACCACGATCGCCTCGGCGGGGGTGATGCCGGCGGCCTCGGCCATGGCCGTCATCTCGGTGTGCAACCCGGGGTGGAAGTTCTCATGGGCTCCCAGCATCGACGACGCAATGTCGAGGATGTCGGCGGTCGGGATCGGGCCGTCGATCCACCGGCCGCCGGCGACCAGCGCGACCCGCTCCTCGGTGTAGGCCCGGATCTCGTCGGCATGGGCGGCCCCGTGTCGACGGCCGATCTCACCCCGGGAGCCGGCAAGATCGAGAACTCGAATCGGTGGACGCTTCATACTTCCCTACTTTCTGCAGGGCCAACGGATGCCATCATCTTATGTGGTCGGAGCGTCTCAACTGAAGACGCGGCAACGGTATCCGATACCGTGGCTGGACGCCGAGGTACAGCCTCCACCGCCAATACAGTGTGACCATGGATCTCTCTCAGGCGACGACCAGGGCGCTTTGGCTGGATCGGCTCGACCCTCCCTTCGAGCGGCGGCGCGACCTGACGTCGAGACCGGAAGCCGCCGATGCCGACGTCGCCATCATCGGCGGCGGCTTCAGCGGGCTCTGGACCGCCTACTACCTCATTCGCGCCGATCCGACTCTGAAGATCACCGTGATCGAGCGGGAGTTCTGCGGCTTCGGAGCCTCGGGTCGAAACGGAGGCTGGGCCATCGGCGAGCTGGCCGGTTCGCTCGACTGGTACGCCCGGCGGTCGACCCACGCCGAGTCGATCCGCCTGGCCCGTGCGGTGTTCGACGCCGTCGACGAGATCGGCCGGGTTTCGGAGGCCGAGGACATCGACTGCCACTACGCCAAAGGCGGAACGATCCGCCTCGCCCGCAACCGACCGCAGGCGATGCGCCAGCGAGATGAAATCGCCCGTAGTCGGGCCTGGGGCTTCACCGACGACGAGATCCGGTTGTTGACCGCGGAGGAGGCCACGAAGCACATCGGGGCCAGTCGGGTTCAGTCCGGCATCCATTTTGCACCGTCGGCCGCCCTCGACCCCGCTCGCCTGGTTCGGGGCCTGGCCGACGTGGCCGAACGGGCCGGCGTGAGGATCGTCGAGGAGACGGCCGTGTCAGGATTCGAGTCCGGCCGTGTGATGACCGACCAGGGTGAGGTCCGGGCCGCAGTGATTGTGCGGGCCACCGAGGCCTACACCCGGGACCTGAGAGCCCATCGCAGAAATCTGTTGCCCGTGTACTCGCTGATGGTGGCGACCGAACCGCTCACCGCACAGCAGCTGGCGGAGGTCCGGCTCGACAACCGGCCGACGTTCTGCGACGACCGATTCATGGTCATCTACGGTCAGCGCACCGCCGACAACCGGATCGCATTCGGCGGTCGAGGCGTACCCTACCTTTTCGGCTCCCGCATCAGCCGTGAAGCCGAGCTGCACGAGCCGTCCCACGAGTTGATCGCCGAGACGCTCGTCGACCTCCTTCCTGCACTGGAGGGGATCGGGATCACGCACCGCTGGGGCGGAGTCCTCGCCATTCCCCGCAACTGGATTCCCGGCCTCACCTTCGATCGCAGGCTCGGTCTCGGAGTTCTGGGCGGCTATGTCGGGGAAGGGGTGGCCGCCTCGAATCTCGCCGGGCGGACGATGGCCGACCTCATCCTGAGCCATGACACCGAACGCACGAGCCTGCCCTGGGTCGGGGTCACGTCCCGGCGGTGGGAGCCGGAGCCGCTCCGGTGGTTGGGTGTTCGATCGAGCCGTACGCTGCTGGCCGCCGCCGATGAGCGGGAGGACGCCACCGGTCGTGAGGCCAAGCTGGCCTACAGGGTTTCACGCATTCTGCGGGGATCCGGGACCTGAAATCCCGCCCGGTGCCGCACCGGCCGGTGCCTGCGGCCGCTCGACATCAACGGCCTATGGCTTTTCGCGCTCTGGTCGACAATACTGAGCGCTGCGGGTCGGAGCACCCGCCGATTCGGGCCTGCTGGGTACGTGGCTCGGTTGAGGACAACAGGGCGCGGAATGGTAACCAAGACGACGTCGTCGATTGGGCTGGGCACAACTTCATCGAACGCTGACACCGGGCCGAAGCTCGGCACGTTCGGCGGTGTGTTCACCCCCAGTGTCCTCACCATCCTCGGTCTCGTCCTCTTCCTGAGGCTCGGCTACGTCACCGGTGCGGTCGGTCTGGCCGAGATGCTGCTGATCCTGGCGCTGTCCACCCTGGTGTCGGTCCTCACCACCTTCTCGCTGGCGGCGCTGGCCACCAATCTTCGGGTCGGCGGCGGGGGCGTCTACTTCCTGATCTCCCGTACGCTGGGCCCGGCATTCGGCGGCGCCATCGGGCTCGTGCTCTATGTCGCCATGTCGATCTCGGTCGCCTTCTATGCGATCGGTCTCGGGGAGGCCGTGGCCAGCATCGTCGGCACCGACGATCCGTTCTTTCCCCGACTCGTAGCGCTCGGCGCGATCGTGTTGCTGCTCGGCGTCGCCTGGCTGGGCGCCGATATCGCAACCAAGCTCCAGTACGTGGTGATGGTCTGTCTGACGGTGGCCATCGTCGGCTTTCTGGTCGGGGTTGTCGACCACCTCCAACCATCGCTGCTTGCCGAGAACTTCTGGCGGCCGCCCGACGGCGAGGGTGTCTCGATGTGGGTCGGCTTCGCGATCTTCTTCCCGGCGATAACCGGCTTCACCCAGGGTGTCGCCATGTCCGGCGACCTGAAGACCCCGTCCCGTTCGATCAGCGTTGGCACCTTCGGGGCGATCGGGGTGTCGACGGCGATCTACCTGATCGTGATCGTGTCGCTGGCCATGGTCGTCCCGCTCGAGGCGTTGCGCGACGACACGGCCATCATGCGTCGCCTGTCCCTTGCGCCGTGGCTGGTCGACGTCGGCGTCGTGGCCGCCACGCTGTCGTCTGCGGTTGCATCCATCGTCGGCGCCCCTCGGGTTCTGCAGCGACTGGCGGCTGATCGGCTGATCAAGCCGCTCGAACCGTTCGCCGTCGGTGCCGGAGCGTCCGACAACCCCCGCCGAGGGGTGGTGCTCAGCGCCGGTATCGCCCTGGCCACCGTCGGTCTCGGCGATCTGAACCTCGTGGCCCCCGTGATCTCGATGTTCTTCCTGGTGACCTACGGCATGATCAACTACGCCACCTATTCGGAGGCTCGGGCGGCCAGCACCTCCTTCCGCCCTCGTTTTCGGTTCTTCGACTGGCGCCTCAGCCTCGCCGGTACCGCCGCCTGTCTCGGGACCATCATCGCCATCAACCCGATCGCCGGCATCGTGGCCGTCGGCGCGCTGTTCGGCTTGTACCGCTACCTGGCCCGCACGGTGCAGCAGGCCCGCTGGGCCGACTCCACTCGAGGCTTCCATGCGTCGAGCCTTCGCACAAACCTCGCCAACTTCAGCATGCAGACCGACACGACGCGTGACTGGCGTCCCTGCACCGTTGCCTTTGCCCCTCGGGACCCGACCCGTCGCCACCGATTGTGCGAGCTGGCCGAATGGCTCGAGGGCGGCTCCGGGTTCACGACCGTGGCCCGCATCGTCGTCGGCAAGGGTCCGATGGCCCGGAAGATCGCCGGGCGCATCGATCTCGAGCTGCAGAAGGAACTGAGCGACCGGGACGGCACCGTCTATGGCCGTGTGCTGGCCGCCGACACCCTCGACGGCGGGGTCGGCGCCATGCTGCAGGCCCACGGCATCGGGTCACTACGGGCCAATCTGGTTTTGACCAGCTGGTTCGAGGACGATTGCGACCGGGAGAAGGCGGTCGACCACGGGTCGATGATCCACACCGCCATCCGGCACGGCTGCAATGTCGGCATCGTCCATACCCCCGATGCCGGTTGGTCCCGCCTCTTCCACGCCGCCGGTCGGTCGAGCGGCCAGCGCATTCGGGTGTGGTGGTCCGACGACCACACCGGTCAGCTGCTGACGATGCTGGCGTGGATGTGCACCAGAACCACCTTCTGGAGCGCAGCTGCGATCGAAGTGTTGGTCGAAGGTGCCGATGAGGCCGACCGGGAGCGGGTGGCCGCCCTCATAGACGAGGCCCGTTTGCCGGCTTCGGTCGTCGGCCTGGCCGCACCGTCGCAGTTCAACCGCCTCAACCGATCGGCCGACCTGTTGTTCGCACCGGTTCGGGTTCGGCATGGTCAGCCGCTGGGCCCCGGCGATCGGCCGATCGAGGCGCTGACCTCCGATCTCGGTGTCGCAGTGTTCGCTCACGCGCCGACACCGTTCGAACTCGATGTTCAGCCTGACGACACTGATCTGGCCGCCGTGGCCGCAGCCCATGACCGAGCCTCCGAGCTGTCGGCCCGTGCCGATCAGCTCAGCCAGCAGGCGGCCACCCTGCTGGTCACCGCCGAGCTGGCCCGTATGGACACTCAGGCCGGGCTGGCGCCTGATCCCGAGGTCGTGGTCGCGGCCGAGTCAGCGGCCAGTCAGGCCCAGCGAACCTACGTCGACGCCCGGACCCGGGCCGACGAGGCCTGGCGGCTCGTTCGGGAGCTGGATCCGACGGCGGGCACCGATGCCCCGAAACCGGCCGATTGGATCGGCACGGCCGGCGGGCGCCGCAACGGCCACTGACCGCGATTCGCAACCGACGGGCCCGGGTTCGGAGCGCACAATCTGAACTGTGCGGCGTTGGCCCGATTACCCGGGTCCGGAGCGCACAGTCTGAACTGTGCGGCGTTGGCCCGATTACCCGGGTCCGGAGCGCACAGTTCGCCGGGTGTCTGCCGTCATCTCGCCTTGATCACAAGGTTTGGCGGCGTGGGGGTACGTCGACGATCTCGATCTCGGGTCCGAGAGTGGCCCCGGTCAACTGCAGTCGATCGCCGCTCCAGAAGCGACCCGGGTCGTACCAGTTGGGCGGACGGTCACCGTCGAGGAGCCCCATCCGTTGGTAGGTGAGTGCGATCTGCTCCGCACAGTAGAGGTCCTCGAGCGACACCGGCCGCCGGAAGCGCCCTTTGATCCAGCGCACGCCGAGCGACAGTGTCTTGGGGAACGGTCGCTCGACCAGCTCGTTGATGGAAGCCAGTGCGGCATCCTCCATCTCTCGGGTCGCTTCGATATCGAGTTGTCGGAGCCAGGCTCGCTGCCCGTATCGGTGGACCCAGGTCGAGACTGCGTCCTCGAGGCGGTGGAGTTGAGGGCCACGCTTGCGGGTTCCGGTCCACACGTCGGGAAGGGAACGGCCGAGCTCGCCGTGCCACAGCAGCGGCGGGAGATCGTCGATGGCCACGGCCATTCCAACGTGGTTGACCGGACTGTTCGTGGCCACCCGAATGACACGATCGGCCGGGCTGCGGCCGCGAAACAGCCAGATGTCGCCGGTGCCGGTCAAAGCCGCCGCATCAGCCAGGGAAAGAGTCTCTGCCATCGGAGGCCTACCATAGGGCAGGTGAACGCTTGGAAACTGATTGGTCTGGCCGGTTTGGCCGGTGTCGCCACCGCCACCGGTGTCGTCATCGCCCGTCGACGACGCACTTGGAACGAGGTCGAACCCGACGAGCTGCGGGAGAAGCTCCACGAACGATTGCGGGCGGCGTCGCCCGAGGCGGCGGCAGGATAGACCAACCCCACCGGAACGTTGTGCGCCGGACGACCCGCAAAGGGTCGGCGGCGGCACATGTTCTTCTCAGCGGGGTGGGGGAGCGACGGAGCGGTCGCTGACCCAGTTCCCGTGGAAGCCGAAGGGCACTCGCTGGGGCAGTGGAACCTGTGCAACGTAGCCCCGGTCGAAGTCACGGGCATCGAGTACCACGAACTCGGCCGATCCCTCGTTCTGATCGTGGACGAAGGTCAACAGCCAGCCGTCGTCCTCCGACTCGCCGCCTTCGCGGGCGACGAACACGGCTTCGCCGGCAGCCCGGCCGGGGCCGTGGTCGAATTCCTTGCGGGCGCCCGTGTCGAGATCGTGCTTGATCGTCGTCCACCGCTTTCCCGACTCGTTCGAAACGCCGACGCAGTAGCCGAACCGATAAGGCTTGGTCGACAGCGAGCCCCGTGCCCGGGGGAACTCGTTGGGCGTGCCGTCGATGACCGTGACCGCCGACGTGCGACGAGCCGGATCGAGTTCCCAGCGCTCCAGCCGGGGCAGGTTCTCGAACGGGCCGAGGATGTCGGCGTCGAACATCTTGTCGAACACGCAGAGGTCGACGACGACACGACCATCGGCGGTGTCGTATGAGTTCATCGGATGGAAGGAGTAGCCGATTGGTACGTCGATCCAGACGATGTCGTCGGCGCCCCCGTCGCGGGGCAGGAGTCCGACCCGGTTGCCGTAGTCGGGATCCCAGCGGAACGGGAACCGGCCGGCGAAGGCCAGGTCGAGATCGACGGTGCACGGCTGATCGAACACCACGGCGTAGCGCTCGGTGAGCGCCATGTCGTGGAGCATGGTCATCCCGGGGAGGGCGATGTCGACTGTGCGGGTCACCCGCCCGTCGGGACCGACGACGACGTACTGGACGTGGTCGAGCCACTGGGCCCAGGCGTAGACCATGGCGTGCATCTCGCCGGAGTCCGGGTCGAACTTCGGGTGGGCGGTGAACGCACCGGGGAGGGTGCCGTCGAAGTCGTTGCGGGCGATCGTGTCCAGCTCGTAGGTCAGCTCGACGGGGGTGGCCCCCGCTTCCATCATGGCCCAGGTTCGACCGGCGAAGCCGCCGACGTTGGTGTTCGGCCCGACGGGTACTCCGCTCCAGTTCGGGCCGTCGATGTCGTCGTCGCCTCGCATTCGACTCAGGTTGGCCGAGCCGACGTAGCGGTTGCGGTACCACTCGGCCCGACCCTCTCGGAGTCGGATGCCGTGGACCATGCCGTCGCCCATGAACCAGTGGTGGGTGGACGGATCGACCTCGCCCATCGGGTTCGGGCCGTTGCGCAGGTAGCGCCCGTTGAGATCCGCCGGGAGCTCGCCGACGACGGGGAGGTCGAACGATGTCACCTCCTCGGAGACGGGACCGTAGTTTCCGGCCAGATAGATGTTGACGTCGGTGGTGGTCATGGCGCTCGACTCCGTTCACACAGGTTGCTGTAACTTAGTTATATCCATAACTTAGTTACAGATGGTCGTTCAGTCAACCCCCGCGATGGCGAATACCGAGATGCGTCAAACTCTCCTCGACGCCGCGCTCCATGTCCTCCAGACCCAGGGCGCGGCTTCGCTCACCGTGCGCAACATCACCGAGCGGGCCGGCTGCTCAACCACCGGTATCTACACCTACTTCGGAGGCAAGAACGGCCTGGTCGAGGCCATCTTCCTCGACGGGTTCCAGTCGTTCGACGATGCCCTCACACCGCACTACGAATCCGGCGACCTTCTTGGAAGCGGTCGGGCCTACCGGCAGTGGGCACTGCACAACCCCATGCACTATCTCGTGATGTTCGGCCGGGCCGTTCCCGACTTCGAGCCGAGCGAGGCGGCGGCCGAACGGGCCGGAGCATCGTTCCGGGCGCTGGTCGACGCCGTCGCTTCGGCCGGCGCGGGCTCGAACGAGGCCGAGTCGATCGCCGCCGCGTACCACCTCTACGCCAGCGTCCACGGCTACGTCATGCTGGAGCTCGTCGCCATGGGTCCGGCCGACGCGACGCGGCTCGACGAGCTCTATGAGAACGGCCTGCGAAGGGCCTTGGAGGGCATCGGCCTGGGCTAGGGTTGAACTGCCATGACAACCGTGACCCCGACGATTCTCGAGGGCCTCAACCCGGCCCAACACGATGCCGTGACCCACGGAGGTGGGCCGCTGCTCGTGGTGGCCGGTGCCGGTTCGGGTAAGACCCGGGTGCTCACCCGCCGGATCGCGTGGCTCATCGACGAGGGCGCCTCGCCGTTCGAGATCCTTGCCATCACCTTCACCAACAAGGCAGCCGACGAGATGAAGTACCGGGTCGGCGCGCTGGTCGGACCCGTCGCCGAGAAGATGTGGGTGTCGACCTTCCACTCGGCCTGCGTTCGGATCCTCCGCCGCGAGGCCGACATCATCGGGTTCCCGTCGAACTTCACCATCTACGATCAGGCCGATGCCGTCCGGCTGAGCGGTTACGTCATCCGCGATCTGGGCCTCGACCCGAAGCGCTACCAGCCTCGGGCGGTGCACGCCATCATCTCGTCGGCCAAGAACGACGGCTTCGACGCAGCCGCCTTCCAGGCGAGAGCCGGCGATCACGGTATGGAGAAGCGGGCCGCCGACATCTACGTCGAGTACCAGAAGCGCCTGCAGCAGGCGTCGGCCATGGACTTCGACGATCTGCTGCTCAACGCCGTCAAGCTGTTTCGTCAGGCCCCCGAAACGCTGGCCTACTACCAGCGCCGGTTCAAGCACATCCTCGTCGACGAGTACCAGGACACCAACGGCGTGCAGAACGAGTTGGTGGTGAAGCTCGGCGAGGCTCATGGCAATGTCACCGTCGTCGGTGACTCCGACCAGTCGGTCTACCGGTTCCGAGGCGCCGACATCCGCAACATCATCGAATTCGAGCATGCTTTCCCCGAGACAACGGTTGTGTTGCTGGAGCAGAACTACCGCTCGACGCAGACCATCCTGGATGCCGCCAACTCGGTGATCGCCAACAACTTCGGCCGGAAGCCGAAGAACCTCTGGACCGACCAGAGCGGCGGGGACCGCATCATCCGCTACCACGCCGACGACGAGGTCGACGAGAGTCAGTTCGTCGCCGGTGAGCTGGCCCAGTTGCACGACACCGGCGATTTCCGGTGGGGTGAGATGGCGGTGTTCTACCGGACCAACGCCCAGTCCCGCGTCATCGAGGACTACTTCATGCGGGTCGGCATCCCCTACAAGGTGGTCGGTGGAACCCGGTTCTACGATCGTCGCGAGATCAAGGATGCCGTCGCCTACCTGAAGGCGGCCTCCAACCCGGCCGACGAGGTGTCGATCAAGCGAATCATCAATGTCCCGAAGCGGGGAATCGGCGACACCACCGTCGGCAAGATCGAATCGTTCGCCCGGACCAACGCCACGACCTTCATCGATGCCCTGCGTCGGGCCGAGGAGGCCGGCGTGGGCGGCAGGTCACTCAAGGGCATCGCCGCCTTCCTGTCGCTGCTTGACTCGTTCACCTCCGAACTGGCCGACGGCCCGGCTGCGGCGTTGGAGGCGATCCTGCGTGACACCGGCTACGTCGCGGAGTTGGAGGACGACAACTCGATCGAGGCCGAGGGCCGCCTCGAGAACCTGCAGGAGCTGATCGGCACCGCGCAGCAGTTCGACGAGGTCGACGAATTCCTGGAACAGGTCAGCCTGGTCACCGACTCCGACGAGCTCTCCGACGACGAGTCGGCTGTCGTGTTGATGACGTTGCATGCGGCGAAGGGCCTCGAGTTCCCGGTGGTGGTGATCATAGGGCTGGAGGACGGGATCTTCCCCCACATGCGTTCGCTCACCGACCCCGACGAGATGGAGGAGGAGCGGCGGCTGGCCTACGTCGGCATCACCAGGGCCCAGCAGCGGTTGTACCTGACCAACGCCTGGTCCCGGCTGCTGTTCGGCCAGACCGGCTACAACCCGCCCAGCCGATTCCTCGACGAGATTCCCGCCGACCTGCTGACCGACGCCCCCGGGAGCCGTGACTCCCGCGGTAGAGGTACGTCGGTGTTCGGTCGGGCAGGCAATCGAGCCGGCGGGGGAGGCACGGCTTCGTCGTCGTTCGCCGGCCGAAATCGCTTGGTCGACAGCTCACTGAAACCACAGGGCCCGCAGCCCTCCGGCGCCGGCGACGTCGATTTCAAGATCGGCGACGACGTGGTCCACCGGAAGTGGGGCGAAGGCGTGATCCTCGGGGTCGACGGTGCGGGCGACAAGGCCGAGG
>JBFHEP010000007.1:0-31663 GCA_041584095.1 Acidimicrobiales bacterium | reverse complement strand
GGTCGATCCCCCACCCGGATCTGGAAGCGCCACACCCGTACGGCGCGCGTGGAATCTGCCAGTTCGCGAATGGGAGCGGGGGTCGAGCACATCGATGGGAGGAGCCGATCGCAGCCGTGCGCAGCCGTCGGAGATCGACCACGCACTAGGCTCGACGGCCATGAGCGATCCGACGGTGATCGAGCTGTGGCGGTACCCGGTCAAGTCGATGCTGGGCGAGAGGCTGGAGTCGGCGCACATCGGCCCCCACGGGATCATCGGCGACAGGACGTGGTCGCTGTTCGACGTCGAATCCGGCACGAACCTCACCGCTCGCCGCCGGCCGGAGCTGCTCCTCGCCTCGGCCCGTCTCGCCGGTACGAGCGTCGACGGCGGAGTGGTGATCACCCTGCCGGACGGGACCGAGACCGCGGATGACGAGACACTGTCGGGCTGGATCGGACGCCCGGTCGAGCTGCGAGCCGCCGCCTCCGGCGTCACCGGAACCTACGAGACCCGGCGGGACGAGAACGAGACCGGCCAGTGGTTCCGGTGGGAGGACCCGAGCGGATCCTTCCACGACTCGTCCGGTACGATGGTGTCGCTCGTCTCCACCGCCACGCTGCGGGACTGGGACCGCCGCCGCTTCCGGATCAACGTGATCCTCGACGGCGACGGAGAGGACGACCTGGTCGGCCGGACCGTCCGCCTCGGCGGCGCCACCCTCGAGGTGGTCAATCACATCGACCGATGTGTGATGACCACCCGACCCCAGGCTGCCCACGGCGAGGAGCCGGCACTCGATCGTGATCTGTCGGTCCTGCGGACGATCAACGCCGAGCGGGAGTCGGTTCTGGGAATCGGCGCACTCGTGCCGGGACCAGGTGCTGTCTCGATCGGCGATCGGCTGTCGTCTCCCGAGCCGACGTAGCGACGCCGATTTTCGTCCGACCTGACGGCCACCACTACCCTTGGCTCCATGCACGTCGGTATGTCGGTCATCTTCCAGAATCCGGACGCGGCGCTCCCCGATTCGCAGGTCTACGCCCAGGATCTGGCCCTGGCACGGCTGGCCGAGCCGCTCGGGTTCGAGTCGATCTGGAGCGTCGAACACCATTTCACCGACTACACCATGTGCCCCGACGTGTTCCAGTTCCTGAGTTACATGGCCGGCTGCACCGAACACATCCAACTCGGATCCATGGTCTGCGTGCTGCCGTGGCACGACCCGGTCCGGGTGGCCGAGGAGATCTCGATGCTCGACGCCATGTCGGGCGGCCGGGTTGTTCTCGGCATCGGCCGGGGAACGGGTCGGGTCGAGTTCGAGGGTTTCCGGATCGACATGCCCGAGGCCCGATCCCGGTTCGCGGAGGCGGCCGACATGATCCTCATCGGGTTGGAGCGGGGTTGGGTGGAATACGACGGCGAGTTCGTGCGCCAGCCCCGCAAGGACATCCGGCCCCGTCCCGAGAAGTCGTTCCGGGGACGAACCTACGCGGCTGCCATCTCGACCGAGTCGGCGGCCATCATGGCGAAGATGGGGGTGGGCATTCTGATCATCCCGCAGAAGCCGTGGAAGCATGTTCGGGACGAGCTGGCGACCTACCGGGCCACGTTCCGCGACGCCACCGGCGCCGAGGCCCCGCCGCCGTATGTGGCCGGGTGGACGTTCGTCGACTCCTCCGCCGACCGGGCCGAGACCATGGCCCGACGCTGGATCGGCGGCTACTGGGATTCGGTCATCAAGCACTACGAGTTCGACCGGGATCACCTGAAGAACACAGCCGGCTACGAGTTCCACGGGCAGATGTACGACCTGCTGAACGCCCCCGGCGGCAAGGAGAAAATGGCCGACTTCTTCATCGACCTTCAGATCTGGGGTACGCCAGACCAGGTCAAGCACAAGATCGTCCACCTTCAGGACAACACCTACATGGACGCCTTCATCGGCGTGTTCGGCTACGCGGGGATGCCGCCCGAGGAGGCCGAGCGCAATGCCCGGTTGTTTGCGGCAGAGGTACTGCCCGACCTGAAGGCCATGGCCCCGGTGCACGATCGGTTGGGCGTGCCCGTGTAGATCGGTTGGGCGTGCCCCGAAGCGCCGATCGATCAGCGCAGGTGACGCCCAGACACATGACGTGCACAGAAACTCTAGATCGTGATGGCGGGCAGAACGTCGAGCTCGAGGAGATACAGCGTGCCCATGGAGATCGAGCCGATCGCCACCAGAACAGCCACGGTGGCGTAGACCACGAAGTTGCGGCGGGCCTCCAGTAGACCGAAGCCTGCGAGCACCGCCAAACCAGAGTTGGCCACGACGAGCCCGACGCACCAGGCGGCCAGGATGGCCAGACCGGCCGTCCAGCCCACGACCGAGGTGGAGGCGACGAACACCGCTATCTGTGTCGGACTTTCGACGCCGACGCCGTGCAACATGCCGATGCCGGTCGCTGTGCCCGCCCTGACCTCCGACGTTGCGCTGAACCGGTCCGGTAGCGGAACCACGTGGCGGTGGGCGTGCGAGTGCCGGGTCCGGCCGGCGAGCAGGCGCCGTACGGGGCTCCTGTCGGCCGGCACGGTCGCGGCTGAGGCCGGTCCCACACCTACCGGTTGATCGATCTCGATGGCCGCGTCGAGAGGATCATGATCATCAAGGTGACGGTGGCGGTGCCGCCGACCGTGTCCACCGAACGGCGTCTCCTCGACACCCTCGCCGATCCTGGCGACCTCTTCGTGTTCGTGCTCGTGCTCGTGCTCGATCTCGAGGAGTCGGCGATCGGCGGCCCGGGCCACCCGCCGGAAACCGGCGAACGTTCCATCCAGCACCAGCATCCACCGGCTCCGCAGCCTGAAATCCCGACCGTGACGGGCGAGTTCGACGATGACCCAGACACCCAGCCAGACCAGGGTCAGGCCGACGATCCGGCCCATCCAGCGATCCAGCCCGTCGGGGATGGCGGCGCCGGCGATGATGGCAACGCACCCGAGCGCAAACACGACGGCGGCGTGACCGAGCGCGTACAGGAGCGACAGTCGAAACCCGCGACGGCGATCGTTGGCGGCGCCGCTCAGGTCGGCGATTGCGGCGATGTGGTCCCAGTCGACCCCGTGACGCAGCCCGAGCACCAGGGCGGTGACGAGAAGTCCCGCAGTCACGGGTTCACCGTTCTGTCCGATACGAACAATCCCAACGGACGACGTTTCGCCACCAGGTGAAAACTCGGTAAGCCGGGCCTCCGGCACGGCGGCGTCATCGGAGCTGGTTCGAACGATGTCGGGAGGTGGAGGCGGCCACGTGCCTCAGTCTACGGATCCTCCTCGCGGGCGAACAGCTCGCCGACGATCCGGGCCCACACCGCCCCGGTTGCGACTTCTTGACCATCCCCGGTGGCGATGTCGATGGTCGAGGACGGCGAACCGGCGAGTCGCTCGGTCAAGCGGTCCAGCGCCTCCTGGCTGCCGCCGGTCGAGGAGAGGACGAGGAGTCCGCCCGCCCCGATCGGCCGTGTGGCCGCGGAGCCGACGTCTCCGGCCGACGGCGTGAAGGCGCTCAACGACACCAGACCGGTCATCACCGACCTCAAGCTTCCGACGACGGGACCGATCCCGCCGACTCCCGCTGCAGCCAGCAAACCGACCGTCCAGTCGCCGTCACCATCGAGTTCCGCATCGTCGACCGTGCGAGCCATGAGCCCCGCGTCCACCCGGAACTCGGCCGCCAGCCGCCGCAGGTTGGCCTCGATCAGGGCCGATCGTTCGACGAACCGGGTGAAGGGGAATGCGCCGTCGGCCCGATTGAGCCGAACCTCGTTGCGCCTGCGGGACAGACGGCGACCCGAGCGCGCCAGGTCATCGCCGGCCGCGTCGAATCGCCGGGCCACCCGGGCCAGATCCTCCGGTTGGATCAGGATGCGAGCCATACCGATTTCAACGCCGATCGGCGGGTGCCGTGACGAAGACCGAGTGGGGGCCCGCGGCCTCGACGATCATCGCCCCCGGTAGGTGGCCGATCCCGAGGAACGACCACCTTGACCGGACATCGTGTCCTTGTTGAGCCGTTTCGACAGGTGCAGGCCCTCGAGCAGCAGCTCGACGGCCGAGGCCTTGACCCCGGCAGACTCGGATCCGTCGACGAGGGCCTCGACCGCCACCGCCAGAGCCGGGCTGCGCCGCACGAGCTCCACGTAGTTGGCGGCAGGGAGGTCGTCGCCGACGTTGGCCACCAGCTCGCCCTCGAACTCGTCGACGATGGCCCGGATGCGCTCGGGATCGACCGAGCTCTTGAAGACGGTGAGCACCGCACCGCGGAGCAGGTGGTCGATGACCTCGGCGTCGCGGTCGTCGTCGAGCGCCTCGACCTCGATCTTGCCGGCGGTCGAAGCGATGAGGGCGTCGAGATCGCTGATGCGCGGTACCGCCTCGTCCTCCCCCAGCCGCAGCGCCCGGCGGGTGGCTGCGGCCACCAGCGTTTCGAGGTTGGCCACGGTCAGGCGCACCGAGACACCGGAACGCTGGTTGATATGGCTGCTCTGGCGGGCCAGTTGTGTGAACGTGGCGACGAGGTTCTCCATGAACGCCGGCACGACGGTGCCGATGCCGCCATCGGACCCGGCACCAAATCCGTCGCCCGCTCCCCCGGCGACACCAGGAAGCACGGCTTCCTGACGGGCGATGGCGATCTCGGTATCGGTATCGAGTGGATAGTGGGTGCGGATCTGGGCGCCGAAGCGGTCCTTCAGTGGGGTGATCATTCGGCCCCGGTTCGTGTAGTCCTCAGGGTTGGCCGACGCCACCAGCAACACGTCGAGGGGCAGCCGGACCTTGTAGCCGCGGATCTGCACGTCGCGTTCCTCGAGGATGTTGAGCAGACCGACCTGGATCCGTTCCGCCAGATCGGGCAACTCGTTGATGGCGAATACACCGCGGTTGGTGCGGGGCACGAGTCCGTAGTGCAAGGTCAACTCGTCGGACAGATAGCGCCCTTCGGCCACTTTGATCGGATCGACCTCGCCGATCAGGTCGGCGATCGAGGTATCGGGCGTGGCCAGCTTCTCCCCGAAGCGGCGGTCGCGGTGCACCCAGCCAATGGCCGTGTCGTCGCCGTCTTCGGTCACCAGGTCGACGGCGTAGCGGGAGATCGGGTTGTAGGGATCGTCGTTGATCTCCGAGCCGGCGACGATCGGCATCCACTCGTCGAGCAGCCCGGTCAGAGCACGAATCATCCGGGTTTTGGCCTGACCCCGCTCACCGAGGAAGATGATGTCGTGGCCGGCCAGCACGGCATGCTCCAGCTGCGGAAGCACGGTGTCGCCGTAGCCGAGGATGCCCGGGAAAAGAGCATCGCCGGAGCGGATGCGGGCGATGGCGTTGGCCCGCAACTCGTCCTTGACCGAGCGCGAGCGCCAACCCGACGCTTTCAGCTCGCCGATCGTGGAGACTTGCGGGGCGGGATCCGACAGTCGAGGCACCTACTCGACACTACAGCGGCCAACCCCCCGACGACCATTCACCACCGGTGGGTGTCGGTCACGCTCCGCTCCTGGTCGACACCGCCGCCATTCCCGGTGTTACCGTTTCGACCATGCGTCCGTCCATCGCGCACCCCAAGCGGGCCCGCCCGGCCTCACCGTGATTCGAGGAACCGTCCATCACCTGTCGGGGCGGTGGCATGCTCGACCTGACGACCAGGAACTGCAGCGAACCGGTGCGGCCCCGGAGCTCGACCACAGCGGCTGGCCGACGCTGATCGTGCCGGGTCACTGGTCCCGAAACCCCGAGCTGGCCGGCGAACGGGGACCGATTCTCTACAGGCGGCGCTTCGGGAACGACGAGCTGGGTGCGGTCGTCGACGACCTCGACGCCGGCACCCGGGTGTGGCTTTGCTTCGACGGGGTTCTCGCCGGGGCCGAGGTGTGGCTGGACGGCGGTTATCTCGGTGACACCGTCGGCTATTTCGCCCCCCGACGGTTCGACATCACCGATCAGGTTCGAAGCCGCGCCGACCACACGATCGCAGTCGACGTGTGGTGTCCGCCGGGCGGGGGACGTCAGACCGATGAACGCAACAACACGTCCCTGACCGGGTCCCTGCAGACCGGGCCGCTGGCCCCGCCCGGCAATCCCGGCGGCATCTGGCGGCCGGTTCACATCGAGGCCACCGGGCCGGTGGCCATCCGCCACGCCCGGCTGCTGTGCACCGGTGTCGACGAATCGCAGGCCACGCTCCTGATCCGTCTGGTGGTCGACAGCGTCGGCCACGACGAGGTCACGGTCTCGACGGCCGTCACCCGCAACGGGAGCGATGTGGCGGAGAGCCAATCCGAGCACCGGTTGGCGGCGGGTGAGAACCGGCTCGAGTGGGAGCTCGTGATCGAGCACCCCGAGCTGTGGTGGCCCCGTTCGCTCGGCGATCAGCCGTTGTACGACGTCGAGGTCGCCGTCGACCATGAGGGTGTCCGCTCCGATGGGCGACGGTGGCGGACGGGTTTGCGCACCGTGACGATGAACAACTTCATCTGGCGGATCAACGGCAAGCGGATGTTCGTCAAAGGTATCGCCTACGGCCCGCCGGGTCCGAGACTGACCGACGTTGCAGCCGAGCGGCTGCGGGCCGACGTCGCACTGGTCGCCGAGGCCGGGCTCGACATGATGCGACTCTACGCCCATGTGTCCCGGCGAGAGATCTACGAGGCGGCCGACGAGGCCGGGATACTGATCTGGCAGGACCTCCCGCTGATCGGCGGCTATTCGTCGAAGGTCCGCCGCGCCACCAAGACGATCGTGCGTGAGATCGTCGACCACGTCGGTGCCCATCCGTCGGTGATGGCCTGGGGTGGCCATGTGCTCCCCAACGGCGACGCCGTCGAGCTCCCCACCACCGACAGTCAGGATCGGCCCCGGGCCATTCTGCGCCGATTCGCCAAACACGTGACCCCGTCGTGGAACCGGGTGGTGCTCGACTCGATCATCGGCCGGGAGCTGAAGGGCGCCGACCCGACCCGACCGATCGTGAACCGGTCGGGTTCGCTTCCCAGCCCCACCGATCCCGCCGGCTCCGACACGTTCCTGTGGTTCGGTTGGCGAGCCGGCCTGGCGTCGGATTTCGCCGACGCCGTGGCCAGCTGGCCGCGGCTGGGGGCGTTCCCGGGAGGTATCGGCAGCCAGAGCGCGGCCATCCACCCCTGGGAAGTGGACGAACCCCGCTGGGAGTCGGCCGAACGCCGATCATTCGATCACTATCTGCCTCGCAACGAGCACGCCGACGGGGAAGCTTGGGCGGTTGCCACCCGCCGCTACCAGGCCGACCTGCTGGAGTGCCATATCGACATCCTGCGCCGCCTCAAGTACGCACCGACCGGCGGGTTCTGTCTGTTCACACTGGTCGATGTGGAAGCAGCCGGCGGATTCGGGATCGTCGACATCGACCGTCGGCCGAAGCCGGCCTGGTACCGGGTCAGCGCGGCCTGCGCGCCGCTGGTCGTCCTGCTCGACTCGCTGCCCTCGATGATCACACCCGGGCAGTCGGTCAGCGCGGCGATCCACGCCGTCAGCGACCTTCCCCATGCATTGGCCGACGTCACGGTCATCGCCCGCCTCGCCGACGGCACCGGCACGACGGTCCAGGCCGGCAACGGTTCCGGGCCGGGGGTTCAGGGGTGGCGGAGCGATCTCGACGCCGATGCGGTACGGAAGGTCGGCGAGCTCGCGTTCGTCGCCCCCGACACGCTCGGTCCCCTGACCGTCGAGCTGTCGATTCACGCCGAGCACGACGGTCGGATGATCGCTTCGGAGCGCCGCCACCTCGTCCTCGTGGTCCCGTCCGACACCGGTCCCTCCTGAGATGTGGGGACCGGCGGATCGAGCCGGGAAATCCCCGACACGGATCGCCCACGCCCATCCCCGCCCGCTATCGTTGCCGCTGTACTGATTGCAACCCGCGATTGGTCGCGGTTTGCAGCCACAGCCGCCGTGTGTCTGTGCTGCCATCCGAAGTCGACCCGTCCGGGCATCGGTTCCAGCGACAACACCGATCGCTGCCATCTACATCCTGCGGAGGTCGCCCCCCATGGCTGCGCCAGCTGCCGCCAGAGATTCCCAACCAGTTCGCAGTGCCGATCGGCCGATCCGGGCCAAGGGCCGACAGGCACCGTTCCCACTCAGCCTCTACCAGACGGCGGTTGGCAAGAAGTGGGTGATGGCGGTCACCGGCATCATGCTGCTCGGGTTCGTGCTGTTCCACATGTTCGGCAACATCAAGCTCTACCTGGGGGTGATCGAGCACAACGGCGAGCCGATCTACGACATCGACCTCTACGCCGAGGGACTGCGCGAGCTGCTGACTCCGATCTTCCCCCGCACGTGGCTGCTGTGGCTCCTGCGAGGGGGCCTGATCGCCGCCTTCGTGCTCCACATCCACTCGGCCTACAGCCTGACCAGGATGAACGCCGTCGCCAACGTGGCCTATCAGTCGAAGCGTGACTGGCTGGCCGCCAACTTCGCCTCCCGGTCGATGCGCTACACCGGCATCATCGTGCTCGCCTATCTCATCTTCCATCTGGCCGATCTGACCTGGGGCTGGATTCCCAGCACGGACTGGGAGCGGGGTGAGGTCCAGGCCAATGTCGTGAACTCGCTGTCGAACCCGATCGTGGCGATCATCTACATCGTGGCCAACGTCATGTTGGCGGTGCACATCTACCACGGCGTGTATTCGATGTTCCAGAGCCTCGGGATCAACAACCCGAACTACAACAACGTACGGCGGGGGCTGGCGACGGCTCTGGCCATCATCATCCTGATCGGCAACGTGAGCTTCCCGATCGCGGTTCTGACCGGAATCATCGACTACGACCCAAGCCTTCTGAGCGGCTAGGAGACGACCATGCTTCCCGATTCCCACGTCCCCGACGGCCCGATGGCCGACAAATGGGACAACCACAAGTTCGACATCAAACTCGTCAACCCGGCCAACAAGCGGAAGTTCAAGATCATCGTGGTCGGCACCGGTTTGGCCGGCGCCTCGGCTGCGGCAACCTTCGGTGAACTCGGCTACAACGTCCACGCCTTCACCTTCCACGACTCGCCGCGGCGGGCCCATTCGATCGCCGCCCAGGGCGGGATCAACGCGGCGAAGAACTACCAGAACGACGGCGACAGCATCTACCGCCTTTTCTACGACACGGTCAAGGGCGGCGATTATCGCTCCCGGGAGGCGAACGTCTACCGGCTGGCCCAGGTGTCGGTGAACATCATCGATCAGATGACGGCCCAGGGCGTGCCGTTCGCCCGGGAATACGGCGGTCTGCTCGACAACCGCTCCTTCGGCGGTGCCCAGGTGTCCCGTACGTTCTACGCCAGAGGTCAGACCGGGCAGCAGCTGCTGCTCGGCGCCTACCAGCAGATGATGCGCCAGGTCCACGAGGGCAAGGTCACCCTGCACACCCAGACCGAGATGGTCGACCTGGTGGTGAAAGAGGGAAGGGCCGTCGGCATCGTGTGCCGCGACCTGATCACCGGTGAGATCACCTCGCACTCGGCCCACGCGGTTGTGCTGGCCACCGGCGGCTACGGCAACGTGTTCTATCTGAGCACCAACGCCATGGCCTGCAACGTCACCGCCGCGTGGCGGGCCCACCGCAAGGGCGCCTACTTCGCCAATCCCTGCTACACCCAGATCCACCCGACCTGCATCCCGGCCTCGGACGAATTCCAGTCGAAGCTGACGCTGATGTCGGAGTCGCTGCGAAACGACGGCCGGATCTGGGTTCCCCGCAACCCCGACGAGACCCGGCGGGCCCGCGACATCCCGGAGGCCGAGCGCTACTACTACCTCGAGGAGAAGTACCCCTCGTTCGGCAACCTCGTGCCTCGTGACGTGGCCTCCCGCAACGCCAAGTCGGTGGTCGATCAGGGCCTCGGCGTCGGTCCGCTGAAGAACGGGGTCTATCTCGATTTCGCCGACGCCATCGCCCGCGACGGGCGTGACAAGATCGAGGAGCGCTACGGCAACCTGTTCCAGATGTACGACCGCATCACCGGCGAGGATCCCTACAGCGTGCCGATGCGGATCTACCCCGCCACGCACTACACGATGGGCGGGCTATGGGTCGACTACAACCTGATGACCACCATCCCCGGCTGTTTTTCCGCCGGCGAGGCCAACTTCTCCGACCACGGCGCCAACCGCCTCGGTGCGTCCGCGCTGATGCAGGGGCTGGCCGACGGCTACTTCGTGCTGCCCTACACGATCGGCGACTACCTCGCTCCGCTGCTCGGCACCGACCCGGTGTCGATCGACGACCCGGCGTTCATCCAGGTCGAGGCCGACGTTCAGGGTCAGATCCAGCGATTCCTCAGCCTGGGCGGAACCCGTTCACCGGAGTACTTCCACCGGGAGCTGGGCAAGATCATCTGGGAGCACATCGGCATGGCCCGCGACCGCAACGGCCTGGAGAAGGCGATCAGTGAAATCCGGGCTCTCCGGGACGAGTTCTGGAGCGACGTGCGGGTACTCGGCACCAACGAGTCGCTCAACAGTTCGCTGGAGAAAGCGGGCCGGGTCGCCGACTTCTTCGAGCTCGGCGAGCTGATGGCCCGAGACGCCCTCGATCGTGAGGAGTCGTGCGGCGGACACTTCCGGGTGGAGAGCCAGACCCCGGAGGGCGAGGCGCTGCGCGACGACGAGAACTTCGCCCACGTCTCGGCCTGGGAGTGGAACGGACCCGACACGCCCCAGACCAAGCATGCGGAGGAGCTGACCTTCGAAGAGGTCGCCCTGACCCAGAGGAGCTACAAGTAGATGAGTCGCAAACTGAACCTCACCCTCAGCATCTGGCGTCAGGACGGTCCGGCCGCCAACGGTCGCTTCGAGACTTACCAGGCGAAGGGCATCCCCGACGACGCGTCGTTTCTGGAGATGCTCGACATCGTCAACGAGGGTCTGATCGAAGACGGTCAGCTTCCCATCGAGTTCCCGCACGACTGCCGGGAGGGGATCTGCGGCACCTGTGGTGTCATGATCAACGGTCGTGCCCATGGCCAGGAGAAGGGCACGGCCACCTGCCAGCTCCACATGCGGAAGTTCAACGACGGCGACACAATCGTGATCGAACCATGGCGGGCCGCCGCCTTCCCGGTGATTCGTGATCTGGTCGTCGACCGGTCGCCGCTCGACAGGATCGTGGAGGCCGGTGGCTACATCACCGCTCCGACCGGCTCGGCTCCCGACGCCAACGAGATCCCGGTTCCGAAAGATGTGGCGGACTCGGCGATGGACGCCGCGGCCTGCATCGGCTGCGGGGCCTGCGTAGCCGCTTGTCCCAACTCCGCGGCCCAACTGTTCACCTCCGCCAAGCTGTGGCATCTCAACGCCCTGCCCCAGGGACAGGCGGAGCGGTTCCGACGCACCGAGGCCATGGTCGAGACCATGGAGCAGTTCTTCGGGTCGTGCACCAATCACGGCGAGTGCACCGAAGCCTGCCCCAAGGAGATCAGCCAGGACTTCATCGCTTACATGAACCGCGACTACATCAAGTCGAAGGTGGCCAACCGAAGAATGGCCGGTCGTAGCTAGGGTCCCGGGCGGGTGCGTCGACCACCGTTCAGTAGTCGTGGAGGAGGACCACGTGGCCAATTGGATTGAAGCATGCGACGCCGACGACGTCGATGAGGAGGATGTGATCCCGGTCGAGATCGATGGCCACCAGTACGCCGTGTACCGGTCACCCGACGACAGGTACTACGCCACGGACGGCTTCTGCACCCACGAGCAGTTCATGCTGGCCGACGGTCTGGTGATGGGCAACATCATCGAGTGCCCCAAACACAACGGCCGTTTCGACTACACGACCGGCGAGGGCAAGGGCGCGCCGATCTGCGAGAACCTCGCGACCTACCCGGTCAAAGTCGAGGACGGTACCGTCTTCGTCGAGCTCGGCGGATGATGGTCGTTGCCCGCCCCTCCCGTGACAGCTCCTGACCGCATCGTCATCGTCGGTGCCGGGGAGTGCGGTGCGGCCGCCGCTGCCGCGTTGAGAGACAACGGATTCGCCGGATCGCTCACCCTTGTCGGGGCCGAGTCGCTGCCACCTTACGAACGGCCGCCACTGTCGAAAGCATCGCTCGTCAGCGCTGACGAACCAACCCCTGTCCTGGCCGCCACCGCCGAGCGATTGGCCGACCTCGATGTCGCGTTCATCAGCGGCATTGCGGTCGAGGTCATCCAACGCGATGACCGGGTCGTTCGGCTGGCCGACGCTCGGGAGCTCCCATATGACCGGCTGCTGCTTGCCACCGGGGCTCGGGCGCGCTCCCTGCCAATCGAGGGCGGCGGGCACGCCCTCACCCTACGGACCCACGACGACGCGGTGGCCCTGCGATCCGATCTCGTGCCCGACCGGCACCTGGTCGTACTGGGTGCAGGGTTCATCGGGTTGGAGGTCGCGGCCTCGGCCCGACAACTCGGATGCCGGGTCACCGTCCTGGAGATGGCACCGAGCGCCCTCAGCCGAGCCGTCCCGCCGGCCATCGCCGATGTCATCGTCGAGCGACATCTCGACGAAGGGGTCGACATTCGCTTCAACGCCCGGACCACAGGCATTCGCCTCACCGACAACGGGTTCGCGCTCGACGTGACGGGCAACGCCGAGCCGCTGCCGGCCGATCTGGTGTTGGCCGGCATCGGGGCCACGCCGAACATCGAACTGGCGGCCGACGCCGGGCTGGAGTGCGACAACGGCATTGCAGTGAACTCGGCGCTTCAAACATCCGATCCGGCGATCTACGCCGCCGGCGACTGCGCTGCCGCCATCTCCGAACTGTACGACGGGCGACGCATCCGCCTCGAGAGCTGGCGCAACGCGTATGACCATGCGAACACGGCGGCCGCCAACCTCCTCGGCGGCTCCGATGCCCACCAGGCGGTGCCATGGTTCTGGTCGGACCAGTATGACCTCGGCCTTCAGATCGCCGGGCTGTTCGACGCCGCCTCCGACAACGTGAGCAGGAAGCGGCACGATGACACAACCATCGTTTTCGGACTCGATGGCGACGGTCGCCTCGTGGCGGCCGGCGCCGTCGGCGCAGGGACCTCGATCGCCAGGGACATCCGGGTGGCCGAGCGGATGATCGCCGCCCGGCTCAAGCCGGCCGTCGGTGACCTGACGAATCCCGATCAGCCGCTCAAGAAGCTCCTGCAAGCCTGATCCAGAGATCCAAAATCCCCGCGCCCCGGTGGACGTCACGGAGGGTGAGCGACCCTGCCAGTCGCCATCGCCGTGTCGCCGATCTATGTATCGGACCCGGTGCAACCGACGGTCCAGGGACCGTTCATCGTCGGAAGAACAACCGACCCTGGCCGTGACCGCTGCCGGTGTTCGAGTTGACCGGCATCGGTGTGAGCCGGGGGTGCGCCGAGCCAGTGGGCGCGGCGGGCGCGGCCGGCGATCGGCTGCTCCCCGTTGCCGGTGAGGACGAGCCCTTCGATCGTGCCGGTCTGGGTGAAGGAACCGGGATCGCCGGCGGCGGCCGTCTCCGGCGCAGCATCGGCCACGAAGTCGAGTTCCCAGCCGAGCGGTACCCGGTGACCAAGTCCCCGCCGGGTCAGCTCATCCGGCTCGTCGATGGCCAGGGCGAAAGCCTCCAGCCCGTAGCTCCAGTGGTCGAACGGGCGCTCCCGAACCTGTTCGGCCCACAGGCCGGAGGTCCGCAGCTCCCACGCCTGCCCGAGGGGGATCTCGACCGCGCTGATGACAACCGGGTAGGACGCCGTTGATGCATGGTCGACCAACCCGAACACGGCGGTCTGAAAGCCGGCGACACCGTTGCGCTGCTCGAACTGCACGGCGAGGGCGAGCCCCGAGCCGATGGCCACGAGGCGGTGGGCTTCACGCTCACCGTCGAGGGGTCGGGCGGGGTCCGTAGCCGGAGCAGGGCTGTCGATCATGGAATCATGTCAGCACCACGGCGACTCCCGGATTCGTGGCGCGGATTCCCGGCTTCGCCGTAGATAGAGCAGGCCGGCGGCCGTCCGGGCGACTGAACCGCCGCCGACCTGCGAACAGGACCGACTACTTACTGAATCCCTCAGTCGATCAAATCTCCAAGACTTTGGTGATGGTCGGTTCGTTCCCCGGGGAATCGCTGGTCCGGCCATCACCTTCCAGCATAGTGCACGACCACTCGCCGCGGTTCGCCACCAAGCTGGACTGCTGCAAGTCATGTTATCCCAGTTTCAACTACTTGCCAGGTCCGCAACAAACTAGACACGGAATCGCAGCCATACGATGTTCACCGCCCAAAGACGCTGCGCCACGACTCGAACGAAACTTTCGTCGACGACTTCATCCGGTGTCTTGCGACCTAACCTGTGAGTCTGATGTCAGCGAACCCTCTCGACACCATTGCCGCGCTCGAGGGGCTCGGCCAATCACTGCGGGCGACCGGCTTAGAGCTCGATATGGGATCGGCGAAGCCGGCACGCCACGTCCGCGACGAGCTGGCCCATCAGATCGATGACTACCTCATCCCCCGCCTTCGGCGTCTCGACGCACCCCTACTCGTCGTCGTGGGCGGCTCGACCGGATCGGGAAAGTCGACGATCACCAACACGATCGTCGGCCGGGAGGTCTCACCGGCCGGGGTGCTCCGACCCACCACCCGGGCCCCGGTCCTGATCTGCCATCCCGACGACCAGGACTGGTTCGCCGGCGGCGACGTGCTTCCCGACCTGCCCCGGGTCACCGGCCGGACCGGCGATGGCCCGGCGCCGACGGTCACCGGCACTGTGCTGCGCCTGATCACCAGCGAGACGCTGCAGCCGGGTCTCGCCCTCATCGACGCGCCCGACATCGACTCGGTCGAGGAGGCCAACCGCGAGCTCGCCACCCAGCTGCTTTCGGCCGCCGATCTCTGGCTGTTCGCCACGACCGCCGTTCGCTACGCCGACGCCGTGCCCTGGGATTTCCTCCGCCAGGCTCGGAGCCGAGGTACGTCGCTGGCCTGCATCGTCAACCGAATCCCGCCGGGGGCCACCAACGAGATCGTGTCGCATTTCGTCTCGATGCTGAACGACGCGGGCCTCACCGACGTGGCCGTCTTCCCCGTCGAGCAGGCTGAGGGCGAGGTCGCCACCCTGCCGGACGAAGCCGTCGGCGACATCAAGGCGCTCCTGACCGGCTTGGCCTCCGACGCCGAGCGTCGCTCCGAGGTGGTTCGCACCACACTCGATGGGGCCATGGACAGCATCAGTCCGAGAACACGCACGGTCATCGAGGCCGGGGTCGAACAGCGAGGAGCCGTCGAGGATCTTCGAACGTCGATGGAGCAAACGTACGCCGACACCCGAAGCCGACTGGCCGGCGACATCCGTTCGGGCACGCTGCTCCGAGGCGAGGTTCTGGAACGATGGCAGGAGCTGATCGGCACCGCGGAACTGATGCGCGCCGTCCAATCGAGGATCTCGCTGATCCGCGACCGGCTGGGCGCCTTCCTCACCGGTCGCACCGGGCAGACCGTCGAGGT
This sequence comes from Acidimicrobiales bacterium, assembly GCA_041584095.1. GTDB lineage: Bacteria > Actinomycetota > Acidimicrobiia > Acidimicrobiales > SZUA-35 > JAHELU01. The sequence continues at coordinate 16,165 of JBFHEP010000007.1, read as the reverse complement.
GCAGGGCGAGATCACCTCGACTCTCGAACAGCTGCTCATCGACCACGCCGACCGTGCCGCGTCGACCACGGTCTCCACCTGGAAGAGCCTGCCGGGTGGACGCCAGACGCTGGGCGACGACCGGTCGCTCGAACAGGCTTCCGAGGTGTTTCGGTCCCGGGTTCGGGGCGAGGTGCAGGCGTGGCAGGAAGACATCCTCGAGCTGGTTCGGGAGCAGGGGGCGAGCAAGCGCACCACCGCCCGGGTCCTGGCCGTCGGCGTCAACAGCGTCGGTATAGCCCTGATGCTGGTGATCTTCGCTCAAACCGCAGGGCTGACCGGGGCCGAGGTGGCGATCGGAGCCGGGACGGCCGGTATCTCGCAGACGCTGCTGAGCGCGCTGTTCGGCGAGCAGGCGGTTCGGGAGCTGGCGGCCCAGGCCCAGCGTCTGCTGCTCGAACGGATCGGCAAGATGCTCGACGCCGACGCCGACCGGTTCCGGAACCTGCTCTCGACGCTTGCCGAGGACGGCGGCGTCGACGGGCTGGTGGCCGCTCTCGACCGTTTTGAGCGCAGCCGATGAAGCTGGGGCGCTTCGGTCGCGACTCAGTCGATCTACCCGGTCAGCTGGAAGCACTCGACGAGGCGGTCGAACTGTCCGCCGACCGGCTCCCCGACGTCGACGTCGAGCGGGCCGGACAGGTCATCGCCAAGTCGGGCGAGCGACTCCGTCACGGAACCGACCACACCCTCGTGGCGCTGCTCGGAGCGACCGGCAGCGGCAAATCGTCGATTGCCAACGCCTTGGTCGGATCCGACGTTGCCACCACCGGTATCCGCCGTCCAACCACGTCCAGCACACTCGGCTGCTACTGGGGTGACGACAACCCGCAGCCACTGCTCGACTGGCTGGGGGTGGCGAACCGCCATCACGTCGCCGGTGGATCGGACGACGTCGACCATCCCGAACTCGCGCCCTCGGCACTCGATGGCCTGGTCCTGCTCGACGTTCCCGATCACGACTCGGTGGAGGTCGGCCACCGCCTTGAAATGGAGCGGATCGCCGAACACGCCGACCTGCTGGTCTGGATCACCGACGCCGAGAAATACGGCGACAAGGCCATGCACGACTATCTGCTGCGCCTGTCGCATCACGGTGCGGTGACCGCGATGGTGCTCAACAAGGTCGACCTCCTGACAAGTGAGGAGATCAAAATCTGTGTGGTCGACCTTCGGCGACTGCTGGCGGCCGACGGTCTTCCCGGTTCACCGGTGCTGGCGGTCTCGACCGCCAGCGGCGCAGGCATCCCCGAACTACGCTCGCTGCTGGTTGAAACCGTGGCGGAACGCAGTGCGATGATCGAGCGTCTTCGGGCCGACGTGACCGCAAGCGCCGTAGCGCTCCTCGAAGAACTGGGACCGGGCAGCGGTCCCGACACCGTCCCACCCCGTCTCACCGAACAGCTGGCGGCCGACCTGGTCGGCGCCTCCGGTATCGCCGTGGTGACCGACGCCGTGGCAGCCGGGCACCGACGGGATGCGTCGGGTCGGATCGGCTGGCCGTTCACCCGGTGGGTGCGGCGGCTGCGCCCCCACCCACTGCGGCGCCTGCACCTCGGGCAAGGCTCGAGTGGACGATCGTCCCTTCCCCAGCTCTCCGGAATGCAGGTGGCCCGCTCCGAGAATGCCGTCCGTCAGGCACTCACAACCATCAGTGCCGACCTGCCCGAACCCTGGCCGGATCGCATCCGTGAGGTCGGCACACCGAATCAGGCGCTTCTCAACAACCAATTGGACGCCGTGGTCAGCGAGGCGGCCCGAGCCACCGGCCGCGCTCGAACCCCTCGCTGGTGGACGGCGGCCAACGGGATCCAGCTGGCGCTCGCGGTGACGGCGATCATCGGAGCCGTCTGGCTGGTGCTGCTCGCCTTCGGTGCCTACCTTCGCCTGCCCGATGTCCCGACTCCGGACGTCGCCGACACCGGCATCCCCTACCCGACGGCAATGCTCGTCGGCGGCCTGTTGCTCGGTGTCCTGCTGGCAGCTGTGTTCCGACAGTTGGTGGCCATCGGTGCCCGTCGCCGGGCGGCCACCGTGCGAAGCAACGCCGAGGCGGCCGTCACCCAGGTGGCCCGAGAGCTGGTCATCGACCCCGTCGATCGTGAGCTGGCCGTCCGGAGCCGACTGCGGGAACTGTTGACGGCCGCCGCAGCAGGGCGACCATGAGCGACTCGGTCGAGTACCTCAGCCCGGAATGGTTCCGGCGGGCCGACGAGGCTGTCGCCACCCTGGCCGCGATCCCCAGCACGGTGACGGTGGCGGTGCGGGTGGTCGACCTGCCTCGGAATCGCGCCGACGTGCCGTACCGCCTCGTTCTCGGCCCGGACCGGGTTCGTATTCTGCCCATCGAGATCGACGTCGCTCCCTCGGAAACCGAGCTCGGCGATGTGACCTTGACCATGTCCTATGAGATCGCGTCGGCCATCGCCCGGGGCGAGATCGGTGCCCAACGGGCGTTCCTCGATGGCGAGGTCCGCCTCGGCGGCGACACCACGGCCCTGCTCGGCCACCAGGCTGACCTCGCCGAGATCGAAGACCGCCTGAGCGATCTGCGATCCCGCACGAGGTACTAGCCGCATCGCTCCCGTTCTGGGGTTCCCCGGCCCACTTCCGGGGTCCCCGAACCCCAGAACGACGGCTCGGGGGGCCTCCTGACGGCTGGTCCGGCCCGCTAGCCTTGCTCTCATGCCGGAGATCCCGGAGGTACAGGCTCACGGCGAGCGAATGACCGAGGCGCTGTCGGGTTGGACGCTCCGCCGGTTCGAACCGCTGAACTTCGCCGTGCTCAAGACCTTCAATCCACCTCCGGACGCGGCGGTCGGGCATCGATTGGTCTCCGTCGGCAGACGGGCAAAGTATCTGCTGATGGAGTTCGACAACGGCCACCGCCACGTCGTCCATCTCATGCAGGGCGGCCGCCTCCGACACGACGAGAAGCGGTCGAGAAAGCCGAAATTCGGCTTGGCCCGCTGGGTCTTCACCGACGACAGCGACGCTGAACAGGCGTGGCTCCTGACCGAGGCAGGCACGGAACGAAAGGCCGGGGTCTGGGTGGTCGACGGCGACCCGCTGCCGGTCGAACCGCTCGATCGGCTCGGCCCGGAGGCCACGGAGCTGAGCCGGGATCAGCTTGCGGACATGTTGAGCGGCCACTCTCGCCGGATCCACGGACTGCTACGGGAACAAACGGTGATCGCCGGGCTGGGTCGGATGCTGGCCAACGAGATCTGCTACGAGGCCAAGCTGTCGCCGTTCGCCAACGCGTCGAAGCTCGACGGCGACCAGATCGACCGGCTGCACGCCGCCATCGGATCGGTGGTGGAGGCGGCCATCGACCACGAGCGAACTCTGGACGACATCGGCAAGAGTGCTGATCGACCGTCGAAGGTGCACAACCGAGCCGGTGAACCGTGCACCGGTTGCGACGACACCGTCCGCACCGTCGAATACCGCCGCTACACGGTGTACTACTGCCCGACCGAGCAGACCGACGGAAAGATCCTCGCCGACAACACGACGAGCAAGTTCCTCAAATAGCGCCGATCTACCCCCAACCTCTGCTTCTGTGCGCCGAACGCCCGGTTTGTCGGCTCTGACCCGCACAGAACGAGGGGGGTCTATCCGATGAGGCCGAGGCCCTTCACGGTGTCGCGCTCCTCGACCAGCTCGGCGGCCGAGGCGTCGATGCGGGCCCGGCTGAAATCGTCGATGTCGAGACCTTGCACGATGGTGTACTCGCCGTCTTCCACCGTGCACGGGAAGCTGGAGATGATCCCCTCCGGCACGTCGTAGGAACCGTCGGAGGGGACGGACATCGACACCCAATCACCATCGGGTGTTCCAAGGGCCCAGTCGTGCATGTGGTCGATGGCGGCGTTGGCGGCGGAGGCGGCGGAGGACGCCCCTCTGGCCTCGATGATGGCGGCGCCGCGCTTGGCCACCGTGGGAATGAAGTCGTTCTCGACCCAGGCCATGTCGTCGACGACCTCGATGGCGTTGCGGCCGTTGACCTCGCAGTGGAACAGGTCTGGGTATTGGGTGCTCGAGTGGTTGCCCCAGATCGTCATCTTCTTGATGTCGTTGACGGTCGCCCCGGTTTTGTTGGCCAGCTGGCTGATGGCCCGATTGTGGTCGAGGCGGGTCATGGCGTTGAACTGGCGGGGGTCGATGTCGGGGGCGGCGTGCATGGCGATCAATGCGTTGGTGTTGGCCGGGTTGCCGACCACCAGCACCTTGATGTCGGACGATGCGTTGTCGTTGATGGCCTTGCCCTGGGGCCCGAAGATCCCGCCGTTGGCCTCCAGCAGATCGGCTCGCTCCATACCGGCCTTACGAGGCATGGCGCCGACCAGCAATGCGTAGTCGGCATCCGCGAAGGCCACCGCGGCATCGTCGGTCTTGACCATGCCGGCGAGCAGCGGAAAGGCGCAGTCCTCGAGCTCCATGGCCACGCCGTCGAGTGCGTCCAGCGCCGGCGTGATCTCCAGCATCTGGAGGATCACCGGCTGATCCGGTCCGAGGAGATGCCCGGAGGCAATGCGGAACAACAGGCTGTAGCCGATCTGCCCGGCCGCGCCGGTCACCGTCACTCGAGCGGGGGATGTGGACACGATGCAGCTCCTTCTCCACCGACTCGGTCGGCGGTCCTTCTCACCGACTCCTTCGGTGGATTTCACCGCCGATCGTAGCCGCGATCGGACGCGTCCGGCTGCGCGGTCATCGGCGGCTTCTATCCTGGCGGACGGAATGCGAATCGCCAGCTGGAACGTCAACTCGCTGCGTTCACGGGTCGATCTCGTGGGCCGCACGATCGATCGTCTGCAACCCGACGTGCTGCTGTTGCAGGAAACCAAATGCCACGACGATCAGTTCGACGACCTGCGCCACGACCTGTTCACCAGGCGCGGCTATGAGGTCGCCCACCACGGCCACGACCACTGGAACGGCGTGGCCATCGCTTCCCGGGTCGGGCTGCAGTCGGTCGAACGAGGATTTCGGGGTATACACCGACCGCCGTTCGACGAGGCCCGGTTGATCAGTGCCGACGTCGGGCCCGACTCGGTCGGTGTCCGGGTTGTCTCGCTCTACGTGCCCAACGGTCGGGCGCTCGACGATCCCCATTACCTCTACAAGCTGGTGTGGCTGGAGCGGCTTCGAGGGGAAGCCGTCGCCAGTGGGTGGTTCGAAACACCGACGGTGCTCGCCGGTGATTTCAACGTGGCCCCAACCGATCGGGACGTCTACGATCCGGGCCGATGGCGGGGCAGGAAGCACGTGTCGCCACCCGAGCGGGCTGCCATTACCGCGCTCGGTGATCTCGGGTTCGTCGACGCCGCCCGCGCCCTGAACCCCGACACACCGGAGTTCACCTGGTGGAACTACCGCCAACTTCTGGCCGACGACCGGGGGCTCCGCATCGACCTGTCGTTGATCTCGCCGCCGCTGTGGCCCCGGGTCGAGGCCTGCTGGGTCGATCGGGAGGCCAGAGCCGCCGAGCGGCCATCGGACCACGCCCCGCTCGTCACCGATCTGACTGAATGACGGGCGGAGGCCGGCTGCCGTTCGAGCGGGTGTTCCCCAACCATGCCTGATGAAGCCCGTGATAGACGCCTGATCCCTTCGCCACCAGCTCGTCGTGAGAACCGACGTCGACGAGCCTGCTCCGATCGAACACCAGCACGAGATCGGCGACCTCGGCGGTCGACAGCCGGTGGGCGATCGACACCATCGTCCGCCCCTCGGCCAACCGGCGCAGCGCTTGGGTCAGGGCCTGGTCGGTCTCGGGATCCACGGCCGAGGTGGCCTCGTCGAGGATCAGGAGACCGGGATCGGCCAACTGGGCTCGGGCCAGCGCCACCAGTTGGCGTTCACCGACCGACAGGTTCAGGCCCCGCTCCCCCACCTCGGTGTCGAGGCCGTGCTTGTGGAGCCACCAATCCAGGCCGAGGCGTTCGAAGGCCGAGACGACGTCGGCTTCGGTGGCATAGTTGGTCTCGGACGCCACCCCGAACAGAACGTTGTCGGCGATGGTCCCGTCGAACAGGAATCCGTCCTGGGGGACCATCCGGACCGAATGAACTCTCGATCGGTGCGAGACGACGCGCAGGTCGAGGCCGTCGACGAGGATCCGGCCTGCGGTCGGGTCGGCCAGGCGACACAGCAGTTTGGCGAAGGTCGTCTTGCCGGATCCGGTCTCGCCAACGACGGCCACGTTGAGGCCCGCCGGGATGATCACCGAGACGTCGGTCAACGCCTGCTCGCCGTCGCCATAGCTGAAGTCCACGTGCTCGGCCTCGATCCGGAGCGGGCCGAAGGGGAGGTCCCTGGCCTCGCCGTCGGCCGGTTCGACAACGGCGATCGGGTGATCCAGCACGGACAGGATCTTGTTCCAGGAGGCGGCGGCCACCTGGGTCTGGTCCAACACCTCGGAGATCGATCCGATGGGCTCGCGAACCAGGTTGGCCAGGAACAGCACCGCCACCAACTCGCCCGGCTCGAGGCCCCAGGCCTGGCGCTGCCACAGGCCGATCACCAGCACGCCGGCCATCGAAAGCGCGCCGAACACATCGCCGACCACGAACAACGAGGCCATGTATCCATTGGCCCGCATGCGGGTGTGGTAGCGACGGCCGATGGCGCTGTCGAGTTCGGCCCGGAAACGTTCCTCAGCCCCGTAGGCCCGAACCACCGGCGTCCCCGTGATCATCTCGGAGAAGGCGGCGAGCATGTCGGAAACCCGGTTCCGGTAGGCGTCGTAGACGGCAATCTGCCGCCGCTGCATCCAACGGAGAAGCGGAAGGACCGGCAGGTGGACCACGAGCACCACGAGAGCCAGCTGCCACGAGTAGTAGGCAAGAACCAGCCCGATGCCGAGCATCATCACCGGATCGATCGACCAGACGTAGAGGCCCCACTGTGCGAACCGGGCCAGGGTCTCGGCGTCGCTGGTCACGCGGGAGACGAGGAGGCCCTTGCGGGTTTCGTTGTGGTCGGCGATCGAGAACCGGTGGATGTGGTCGAAGGTACGGATGCGCAGGTTGGTGATGGCCAGCTCGGCCTGACGAACCAGCCGCCGTTGGGCCCGCCAGCTGATCAGGGCCGAGGTCAGAATCACGACGGCGGCCAACGCCGCCGAACGGATGACATAGCCAATGTCGACGGCACCGGCGGCCGTACCGATGACCGAATCGGTGGCTGCGGCGTCCATGCCGGGGGTACCACCGATGCCGTTGTCGATCGTTCGCTCGATCAGCACCGGGATCACCAGCCGACCGATGGCGACGGCGAACCCCATGGCAATCGTCATGCGCAGACCGTCGGCGAGCTCGGGGCTGGCGGCCAGACCGCGACGGATCAGCTGGATGGCCCGCAGGTCGGAGGCGCCTTGTTCGGCGCCGCCCTCCTGCTCCGCCTCCGGCTGCACGGCGACAGTCACTGGCCGATCTTCCGATCCCACAAGAACGATCTCAGCGGACGACGTTTCGCCGTCAGGCGAAACTCGGTTAGCCGGGCCTCCGGCACGGCGACAGTCATGTTCCCGCCAGTTCGTAGGCCATCACCAGGGCCCGGTAGTCGGAGTTGGCCATCAGTTCGTCGTGGGTGCCGGCAGCAGCGATCCGACCTCCGGCCAGGAACAGCACCCGATCGGCCAGACCGATGGTGGCCACCCGCTGGGCGACAACAAGCGTGGTGGTGTGGAGGCGGGATCGTAGCCGGGCGAGAATCTCCTGCTCGACCTTCGGGTCGACGGCGCTGGTGGCATCGTCGAGGATCAGGAACCGGGGCTTGCGGACGAGGGCGCGGGCCAGGGCGACACGCTGCCGCTGGCCACCCGACAGGGTGACGCCCCGCTCGCCCAGCACGGTGTCGAACCCTTCGGGCAATCGACGGATGAACCCGGCGGCACGGGCCACGGCTGCGGCCTCACGGATCTGGTCGGCGCTGTACATGCCATCGAGGTCGATGTTGTCGTTGACCGAGGCACCGAACAAGAACGTCTCCTGGAAGACGAGAGCGATCGCTTCGGTGCGCTCCCGATCCGACAGCTCGCCCAGTTCGACCCCGCCGACGGTGATCGACCCGACCGACGGCGGCATCAGCCCCGCCACCAGCGAGCACAGTGTCGACTTGCCGGCACCGGTGGACCCGACCAGCGCCACGATCTCACCCGGCTCGATGGTGAAGTCGACGTCGGACAACACATCGACATCGGCCGCGTCATCGTCAACATCGGCGTCGACGGCGACGTCGTAGTGATAGCCGACCCCGGCGACTCGAACGCCAAGTGGGCCCTGGGGTAACCCCCCGTTCGACCTGACAGCGTGCGGCAGCTGCTCGTCGAGTACCAGGTTCAGGCGCCGGCGGGACACGACCGACGGCGGCACCGTCTCCAGAAAGTATCCGAGCACCCGCATCGGGAAGGCCAGGACCGTGAAAAGCGCCGCAACCTGGACCAGGTCACCTCTGGTCACTGCGCCGGCGTCCACCCGGAACGCCCCGACCACGATCACCAGAACGATCCCGATGTTGGGCAACATGTCGAGAATCGCCTCGAACAGCGCCCGGATGTACCCGATCTCCACGCGGTGCTCACGGAGCCGGTGGGCGGCGACACTGAACCGTTCGACCTCGGCATCGGTCCGGCCGAGCGTCTTGACGATGAGGGCCCCGTCGAAGCTCTCGTGGGCGATGGCCGACGTTCGACCGACCTCCTCCTGGGCGGCGGCCGCCGGCCGTTCGACTCGCGTCGAGTAGACCCGGTTGAGCAGGATCAGCGCCGGGAAGACGGAGAAGGCAACCGCCGCCAGCACCAGATCGACCAGCAGTAGCGACAGGGCCGAGAACGCAGCCAGAAAGAAGGTGCCGAGGGAGAACGGCAGCGGATGAAGGACCTCGGCCATCTTCTCGGTGTCGTTGTCGGCATGGGCCAGTAGCTGACCGGTGGGCATCCGCTGATGCCACGAGATCGGCAGCCGCAGGTAGCGATCGGTGAGCGTCCGGCGGAACGTGGCCTGGACCCGCTCCGAGGTCATTCCGGCGAAGTACCGGCGGGCAACCACACCGGCGGAACGGAGGACGACCACGGCGACGATGGCGACTGCGCCCCAGAGCACCGGATCCGGGTTCGGACCCTCCTCGTACACCGGATAGATGACGGAGTCGGTGACGTATCCGAGGACCTCGGCCGAGACGACGGTGGCCCCGGCGTAGAGCAATGCGCCGAACACCGAGACGGCGAACGGTCCGGGATGCAGGGAAACCTGCTCGCGAATGATCCGCCAGGCGTCGGAAAGCAGAACTTGTCTGGCATCGGCCCCGGTACGGGACATGCTCGCCCTCCTCGGGACACAGCTGATCGATTGGACGGTCACCGACTCGACGTCGCCGACCGAAGGCCGCCCGGACCCGAACGACAACACTACCAGCCACGAGGGGGCCGAATAAACGAATTTGGCCGGCCCGGCCGCACCGATAGCCTTGCCTGGTGACCGGCGCCGACGCCAATGCATCCGAACCTGCGGCCGACCAGGTTGGTGCTGTGGCCCCGCTGGCCAGAGCGGTGATCATCGGCATGAGTTTCGTGGCGGTGGTGGTCGTGGCCCGGGCCCATTGGGAGAAGCCGGTGGCCGCCGTCTGTCTGGCAGCCATGGTGGGCGTGTGCGGCTGGCTCTCCGTGATCGATTTCGACGAGCACCGGCTGCCGAACCGGATCGTCGGTCCACTGGCCGTCGCCGTTGCCGTGGCCGTTGTCGCCGCTGGTTTGTGGGCCGGTGACCCTGCCCGGACGGGCCGGGCCATGCTGTTCGGATTGGCGGCCGCCGCGTTTCTTCTGATCGGCAATCTGATCGGCGGACTCGGCATGGGCGACGTCAAGTACGCCTTTCCACTGGCCACCGCCCTCGGATGGTTCGGCTACGAACCGGTGCTGACCTGGGCCTTCGTGACCGCCGCGGTCGGCGGACTGGCCGGCTTCGCGGTCATCGTCTCCGGGCAGGGTCGGCGCTACCGCATACCCTACGGACCGTTCATGACGATCGGCTTCTTCGCCGGTGTGCTCAGCGCCGCGCCCGGCCTCTGACGTCGGTCCCGTCGGTCCCGTCGGTCGCATTCTCGATCCGTGCGGCTGGGACCCGGCTTTCCGGGCGCCGGGCGCACAGAACGGAAAGGGGGGGTGGTTGCGGGACGAGGTCGAGTCAGCTCATTCGCCGTTCGGCGGCATCAACGGTGTTCTTCAGCAGCAGGGCCACCGTGGTGGGGCCCACACCGCCGAGGCGGGGGGTGATCCAGCCGGCCACCTCAGCGACGGCCTCGTCGACGTCGGGTAGCAGCTTCCTGCCTTCCCAGGTGATACCGCCGCTCACCACGGCGGCGCCGGGCCTCACCATGTCGGGTTTGATGAAGTTCGGGACACCGACGGCGCCGATCAGGACATCGGCTCGTCGGGTGTAGTCGGCCAGGTTCGGGACCCGTGAATGGACGACGGTCACTGCCGCGTCGGCTCCCTCGCCCCGGTTCGACAGCAACAGCGCCATCGGCCGACCGAGCGTCGGGCCCCTTCCGACCACCACCACGTTCTTTCCGGCGACGTCGACACCATAGTGCTGAAGCATGGCCTGGATGCCGGCAGGTGTGCACGGCACCGGGCCTGGTTCCTGCAGCACGAGTCTGCCGAGGTTGGTGGGGTGCAGACCGTCGGCGTCCTTGGCCGGATCCATGCGGGTCAAGGCGGCGTTGAAGTCGAAGCCGTCGGGAACCGGATGCTGAATGATGTAGCCGTCGACCTCGGGGTTGTTATTGAAGTCGTCGACGGCGGCCAGGAGGGCGTCCTGCCCGGCGTCGGCGGAAATCTCGTGGTGAAACGAGGCGATGCCGACCTGCTCGCAGGTTTCGTGCTTGCGGCGCACGTAGCCGGCCGACGCCTCGTCGTCGCCGACGAGGATCGTGCCGAGCCCCGGTGTGACGCCGCCGGACTTCATTTCCTGGACCCTGGCCTTGGCCGCGTCCAGAACGGCGTCGGCCACCGGCGCTCCCGGCATGAGTATCGCGCTCATCGAATTGCCCTGCTCATCGATCCACCTTCCGTCCCTTGGTTCGTGCCGGCGGCCGATCAGTCGGTTCGACCGGCACGATCAGTGCCGGAACTGCCGTTCGCCGGTGAAGATCATAGCCAGGCCGAGCCGATTGGCCGCGTCGATCACCTCGTCGTCGCGAACAGAACCGCCGGGCTGAATGACCACCGTGGCCCCGGCGGACGCTGCGGCCTCGAGACCGTCGGGGAAGGGGAAGAACGCATCCGAGGCGCAGGCGCCGCCCTTGGCCCGGCCGTCGGCCTTCTGTGTGGCCAGCTGACCGGCTTCGACCCGGTTCTGCTGGCCGGCGCCGATACCCCAGGCGACACCGTCGCGGACCAGCACGATGGCGTTCGACGACACATGGCCGCACACCCGCCAGGCCAGCTCGGCGTCGGCACGTTCCTCCGGGCCGGGCCGGCGATCGGTGACGACCTCCCAATCCTCGGGCGTGGCATCGAAGCGGTGGGCCCGCTGGATCAGGAACGAGTCTGTCAGCTGACGAACCGAGTCGGTGGGGGGAACGGGCGGCGGCGCCTTGAGGATCCGGGTGTTCTTGCGTTTGGACACCAGCCGCTGGACCACACCGTGGCCGTAGCCTGGGGCGATGATGACGTCGGCCTGAGCGTTGGCAACGATCTCCGAGGCGGTGGCCGAGTCGATCGGCCGGTTGCAGGCGACGATGCCGCCGAACGCGCTGCGGGGATCGCAGGCGTAGGCGTCGGCGTAGGCTGTGGCCATCGTGTCGGCCACGGCGGCGCCGCACGGGTTGGCGTGCTTGATGATGGCGCAGGCGGCGCTGTCATCCGGGTGAGCGAGATCGTGGACGAGCGCCCATGCCGCGTCGGCGTCGAAGATGTTGAGGTACGACATGGCCACGCCGGCCAACTGCTCGACCTCGTCCCACCAGCTCGGGGTTCCGGTCACGCGGTAGTGGGCGCCGGCCTGGTGGGGATTCTCGCCGTAGCGGAGATCCTGGATCTTCTCGAGCGCCAGATGGAACGTCGCCGGCTCCTCGCCCTCGCCACGTGATTCATTACTTGTGAACCAATTGGCGATCTGGGCGTCATAGGCGGCGGTGTGGGCGAACGCCTTTCGGGCCAGACGCTGGCGCAGGCCGGCCGAGGTCTTCCCGGCCTTGCGAAGCTCACCGAGCACCGCCGGATAGTCTGCGGGATCGACGAGCACGGTCACGTACTGGTGATTCTTGGCCGCTGCTCGCAGCAGGGTCGGCCCGCCGATGTCGATCAGATCGATCGACGGATCGTCGGCGAACGGGTAGAGGTTGCCGACCACGATGTCGATCAGGTCCAGACTGTGAGCCTCGAGATCCCGGAGATGGTCCGGATCCCGCCGATCGGCGAGAATCCCGCCGTGAATCCTCGGGTGGAGCGTGACAACGCGATGGCCGAGCATGGCGGGGAATCCGGTGAGGTCGGCCACATCGGCCACCGGGATGCCGGCCTCGGCGATGACCCGGGCGGTACCCCCTGACGACACGAGGTCGACGCCCAACTCGTGCAGTGCGGTGGCCAGTTCGGCGATTCCGGTCTTGTCGAAAACAGAGAGCAGGGCCCTCATTGCATCCTCCCGGTGAACGATCCAGGGTCCAACGGTAGCGGGGCCACGACGGTTGAACGCGCCTCTGGTCCCGACCCTGGCCGACCGTGACAAGTGTCGCAGCCGCCGGGGCTATCGTTGGCCCATGACCTCCGCTACCGGCAGCGGCCGGCGTCCTCTCCGCCCCGACGATCTCCACCGGCTTCGGTCGGTCTCCGAGGTTGTGCTACATCCCGGGGGCGACAGCGCGGTCTACGCCGTCTCCTGGCCGGACCGGGACAGCGACAGCAATCGATCGAACCTGTACCGAGTCGGCGTTGACGGCGCCAACCGGCTTCGGCTCACCGAGGGCCAGCACGACTCGTCGGCCAGCTTCTCACCCGACGGCACCATGCTGGCATTCGTGCGGTCGACCAAGGACGAAGCGGGGCGGCTCATGGTGATGGACTGGCCGTCCGGAGAACTCCGCATCGCCGCCGAGTTCGCCGACGGCGGTCCCAGCCGGATCCGGTGGTTGGATGGCCACCACCTGGTGGCGCTGGCCCCGCAACGACCGCAGTCGCAGAAAGGGGTCGACGACGACGAACGAAAGCGACGACCGAAGGTCATCGGATCGCCCCTCTTCCGGTTCAACGGCCGGGGCTACTTCCACGATCGACCCACGCAGGTATGGGTCGTCGATGTGAACGCCGACGACCGGGAACCGGGCGATGTTCCGGCCGCGCTCGGTGCGACCGGGGTGGATCACGAGTCGTTTGCCGTCAGCCCGGATGGTTCGATGGTGGTGGCCATTGCCCCGACCGAGGAGACCGATCGGATACTCGGCGGCAGCCGCCTCGTCCGCTATGACCTGACCCGAGCCGACGATGGCTCGGTGACGGCCCCATCGGAACCGACCGTGCTGACACCGACGCCTGGTGAATGGGGGGAGCTGGTGTGGCACCCGACCGACGGGTTGTTCGTCGTCGGGAGCGACGATCTGAGCACGATCGAGTTCAGCCGGCTGTACCGGGTCGATCCGTCTGAACCGGGGACGCCGGTCGAAATTGCATTCGACGACGTGAACATCGTCGCCGGCCCGACAACCGCAGCGCCGGTCGACGGCGGAATCCTCACCGTCGGACCGCGCCGTGGCCGGGTGGGAATCGACCGCTATTCGCTTGGCGACGGCACCCGAACGGTTGTGTACGAGGACGACGCCACGGTGGTGGCCTTCGCCGCCGATCCGACGGGATCGACGGTGGTGGCGGCCATCACCTCGGCCACCCGTCCGGCCGAACTGTGGCGGATCGACGACCGCGCAGCCACCCGGCTGGTCACTCTCAACGAGGAATTGCTGTCGGAACTCGATCTGGCCGAAACGGAGACGGTGGCGGTGACGTCGGCCGACGGGACCTCCGTCGAGGCCTTCGTGACCCGACCCCCGGCTTCAGCGCCCGACACCGGGACGCCCCGACCGGGGTTGGTCTACGTCCACGGCGGACCGATGTTCCAGTACGGCCACTTCTTCTTCGACGAGTTCCAGATCGCAGCCGCCCTCGGCTACGTCGTCATCGGCGGCAACCCCCGGGGCTCCGACGGGTAAGGCGAGGCCTGGGCCCGCGACATCATCGCCAACTTCGGTAACCGCGACTGGGAGGACGTGCAGGCCATAACCGCCCACCTGGCCGACCTGCCCGAGGTCGACGCCGACCGAATCGGGATGGGCGGAGGCTCCTACGGAGGCTTCATGACCTGCTGGGCGCTCGGCCACGACGACACGGGGCGCTACAAGGCCGGACTCGTCGAGCGGTCGGTGGTCGACTTCGTGTCGATGACGGGCACCAGCGACATCGGCCACAGCTTCGTCACCCGCTACCTCGGCGCCTCGATCGACGACGACCCCGACGCGGTCCTGCGCCAGTCACCACTGACCTACGCACAGAACATTTCCGTCCCAACCCTCGTGCTCCATTCCGAGGAGGACTGGCGCTGCCCGATCGAGCAGGCGGAGCGTCTACACGCCACCATCCACCGCAACAGCGTCAACGGCGGGTCGTCGATCCTCGTCCGTTTTCCTGCGGAGAATCACGAACTCAGCCGCAGTGGCCAGCCACGCCACCGCGTCGAGCGCTTCGAGATCATCCACGAGTTCTTCGCCCGCCACCTCGGCGGCGCCGACCTCGACACCAACCACCTTCCCTGAGACTTTCACGTTCGGGTCCGCAGGGCCCGTCACCCCACCTCCCTTCGAAGTGAAGCAAACCCGCGCGATATCGCGCGGGCTTGCTTCACTGCCGGCCCCGCTCGGCCCCTCCATTCGCTGTCAGTGGCCGGAAGTAGGGTCCCTCGAATGCGAATCGATGATGCGTTTCAGGCGCTCGTCGAGCTCGCGGCCTCTCGACACAACGCCTTTCATGCATCCGAGGCCGCCGATATCCCCACTCACCGCCTTCGCCGTGCCGAACAGCGTGGTGAACTCACGCGGCTCGGTTGGCGGGTCTGGTCGGTCACGGCCCTCGGCTCGCCACCCGGGCCAGCGCTCCGCGCCGCCACGCTCAAGACGGCCGGTGCGGCATTGTGCCATCGTGGCTCGGGCTGGCTCAACGGCTCGTTCGAAAGCCCACCGGTCGTTGTCGATATCTGGGTGCCGGGCCACGGTCGCCGAACGGATCCGTCGGTGCGAGTGGAGCGGCAACGGAGCCGGCCCGGCGGCGCTCCAGCGGGTGCTGAACCATCCCGCTCGCCGCCTCGGCCGGGTTGAATCACCGATGGAGCGGCGGGTCCAACGTATCCTCGCCGGAGCCGGCCTGCCACCGATGATCCTGCAGCATGAGGTTGTCGTCGGCCGGCGTCGGTATCGGATCGACCTCGCCATGCCCACCTGGGACCAGCTTCAAGACCCGGCCTGCCTGCGCAGGCGGGTCGTGGAGGCAGCCGAAGCTCGTGTGAAACACCAGCGCTCGGGGGCGGGGTGGCCGGGCGAGTGGCGCGGCGCGCGCCCTTGGTGGTCAGAGGGCTGCGACGATGTCGGCCATGAGTTCGCCGGCCTCGGTGGGGTTCTGTCCCACCATGGCGCCGGCATCGGCGAGGGCCTCCATTTTGGCCTGGGCGGTGCCCTTGCCACCGGACACGATGGCGCCGGCGTGGCCCATCTTCTTTCCCGGGGGCGCCGTGACCCCGGCGATGTAGCACGCCACCGGTTTCGTCATCGACGACTTGATGAACTCCGCCGCCTCCTCCTCGGCCGAGCCGCCGATCTCACCGATCATCATGACGGCCTTCGTCTCCGGGTCGGCCTCGAACCTCTTCAGGCAGTCGATGAAGGTCGTGCCCGGCACCGGGTCGCCGCCGATACCGACGCAGGTGGTCACCCCGATGTCCTTCTGCTTCAGCTCGTAGAGCGCCTGGTAGGTCAACGTCCCCGAGCGGCTGACGATGCCAACCGGCCCGCCGGGCTTGGCGATATGACCGGCGGTGATGCCGATGTTGCACTTGCCGGGGCTGATGATGCCGGG
>JBFHEP010000006.1:0-33866 GCA_041584095.1 Acidimicrobiales bacterium | reverse complement strand
TCGGCGTGGCTCGGACGGTAGACGTCGCGCAGGTGGTCGTAGGCTCCCGGTCGCTGGTCGGCGTTTTCGACCACCATGGCCAGTGGGGTGCCGGTGGTGTGGCCCTCGAAGAGCCCGGACAGGACCCGCACCTGGTCGGCCTCCTGCCGCTGCGTCACCAGCTTGCTCTGACCGGGCCGTCGCCGGTCGAGGTCCCGTTGGATGTCGCCGATTTCGAGCGCCAAACCCGGCGGGCAACCGTCGACCACGACACCGACGGCTGAACCGTGGGATTCACCGAACGTGGTCAGACGGAAGAGGTGTCCGAAGCTGCTGCTCACATGTCAAGAATACAAGGGGACAAGGCTACAAGGGCCCAAGGGTAGAGGAGGCTCCAGCCGCAGGTGCCAGTACCGTTGGGTGGGTGACTGCTTCGGACCGATACGGCCCAGCGCTGACAGCGGAACTGCGGGTGTGGATCGACCAGGATCTCTGCACCGGTGACGGCCTCTGCACCGACCACGCCCCGGCCGTGTTCACCATCCTCGAGGACGGCATCGCCTACTGCAAAGAGGGTGACAAGGTGTTCAACGACCCCGGCGGCTCGGCCGAACTGGCGGCTGTGCCACGCGATCTCGAAGAAGACGTGATCCACGCCGCCCACGACTGCCCGGGGGAGTGTATCTTCATCGAGTTCGCCGAGTTGCCCTCCGACTACGATGGGGTGCTGCCGGAAGCGTCATCCGTCAACTCGAGAACCTCCTCATCATGACCGATTCGAAAGTCGAACCCGCAGGGCCTTCCCAGGAGCACATACGGTTCCAGGACCGGTATCCGGGCTACGATTTCGACCCGACCTACTACGATCCGGGTGAGGTCGACGACGACCTGAAACACGTGAGTCGCGACGACGCCGACGAACGCACGAGCTGGGGATACCTCGGAGTGTTGTGCGCGGTCTTTGTCGGCCTTCTCGGCTTTGCGTTCGGATGCGAAGCGTTGGAGAACAACGAGACGCTTCCCGAGGTGGTCAGCGACGAGACCGGGGTCTCGGTGGCCGCAACACCGGTCCGGCTCAATATCGAGGTGGAAGGCGACATCGTCACACTGCGGGGCGCCGTGCCCGACGAGGCGGCCCGAACTCAGCTGCTGGCCACCGTCGAGTCGATCTACAGCCCGTCCAACATCATCGACGAACTCACCGTCGATCCCGAAACGGTGCTCGACGGCGGATCGGTCGCCATCACCGGTGTCACCAGCGTCGCTGACGAACGACCGGCACAACTGCGGGAAGCGGTCGTCAACGGCTTCGGTCTCGAGGATGGCGGCGTCACGGTCGAGCGGAGCGAGGAGGGGGCGTTGATCGCCGTCAGCCTCGACGGGATCGTGAGCGAAGGGTCCATCCGGTTCAGCGGTGCGTTGCCCGACCAGGCGTCGATCGACGACCTGGCCGCCGCCGGGCAGGCCGCCTTCGGCTCGGCCGATGTGACCGGCGTGGTCGTCGACGAGCGCACGTGGACCGACGCCACGCTCCGGCTGACCGGCTCGGTGGCCCCGGGCGACACCGGCCACGAGCAGCTGGTCTCGGAGATCGAGAGCCGGTTCGGCACCCTCCTCCCGGTCGACATCTCAGGGGTCACCAGCGACCTGAGCGCCGACGCACTGTCGGCGCTGGAAGCCGAGATCCAGGAAGCCGTGACCGCCAACCCGATCCTCTTCGCTCCCCAGAGCATCGAGATCGACCCGTCGAGCGATGACGTGTTGGCCGAGATCGCCCAGCGGTTGCTGGAGCTGCCGAACGTGCAGGTCGAGGTCGTCGGCCACACCGACGACCTCGGTCCCGACGACGAGAACCAGATCCTTTCCGAGGACCGGGCCGAGGCTGTGAAGGATCGCCTGGTCGAGCTCGGCGTCGACGAGGCGAGGCTCAGCGCTCGGGGTGACGGTGAGCAGTTCCCGCTGGTCCCGAACGACACCCCGGAGAATCGTGAGCGGAACCGCAGGATCGAATTCAACTTGAGCGGCGGCGAGTAGTAGGCCGTGGGGCGGTCCCGGCGATCACGCCGGGGTGAAATCAGGCGGTGTTGACGATCCGAAAGCGTTCGGCCAGCCGTCCGGCGGGTAGCTGCGCCGCCTCCGCCGATGTCCGACCCCACTCCCGGATCCGCTCGCCGATGCCGTCGGGATCCTGCATCTGACTCTCGTGGCACAGCAGCGCCTCGATCTTGCGGTCGATCGTGTCGGTGATGTCGATGTAGGTGTCGGCCTGAGGGCCGCCCATGATCCAGACCTCCGGCACGGTGTGCGGTCGAAGCCCCTCTTCCGACAGCAACTCGGGAAAGGCGAACGGGTTTCGGGCATCGGGGTACACCGCACAGATTGTGGCTTCGCCCACGGCCAGATGGTCGGGGTGGCTTGGGTAGATCCGGCTCAGATCCCGCTGGGGCGACTGGGTGACGACCCGATCGGGTGTGGTCTCGCGGATGGTGCGGCTGATCGCCTTACGCAAATCCAGGTTGGCCTCGACCCGTCCGTCGGGAAATCCGAGGAAGTGCAGCTCGGTCACCCCGACGACGGAGGCCGCAGCGGTCTGTTCCTTCCGACGGATGCGGGCCATCTCCTCGCGGCTGACCGACTCGTCGAAGCCGCCGGCCTGCCCGTCGGTCACCAGGCAGTAGATGACGTCGTGGCCCTCGTCGGTCCATGTGGCGGTCGACCCGGCGCAACCGAAGTCGAGATCGTCGGGATGGGCGACAACAATCAGTATCCGCATAGGCGTCTCAACCTATCCCGTCCGCGATTCGTCGCAATAGGCGAGGCCGACGCACGCAGCTCGCGACGAGACGACGGTCGATCAGGCGGGGGCGGTGCGGTAGAGCTCGTCGTAGACCCGCCGCAGCTCGCTCTTCTGCACCTTGCCCATGGTGTTGCGGGGTAGGGCGTCGAGGTAGATGTACTTCTTCGGCTGCTTGAACTTGGCCAAACGGTCGTCGAGAGCGGCTCGCAGCACGTCGTCGTTGATGTGGGATTCGGCCACGACGAATGCCGTCACCGCTTCACCGAACTCGTCGTGGGGAAGACCGACCACGGCCGACTCGATCACGCCCGCCATCTCGTCGAGCTTGAGTTCGATCTCCTTGGGGTACACGTTGTAGCCGCCGGAGATGATCATGTCGCTGCCACGGCCGGCCAGCGTCAGGCGACCGTCGCTCGCCAGCCAGCCGATGTCGCCGGTGCGGAAGAACCCGTCGGCGGTGAACGACTCGGCCGTCTTGTCGGGGAGCAGCCAGTAGCCCTTGAACAGATGGGGACCCCTCACCTGGACCTGCCCGACGTCACCCTCGTCCACCGGCCGATCGGCCTGGTCGGCCACCCTCAGGTCCATTTCCGGGAGGGCGTAACCGACGGTTCCGGCCACACGCTGACCCTCCGGTGGGTTGGAGGTTATGATGCCGCACTCGGTCATCCCGTAGCGTTCACAGATGACGTGCCCTGTGCGCTCCGTGAACTGGTTGAAAACCATCTCGGTCATCGGTGCGGAACCACTGGTGAACATGCGGATCGTCTGGCAGTCCTGGGGGCCGAAGTCCGGGTCGTCGAGCAGACGGATGTAGTGGGTGGGGACCCCCATGTAGACGGTGGCGTCCCGCAGGTGGCGGCGCACCGCTTCGACGTCGAAGCGATCACAGAAGATCACCTCCGACGCATTGAGGATGGCGCAATGTAGCGCCACGAACAACCCGTGGACATGGAAGATCGGCAGCGTGTGCAACAACACGTCACCCAGCCGGAAACGCCAGATGTGGTGGAGGGCGAGGGCGTTGGCCGCCGTCGCGCCGTGGGTCAGCATCGCACCCTTCGGCCGTCCGGTCGTGCCCGAGGTGTACAACATGGCGGCGACGTCGTCGGCCTCCCGCTCAACCACACCACCGAGGGCGGTGACCTGCGAGGCGGTGTCGGCCAGCGTGCCCCCGCCGTCGTGGCTGAGGGTGAAGGTGCGCGCCACGTTGGCGATGTCCGCGACCGGCTTCAGCTTGCCTGCGAGGTCCGGTGGGTACACGAAGACCGCCGGCTCGGCGTCACCCAGGAAGAAGCCGATCTCGTCGGGCGTGTAGGCGGTGTTGAGCGGCACGTAGACGAACCCGGCCCTCAAGCACGCGAAGTACAGGGCGACGGCGTCGACCGACTTGTCGACCTGGACGACAACCCGGTCGCCCGGCTGGGCGCCACCATCGGCCAGGACGGCGGCTATGGCCGCACTCCGTCGATCGATCTGACCGTAGGTGTGGGAATCGCCCCCGGGCACCGTCAGGAACGGTTCGTCCCGATTGTCCCCGAACTTGGTCGCGAAGAGCTCATAGATGTTGTGACTCAACGTTGGTGCACCATGTCGCTGTTCCCCGGGGCCCAGCTGCCCCCGGTCGCCCCAGAGTAGTGCACGCCCGTATCGGCGTCCGGGACCGGTCCGGTCGCCCCGGCGTTTGTCAGCTGTTGGCTCGGGTCTTGCGCAGCACCGGGTCGGCGGCGGCCAGCGCCCTGTCGGCCACGGTCAGAACCTTGCCGGGGACCCCCGGGGTGTCGGAGTCGATCAGGTTGCCCATGACACCGAGGGTGATCTGTGCGATGGTGTCGGTTCCGACGGCCAGCTTGAGCCCGGTACGCAGTATCCAGGGGTGGCCGATGAGGAAGGAGAATCGCCGACCCGTCCGGAGAAAGCTGTCGAACCGCTCGCCGACGGCCAGGTGGTACTTGATCGGGGCGGTTGCTGGGTCGGCGATGTACAGCTCGGCGGCCAGCATGCCCGACTCCAACCCGTAGTCGATGCCCTCGCCGTTCATCGGGTTGATCAGGCCGGCGGCGTCACCGACCGCCATCCACCCCGGCCCGTGCCGACGTCGGGCGGTCATCGGTAGCCGCCACGCTCGAGGCCGTTCCAGATTCGGTCCGATGTCCCACGACGTCTCGACCAATCCCCGGTAGGAGTCGAGCAGATGGTTGAGGTTGAGCTTCTTGAAGTTCTTCATGGTCGACAGCGCACCGACGCCGATGTTCACCGTGCCGTCGCCGGCGGGGAACATCCAGCCGTAGCCGGGCACGGCGGTGCCGTGCTCATCGACCAGGGTCAGGCAGGCCTCCAGGTGACGGTCGGCGTGGCGGGGCGATTCCACGTAGGTACGGATGGCCAGACCGAAAGGTTCCCCGTCGATACGCTCGGCTCCCAGCATGCGCGCCACCTGACCTGGGGCGCCGGTGGCCACGATCACCATGTCCGACGAAAAGGTCTGATCGTTGGCTTTCACGCCGACGACCCGCTCGCCGTCCACCAACGGCGTCGCCTCCGACTCCCAGAACAGTTCGGCACCGGCGTAGGTGGCCGCATCGACCAGGGCGGCGTCGAGTCGCCGTCGAGGCCAGACGGCTCCATGGCTCGGAAAGCGGGTCGTCGTCGGCCAGGCCAGCTCCCGCACCTTCGCACCGGCGATCATTCGCAGCCCGTCGATGCGGTGCGCACCGTCGAGGTCGATGCCGAGTTCCTGGAGGGCACCGACGGCTCTCGGGGTCAGGCCGTCCCCACAAACCTTGTCGCGCCCATAACCCCGCTTCTCGAAGACGGCGACGGACAGTCCCTTCCGGGCCGCAACGGTGGCTGCGGCTGCTCCGGCCGGACCGGCTCCGATCACGATGAGGTCGTAGGCTGGCACCGTTCCATGGTGCCCGAATTCACGCTGACCTCCGCCCGTCGGGCCGCCGATGTGACGGGTGGCCCTTGGCGTCCCACCCACCATCCGCCGGCCGGCGGGGGGTGGGACGACGGGGAGGAATCAGCCGATGATGTCGGCCAGCTGCTGGCGGGCCTGCAGCTCGAGTTGGAGTTTGGCCAGGGCGTGGCTGTCGATGGCGTTGACCTCGGTGACCACGTCACCGAGTGTCACGATCATCGGATCGTCGGCGATGGCACGCCGTTCGGCTCGTTCCAGTCGTTGCTGGTGGATCAGCAGTCCACCGACCACGAGTAGAGCCAGGGTGGCCGTCATCAGCAGACTGATGAGTAGTGTTAGCAACATTGCAGGTCACCTCCTGTCCGGGAGTTCGCTGTTCCTGGAGGGTGGTTGGGTAAGCAATAGTAGGACGGATTTCGGCGCTGTAAAGTACACTTTTCTGCTGAAATAGCGGGGTTTTTGAATTGTCGAGGGCGCCCGATCGAGCCGAGAAATCGGTACCTTTTGCGTCGCCGATGAATACTCTCGCACGGCCCGGCCCCGAGGTTATTCGTGGCGCCGAACACGCCCCAGGGTCGCCTGATCCTCCTGGCGTCTGCCATCATTGGCCATATGCCGGACGACGCCCGCCCGAATATCCGGCCAACCGAGGTGTTGGCACCGATTCTGGGCACCCATCTGGTCAGCGTCTTTCACAGCCAGCTGCGAACCCTGGCGGAAAACCTCGAAAAAAAAAGGGGCCAACCACCGAAAACCTCGTTGGCGGCGGCCAAAGTGCTCTATCAGCGAGGCGGCGACGACGTGATCGTGGCGGTGCGAATGGCGACGATCCCGTCCGGGTCGGCCTCCGGTCGGGAGCTGGAATCGGATCCCGTCCTCGATCTCGACGCGCTCTCGGAGCACGGAGTCGCCCAGCACATAGAGGATCTGGGGGCGTGGCTCGGGGACGGATCGTGGCTCGACCCGCCGTTCGAGGCGTCGCCGCTCCTCACCGTCATCGAGCGCACCGTTGCTGAACTGACAGCAGGCGATGCAGCGGTCAGCGGCCGATCACAGTCGGTGGTCAAGCTGCTCGACGTCTACCGGGCGATGGTCGACTGGGCCGAGGCTTTTCTCCTCCAGCGACCCGACGACCAGGCCTCCCGCGACGAGGTCGTGCTGTTGACCGTGGCCCGGCTCAACATTCTCGACAACCCGCAAACCGGGCAGAAACCGGTGCAGGCCGACACGATTCTCAACCGGGCCTACGATCGCCTCAAGGAGGGCTGGGGCGACGACACCGCAGTCGGGGTCACCACCTTCAGCAAAGGGCATTTCGGCAATGATCAGGCCACCTTCAACGACGTGTGCCGGGCCTTCGTCGTCGACCTCCTGCATCGGGCGCTGCGCCATTCGTCGCCCCGAACCATCTACCTGTCGACCACGATCTTCGACCAGTCGACCGGTTGGGTCCGGGCCGAACTCGACCAGAAGATCGTCGACTGCCTCGCCGCAGGCTGGCGGATCATCCACGTCCTCGATCGGAGCGGCGATCCGTCGCCCTCGGCCCAGGCCCGCGTCCAGGCCGACTTCGCCACGCACCTGCTGGCCCATATGCAGACCGAGGGCGTGTACGTTCCGGTGCAGTCCGTTCCCGCCGATTCAACCGACATGTCGCTGGTAGAAGGCGTCGGCGCCGTGGTGTTCCCCAGCATCGGCTACGGGTCGGCGACCGGGCGAGCGACCGGCCCGCCGAGTCCGGCCATGGCGGTTCGCTGCATCACCGGCCGGGGCCGCGACGGGCCGGCCGCCACTCCGATCGTGGCTGAACTGCGGGCCGAGGCCCGGAGCGTGTTCGCCGAGCACTCCGAGGCCGAGGACGCCTATCTCGACCGCCGGGAGCTGCCGTTCGGGTACCGGGTCCCGACCGACAACCTCCTCTGGTTCGATCGCCAGCTGACCGCCAGCGAGTTGCTCGAGGGGGAGCGGTACGCGCTGAAGAGCAGCCTCGTCATGTCAACACTGCCCGACAGCGTCAGCGCCGCCCAATTCGACGCCTGGGAGCAGCAGCTGCGGCGCCTCGCCAATCGCGATCCCGACCGGAGCGGCCTCGTTCAGGACTGGTCCGAGACGCTGATCGAGCGGGCGGCGGCCTTGATCGACAAGCAGGGGATCGAAACCGTTGTCGGGCTCCTGCGCCGGCTCCGCCACAAGCGCTCAGTACGCCACTTCAGCCTCGAAACCAACACGATGAACTACCGCTACCGCGACTGTGTGCTGCAGCAGGAGATGGCGCGCTACCTGACCGAGGAGGATCCCTGGTACTCGCCGAACCCGGTGTACGGGCCCGGGGGCCTGACGCTGGAGCGTCGCCACGAACACGGCCTCTACCTGGCCCAGCAGCTCGAGACGACCAGGGTCAACCTGGAGTTCGGTGTCCGAAGCGGGTATACCCTCGGGCTCATCGGTGACGAACTCAGCCAACCCTACGACATCGGCCGCACCTGGTGGCTGGCCACGGAGTCCCGCGACCGTCGGGCCGACCAGGTTCACTACCTGCACCAACCCGACGAGACGTCGACGGCCTATGTCGCGACGCTGAAAGCCGACTCGGTCGCCCATTTCAACGCCGTCCAGACGTTCGTGTCGCTGTTCGACGCGGTGTGGTACACGGTCGAGATCAAGGATCGCTTTCCGGCGACGGTGCTCGATTTCCTGCTCGAACACCTGCCGGTTTCGGTTCGCCGCGAGTTCGCCCGGATAGATCAAATCGGTCTGACTCGTTGACGACATTCGATCGAAAATCGCGTGTGATTGTCGATTCCCGGCGCGCTTGTTCCTCTTGAGAGTGCGGGAACGACCTTCCGGAAGCGAGCGAGGAGAACACGTCATGCCGAAAACACCAACACCACCTGGGGCTTCGCCGACCGAGGGTCCTCACGAGCGCATGGACATCCGAGGTCTCGACAACTACCTGGCCGCCATGACCAAGATGGTGTTCCAGTCGGGCATGGGGGCGGCCGTGGTCAAGGCAAAGTGGGACGGGTTCACAGAGGTCTTCGCCTCGTTCGATTGTGAGCGGGTGGCCGCCCTGTCCCCGGGCGACGTCGACCGACTCTGCCACGATGCCAGGATCATCAGGAACCGGCGCAAGATCGAGGCCACGGTGCACAATGCGGAGAAGCTGCTGGAGCTGGAGGCAGCCGGCGGCTTCGAGGCCTGGCTGTCGGGTCACGCGACATCGGCCGAGCGCGACCAGGCGTTGTGTCGGGAGTTCAAGTTTCTCGGCCCGGCCGGTATCCAGGCGTTCCTCTGGATGGTGGGCGCCGACGACGGCTCGCAAGACGGCTCGGCAGACGGCACGGCGGTGAGCGCGTCTGCCGGCTGACCTGGCCGACAGGCCGCCAGCATGCGGCTCGGGAAGGGACAGTGGTCGAAACCCGGTTGACTGGGTTCATGAAAGATCATGCTCAGCAAGTCACGTTCCGCGGCAGTCTCGGCGCCGATCTCGCCGCCCGACTGGACATGCCGGCCGGTCCACCCAAGGCGTACGCCCTGTTCGCCCACTGCTTCACGTGCAGCAAGGATCTGTTCGCTGCCGGACGGATTGCCGCCGAGCTCAACAACCACGGCATCGGCGTGTTCCGGTTCGACTTCACCGGTCTGGGCCACAGCGACGGAGAGTTCGCCAACACCGACTTCTCGTCCAACCTCGACGACCTGAGCCTCGCCGCCGACTGGCTGGCGACCAATGCCTCGGCACCGCAGGTCCTCATCGGCCACTCGCTCGGTGGCGCCGCCGTGTTGGCGGCGGCCCCGCACCTGCCGTCGGTCAAGGCGGTGGCCACGATCGCTTCTCCTGCGGACCCGACCCACGTCCGTCGTCTCTTCACCGATGACGTGGCCGACATCGAGGCCGCCGGCAAGGCCGAGGTGTCGATCGGTGGGCGCCCCTTCACGATCGCCCGGGAGTTCCTGCATGATCTGGAGGCCAACCGGTTCGACGAAATCGGTCTGGCCGAAGGTCAGGCCCTGCTCATCCTGCACGCACCGGGCGACACCATCGTCGGATTCGAAAACGCCGAAGCCATCTACACGGCCGCCGCCCACCCCAAGTCGCTGGTCGCCATCGACGGCGCCAGCCACCTGTTGGGTTCCCATCGTGATGCGACCTTCGCGGCGGAGACGATCGCTCACTGGGCAGACCGGTACATCGTCGACGAGAACCCGGCCCAACGGGCCCCGGATCCCACCGCTCCGGTGGTGGTCGCCGAGACCGGTCAGGGCACCTTCCTCAATCACGTCGTGGTCGGCAACCACCAGTTTCTGGCCGACGAGCCGGAGTCGGTGGGCGGATTCGACGCCGGCCCCACACCCTATGACCTGGTGGCCGCAGGTCTGGGCGCCTGCACGTCGATGACCCTCCGCATGTACGCCGATCGGAAGGGCATGGCCCTCGATCGCGTGTCGGTCGAGGTGACCCACGGTCGGATCCACGCAGATGACTGCGCGGCGTGCGTCGAGGCCACCCCGGCCTCCGGCAACCACATCGATCACTTCGAACGGGTCCTCCATGTGGAGGGGGAGCTGTCGGATGACGACCGGGCGTCGCTGCTCCGCATCGCCGATCGCTGTCCAGTGCATCGCAGCCTGGAGGCGAAGTCGCATATCACGACGACGCTGGCCTGAACTGCGTCAGTGAATCGGCTGCCACCGACGTCGTCGGTTCCGCGATGCCGCAGCGGGTTCACCGACGCAGCGGTTCGAGGGACGTGGGATCCGTCAGGGTCCGCAGGCCGCGGTGATCGATCGACTGGGATCGGGAGGCGCGTCGGCTGATAGTGCTGATTCGACGGCGGAGCGGACCTTCGTCAGCGGCACCCGACCGGAGGGGAACTCGGGCGGGACGAAGTTGTACGAACGCATTCGATCGGTGTCGAGCCGGGCCGCGATCGCCAGCAACTCATCGGCTCGATCCAGGGGGATGTCGGTGACCACATGGTCGGACACGATGTTGGTGAACGGACCGAACTTGGCCACGACATCCAGTGGGTTCACCTGCTCGATCAGGGCGGCCACAACGCACCGTTGCCTAGCCATCCGGCTGTAGTCCCAGCTCTGGGCACGGGACCGCACATAGGCCAGGGTGGTCATCCCGTCAAAATGGTGTTCGCCCGGCCCCACGGTGATGTCGAGGTACGGACCGCCCTTCTCGATGGGGCGGATCCGATCGTTGATGTGCTCGGTGACGTTCAAATCGATGCCGCCGAACAGGTCGATGGTTTCGACCACGGCGGCCATGTCGACCATCACGAAGTAGTGGATGGGAATACCGAGCGTTTGGGCCATGGCGTCCTTCACCGCTGCGCCTCCGGGGTGTTCGGACCCGGGAAACAGGTCGGGTCGCCGTTCGCCCAAGCCGTAGAACGTGTTGGCCAGATCCGGGTTTCCATCGGGATAGGCGGCGGCTGCCGGGGTGTCGGCCGGAAACGGCAGGTTCGTCCAGTTCCGGGGCACGGAGAACGTGACGGCGTCGCCGGTTGCAATGTCGATCGACAGAACAATGATCGTGTCGGTTCTGATTCCTTTCCGGTCGTAGCCGCCGTCGCTGCCGAGCATGAGAATCGAAAGCCGACTGTCGCCGTCCCAGGTTTGCGGTGGGTCGGGTAGCGGTGGCGACGTGGAGGTTGGTCGGCGTTGGGTGGTCGACGGCGACGTACCCTCGTCGGTTCCAACGCCGGGTTTCGTGTCCGTGCGGACCGGGCCCGCCGGATCGTCGACGTCATCGACGTGTTCCGAACGAATCTCGTGGAGCGGCTCCGAGATCAATTCGGATTCCGATCGGGTTACGGCGATACCGGCCACGCGTGTGGGGCGGGCCGTGAACGTCTGGTCGGCGGTGAACAGGCGGTTGAGCAGATTGTGCTGTTGCCAGACGAGCGTCGCCCCAACGATGTGCGGTGCGGCGATGAGCACCAGGACCATCGCCAGCCTGAGACGCAGCAGCCATGGACGGCGGACCCGCCCGAGTCCGGCGGCTCGGGCGGCGTGTACGGCGACCACCCATCGAACAACGAGGGTGACAAGGCACAGAGCCAGCGCAGCCAGCAGCATGTTCGGCTCCACGGTCCAGGCCAGCAGATCCGTTCGGTCGACGGTGGCCAGCCACACCACGGCTCCCCCGATCGTGGCCAGCGAGCCTCCCAACAGGATCGCGGCCAGTCCTGGCCGTGTCCGGAGATGGCCGAGACCGGGAAGTACGGCGGACAGCAGAGCAGCGACCGTCGGCGATCGATCTGGTCCAGGAGAGTTCGTGTCGTCGGCTGGGGGCATGCTTGCGCGACCTCGGGCGCGACCCCGAGGTCGTGGCGGGACGTCGGGCGACGCAACCGGTCACGGGCGATACATGGCACCGGGTCCGGCCCGGTACTCGTTCCCTCGGAGATGCCAACTGGTGGAATCGTTCTTCGAGCTGTCGCCGCCTCGTCGGTGTTTCGACATGCACAAAGATGCTTCGACAACAACTCTAAAAGATCCGAACTGTGCAATTCAAGTCACCCTCCGGACGGGAAGACTCCGGTCGCCTGAGATCAGGCGCCGGTGCCGGGAGACGGTGGCGCCATGTAGGAGCCCTGGCAGACCGATACCGGCTTGTCCGGATCATCGGTCCAGATCACGACCGATCCGGCGAGCTGGCGACGACCCACGCTGTGCAGGTCGGCTCGGGCCACCAGGAGTCCACCGAACGCCGGACGAAGGAACCGGATCGACAGCTCACTCGTCACGGCCATGGCCTCCAAGCCGATGGCTCCAAAACAGGCGTACCACAGTGCCAGGTCCGCGGCTGCGAACTGGGTCGGGCCGGAGATGTAGCCGCCGGGTCGGATCTGTTCGGGGCCGACGGACAACTCGGCCAAGGCATGTCGGCCCGAAACCTCGAGACATCGGCCGGTGTTCGGATTGGCCGGCCACTGGTTGGCGACGAAGGCGTCGACGGACGCAGGAGTCACACCGTCAGCCGGAGGAATCGGGGTATCGATCATGTGCGCCGACAGTAGCCGTCGTCCGGCCGATTCCTCGATCTGAGGTTCGCCGACGTCGCCTCGAGCGCCGGCGAACCTCAGATTCGAAGCTCGAACCGGGAGCGTACCGGCGAACCGTCAGTGGTGGCCGGTGGGCGGGCGCAGGCGATCGGCGATGCTCTGGGTTGACCGGTCGAGGATGATGGCCATGATCACGATGGCCAGGCCGACGGCGATGCCGTGACCGACCTCCGAGTTCTTGACCGCACTGATGACCTGGAATCCGAGTCCGCCGCCGCCGACGAGACCGGCGATGATGACCATGGCCAGGACCATCATGATCACCTGGTTGATGGCGGCCATGATCGTGGTGGCGGCCAGTGGGATCCTCACCCCGAGCATCGTCTGCATCGGCGTGGCCCCGAACGTCTGTGACGCTTCGATGCTCTCGGTCGGCACCTGTCGGATTCCGAGCGCCGTGATACGCACGCCGGGCACCATGGCGTAGAGCACCGAAGCGATGATGCCGGGTACCACACCGAGGGTGAAGATGGTGACCGCCGGAATGATGTAGACCAGCGACGGGATCGTCTGCAGGGCATCGAGGATGGGGGAGAGGACGGCCTCGACCCGTTTGTTGCGCCCCGACCAGATGCCGAGCGGTATGGCCACCGCCAGGGAGACGACGACGGCGGCCACCACCTGGGTGAACGTGTCGAGCGAGTCCTCCCAGACGCCGATGAGGCCGATGAAGCTGATGGCGACGGCGCTGAAGACGGCCAGCTTCCAGCCACCGAGACGCCAGGTGGCCCAGGTTGCCGCGAACACCACGACCGGCCACGCTGTGGAATCGGTGAGCAGGTCCCGGATGGGCACGTAGAACCAGGACACGACGATGTTGGTGACGCCTCTGGTCAGCCAGCTCAGGTTGTCGCGGACCCAGGTGACCCCGTTGTCGATCGGGTCGAAGATCTTGGTGTCCCACAACTCCGGGAACCCGGAGATCCCGGCCAGCTTACCGATGACCGTCAGGGCCACGACCCCGCCGACGGCGATGAGTACCGTGCGGCGGGAAGGAGCGGTGGCCTTGTCGGTCGAGGCTGCGGCCCGTCCGAGCCGGTCGAGGACCAGGGCGATGGCCACGATTGCCAGACCGGCGGCGATCCCTCGACCCATGCGCCGCTGGAGGAGGGTGTCCATGATCTCCTGACCGAGACCACCAGCGGCCAGCAACGTGGCCAGCACCACGATGCCGAGGGCCATCATGATCGTCTGGGTGAGGCCGGTCAGGATGGTCGGCATGGCCATCGGCAACTGCACCTTGAACAACGTCTGACGGCGCGACGCCCCGAACATCTCGGACGCATCGACCGAGGCGGCCGGTACCTGGCGGATCCCGACCGTGGTCAACCGGACCAGCGGCGGAAGGGCGTAGATGACCGTTGCCAGTGTGGCCGGGACGGCGCCGATGCCGAAGAACATCACCATGGGGACGAAGTAGACGGGGGCCGGGATCGTCTGCATGGCGTCGAGAACCGGTTTGATTGCAGACTCGAACCGGGGCCGGAACGCAGCCGCCACTCCGACGGGGATGCCGATGGCGACCGAGATGAGCACAGCCATGAGCATCAGGGCCAGCGTCTCGACCGTGACCTCCCACAGCCCGACGAGACCGGGATAGACCAGCGCCGCGGCGGCCACACCGGCATCGAGCCACCGCCGGGACCGGGCGATGAACAGGAACGCCATGATGGGCAGCACAAACCACGGGAACCACAGCAGCAACGCCTCCACCGAATCGAGGCCCCAGCGAACGCTGTCCGAGATCGGGTTGAAAAACACGGTGAACAGCGGATGCGGGTCGCCGGAGCGGCGGTTCTGCAGCGCCCAGGCTGCGAACCGGTCGAAGGGTTCGCTGAACGCCTCCTGCCACCGGGGCGGGAACAGCACCTGGGCCGAGAACAAGGCCTGCAGCACCAGCACGCCGACCGCCATGATCGCCCACCAGGCCGCTGTCGGGATCGACCTTGGCCAGTCGAGCACGCGTTGCCAGTCGAGACCCGCCCTCGACTCCGCCGCCCCCGCCTCAAGCATCGAGGACCGCCCTCACCTGGTCCCGGTCGACGGTGCCGATGCGCAACCCCGAGCCGTCGACCACACCGATGGCCAGATCGGTCGAGATGAGCAGGCCGAGCACGTCCTCCAACAGCGCGTCGGCCGAGACGGTCGGGCCGTCGGTCGAGCCGGCTGCCGCCGCGGTCGATGCGCCGCCCGTCGAAGCCATCACCCGGTCGACGGTCACGACCTTCGCCCTCGACACGTTCTTGGTGAACTCCCGAACGTAGTCGGTGGCCGGAGCGGCCAACAGTTCGGCCGCAGTGCCGACCTGATCGAACTCGCCGTCCTTCATGATGGCGATTCGGTCGCCAAGCTTGATTGCCTCATCGAAGTCATGCGTCACGAACACGATGGTGCGGTTCATCTCACCCTGGAGACGTAACAGCTCCTCCTGCATGTCGCGGCGGATCAACGGGTCGAGTGCGGAGAACGGTTCGTCGAAGAACAGCACTTCCGGATCGACGGCCAGCGCCCGGGCCAGACCGACCCGTTGCTGCATCCCGCCGGAAAGCTGCTGCGGATAGTGGTCACCCCAGCCGCCCAGCCCGACCACCTCCAGCACCTCGTTGGCCCTGGCGTGGCGTTTGGCGCGATCCCAACCCTGGACCTCCAGCCCGTATGCGGCATTGTCGATGACCCGCCGGTGGGGAAACAGGCCGAAGTGTTGGAACACCATCGACAGCTTGTTACGCCGGACCTCCCGAAGCCGATCGGCGCTCATGCCGGTCAGCTCATCGCCGTCGAGCACGACCGAACCCCTGGTGACGTCGGTCAGGCAGGCCACGCATCGCAGCAGCGTTGACTTGCCCGATCCCGACAAGCCCATGATGACGAAGGTTTCGCCCGGAGCCACGGCGAAGGAGGCGTTACGAACCCCGATCGTGGCTCCGGTCTGATCCAGGATCTCGGCTCGGGAAACCCCCGAATCGGCGAGAGCCAAGGCCTTGGCGGCCGCCGAGCGGCCGCCGAACACCTTCCAGATTCCATCGGCGGACAACTTGGCAGCGTCCACCGGAAGTGTTGACGACGCCGCCGACGGGGCCGTGGAGACCCGGTCGGCGGAAGCGTCTCCGGAGACTATTCCAGCCACGCCGACCAGGTGTCGCTGTTGTCGGCCACCCACTTGGCCGCAACGTCCTCGGGGTCTTCACCGTCGATCTCGACCGCCGGCAACATCGACAGCTGGTCGTCGTTGGTGATCGTGAAGTTCTGGAGGAACGAATACACGTCAGGCGCCTTCTCGGCCAGTTGTGCGGAGGCGGCCTTGATGATCACGTCCTCCGGATAGTCACAGTCGACCCCGCCGTCGCCAGCGGTCATGCTTTCACCACAGGCGTCGTTGTAAGCCGGCAGATCCACTTTGACCAGGTCGTACTTCGCCACGGCGGCCGTGGGCTCCCACCAGTACATGAGGACCGGCTCCCCAGCCGCCACCCTGGCGTCGAGTTCGGCCACGGTGGCCGCCTCCGAGCCGGAGAAGAACACCTCGAACGGCAAACCGAGGTTGGAGATGATCTGCTCGTCGAACTGGGCGTACGACGGATCGGTGCCGAGGAATCGGCCGTTGTCGCCGGTCTCGGGGGTGGCGAACTCGGCGGCAACGGCCGGGTCGTTGTAGCCCTCCCAGGTTGCCAGCGCCGGGTTCTCGTCGATCACGTAGGACGGCACGAACCAGCCGATACGGCCGACGGCGCCGAGCTCGCCGAGATTCTCGACCGTGCCGTCGTCGAAGAAGGCCTGCTCGCTCTCGGTGATACCGGAGGGCCAGATCTCGAGTACCGCATCGGCCGTTCCGTCGGCCAGTCCGGTGAACATGGCTTCGTTCTCGTCGATGTTGACGACCTCGGTCGGATAGCCGAGCTCTGACTCGATGATGGCTCGGGCCACCTCGACATTGAGCGCCGAGGCGGTCCACGGATTGACGACGAAGTTGATCGTCGGCTTGTCGCCGTCGACTTCGCCACCGGCGGCCGCCGTGTCGTCGGTGGCTTCGGTGCTGTCATCGGATCCGCAGGCCGCGGCGACCAGCATCAGGCCGAGGAACAATGCGGCCAGCGTTCGGAACTTCACCGCGAAGGAATTGGATGTTGGACGTTCCATCGTTGAATCTCCCCTTTGGAACGGGTTGCTCGGTTGAGCAATCAGTGTCGCGGATAGTAGCAGGACAAGCCGGGTTCGGGCCCGTTCGGACGTGCTGACGGACCCCGACGTCGTGCCGCTACGATCGCCGGGGTGGATGTCACAGCCGGTGAATCGTCGGTCGGGGCCGTCAGGCGGGGCGTGGCCGCTGCCGTGCCACTCGCCTTGCCGGCTCTGCCCATCGGCGTGCTGCTCGGCGTTGCCATTCGTGAGTCCGATGTTGTCGGCAACTGGGCCGGCTGGGCGTCGTCGTTCCTGATTTTTGCCGGCGCCGCCCAGTTCGCAGCCGTCGAACTCCTCGACGAGGGTGCCTCCGTCGCCGCCGTCGTCGCCGCCGTCTTCATGATCAACGCCCGCCACCTCATGTACAGCGCGGCGATCGGCGGTCGTTTCCAGGCGGCACCGACCTGGTTCAAATGGATCGGCTCCTACTTCCTGATCGACCAGGTGTTTGCGCTCACCAACGAGTTCGCCGCCGATGGCTCGAACAATCGGTCGTTGGCCTACCGGATGCGGTTCCATCTCGCTGCGGCGGCCCCGATGGCAGGTGTGTGGTACGTCGGCGTCGGCGCAGGCATCCTCCTTGGCCAGTTCATTCCACCGGAATGGGAGATCGAATTCGCCATTCCGCTGATGTTCCTGGGTCTGCTCCTGTTGTCGATCTTCAACCTGCCCGGCGTCGTCGCCGCCGTCCTCGGGGGCACGGTGGCGGTGGTCGGCCGGGGCTGGCCGTCGGGAACGGGTCTGCTGCTCGGTGCCGTGCTCGGGGTGGCCGTTGCCGGTCTGCTCGACGGGCTCCTCGGTGGTTCCGACGGCGATGCCGCCGGCGACGGCCCCGGGGGCGACAGCGGCGACGACTCGAACGAGCGGCCATGAGCTCGGGCGCCACGGTGTGGATCGCCTTCGTGCTCTGCGGCCTCGTCACCTACGCCCAGCGGGCATCGTTCCTGCTCATCCTCGGTGACCGATCGCTGCCGGCTCCGATCCAGCGGGCGTTGCGCTACGTCGCCCCGGCGGCGTTCGCAGCCATCGTCGCCCCCCGGATCTTCGACTCGGTGTCGCTGTCGGAGTTCACCGCGCCCGACGCCCGGCTCCTCGCCGCCCTGATCGGTGGCGTGCTCATGTGGAAGGTGCGGAACATGCCCGTCCTGCTCGTTGTCGGCATGGTGGTGTTCTGGCTCTTACGCTGGGCGGGCCTGTAGCCTCTGGCGGTACCCACCCACCCGGGCACCAACACCGACCTGTGCGGCTGAGGCCCGGGTTGTCGGGCGCTGAGCGCACAGATCGGTGTGGGGGTCCGGGGGACTGGGACGGTCAGCGCCGGTCGGGGTTGCGACCGGGGCGACGTTGGCCGAGCATGCGGGCCACGATGTTGCGCTGGATGTCGGACGTGCCGCCGTACACGATCCCGCCGGCCACATTGCGCAGATCCCGCTCGACGCCGAACTCACTGACATAGCCCCGGGCTCCGTGGGTCAGGATGGCGTCGACCGACGATGCAACCGCAGCCTCCGACGCCTGGATCTTG
Source organism: Acidimicrobiales bacterium (assembly GCA_041584095.1). Classification (GTDB taxonomy): domain Bacteria; phylum Actinomycetota; class Acidimicrobiia; order Acidimicrobiales; family SZUA-35; genus JAHELU01. The sequence continues at coordinate 15,381 of JBFHEP010000006.1, read as the reverse complement.
GCCAGGGCCGCCGCCTCCATCGACGGACGACCGAGGGTGAACAGGGCAGCGGCCCGGTACAGCTGGAGCCGGGAGTTGTCGTGGCGCAGCTTCATGTCGGCCAGGCGATGGCTCACCGCCTGGAAGTCGCCGATCGGCTGGTCGAATTGGCGGCGGGTTCGGGAGTAGGCCACGGCCTCGTCGAGCTGACGCTCCATCGCACCGATCTGGACGGCCAGCACGAACGCCCGCTCGGCCTCCATGGCCGTCGAGAAGACGGCGGCCCCGGAGCCGACCGACCCGAGCACGCTGTCAGGGCCGAGTTCGACGTTGTCGAAGGTCACGTCGGCGAACGGAGTCGTGCGCAACCCCATCTTCGGACGGTTCGGTCCGATCGAGATGCCGTCGAGCGTGGCGTCGACCACGAAGGTCGTGATCCCCCACTGCCCGAGCTTCGGGTCGGAGGTGGCGAATACCAGGAACACGTCGGCCTCGGGGGCCATGGTGACGTAGGCCTTGTGGCCGTTGAGCACGAAACCCCCGCCATCGGCTCCCTCCTCGGTTGGGGTGCACGTGGTGGCCATGGCGAAGGTGTCCGAACCCGAATCGGTCTCGGAGATGCAGAAGGCCCCCTTGATCGACCCGTCGGCCAGACCGGGCAGGTACCGCTGTTTCTGGGCCTCGGTGCCGAACTGGGCCAGGAGCGGTTGCATTGTCCACACCTGGGTGCTGAGGGCGAACACGAGTCCGGCGTCGTTGCAGCCGTAACCCAGACCCTCGAACTGGAGAAGCGCCGTGACCACGTCGTTGCCCGAACCCCCGCTGGCCGGGTCGATCATCGTGCCCTGGACGCCGTGACCGGCGGCCAGTTCCCAGCCCTCGGGCCAGAACCGACAGGCGGCGTCGCGCTCCGGTAGGTTCGGGTCGACCAGCTTGGCCGCAGCCCACTCGGCCATCTCGATCTTGACCGGATGGTCGAGATCGCAGAGCGCCGCCAGCGCCGTCGCCGCTGAGGCTTCGGAACTTCCAGTCCGAGCATCGGTCATCGCGGATCACTCATCCGTGCGTGGTTGTCGGGCGAATCATTAGCGTAGTGTACGGACGAACAATCGGCGCCGGGGGCCCTCCAGATGCATCGTTACCTACTTTCCTCACTCGTGACCGAAGCGGCATCGGATCGACCGTGGGCGACGGCGGTCGTCTGCGGTGAGGATCAGTTGACCTGGGAGGAGTTCGACGGGCGCACCGCACGGCTGGCCGGCGCACTGCTGTCGATTGGCGTGAAGCGGGGCGACCGGGTCGGCATCTACCTGCACAAGTCGATCGAGTCGATGGTGGCGGTTCATGGCATCCTCCGCGCCGGCGCCGCCTACGTTCCGATCGATCCTCTGGCCCCGATCGACCTGATCGAGTCCATCATCACCGACTGCGGGATCGAAACCGTCGTGACCCACCAGCTGCGCAGGTCGGGGCTGGCCAAGCTTCTCCCCAAGCTGGGACCGACCACCGTAGTAGGTGTCGACGGTGGCCAGTTCGAACTGTCGAGAAACATGGCTGGTCAGGGGGGCTCGGGCTCGACGCGGTTCGTCACGTGGGACGAGGTGGGCGCCGCCGAACCGGTGGCGCCGGTGTCGTTGGTGGCCGACGATCTGGCGTACGTGATGTACACCTCGGGATCGACCGGTCGGCCGAAAGGCATCATGCACACCCACGGCAGCGGTTTGGCCTACGCCCTGATGGCGGCAGACGTCTACTGCCTCGGTCCCGACGACCGACCGGCCAACTTCTCGCCGCTCCACTTCGACATGTCGACCTTCGAGGTCTTCGCCGGAGTGTCGGCGGGCGCCACCGTCGTCCTCGTGCCCGAGCCCCATCTGCGGCTTCCTGCCAGCCTGACCGAGTATCTCTCGTCCCAACAGGTCACAACCCTGTACACGGTGCCATCGTTGCTGATCCAGATGATGACGCGGGGTGCATTCGATCAGCGCGACTGGTCGTCGCTGCGGTGGATCATGCCGGCCGGGGAGGTGTTTCCCCCCGAACCGCTCCAGCAACTCCGGGCGATGGTGCCGGACGGCGTCGTGTTCAGCAACGTCTACGGCCCGGCCGAGGTCAACCAGATCACGCACCATCATCTGCCCGGTGGCGTCGATTCCGCAGGCACGATGCCGATCGGCGAAGCCAGCCCCGGTGCCGAGGTGGCGTTGATCGACGAGGATGACAACGTCCTGGACGGCCCGGGCAGCGGCGAGCTGATCGCCCGGACGGCGACGATGATGGCCGGCTACTGGGGCCGCGCCGACCTCGACGAGCGGGGTTTCCTCTACCGCCCCGGTCCGGGCGGTCGGCGACAGCGCTGGTACCGGACCGGCGACCTGTGCCGACGCGATGAAGCCGGCCTACTCCACTACCTCGGCCGGCGGGACAATCAGGTCAAGGTGCGGGGCTACCGGGTGGAACTCGAGGTCGTCGAGGCGGCGGTGGGCAGCCTGCCCGGGGTGGAGCACGCCGTCGTCGGCGTCCGACCCGGATCCGACGGTGACGGCACGCTCGTCGCCCGGTACGTTCCGACCGCATCGGCCGATGCCGACGGGTCCGCCGGCGCCGCTGCCCAGGCCGGCGAATCAGCGGGGGAGTGGCGCTCCGCCCTGTCGGCCACCCTGCCCGGTTACGCGATACCGACCGGCTTCGAGCCGGTCGATGCGTTCCCCCTCACTCCAAGCGGAAAAATCGACCGCCGGACGGTGCGCCGAGCCCTGGCGCACCGTCCGGACGATCGTTCTGGGCGGGATGTCTAACCGCTAGGCGTTGACGAGATCCCGCTCCTCGGCCTGGCCCGTTTTCGCCCTGGACCCATTCAGGACGAACTCCGGTTCACGGGCCAGCCAGAACATTCCCAGCCCTGTCAGCAGCGACAGCAGACCGAGGGTGGCCAGCACGCCGGCCAGGGCGTATCCGACCTGGATCGAGGTGTGGGTCACCACGCCGACACCGAGTTCACCGACGAGACCGTGCACGGTGCCCGACCAGGCCTGCTCCCGAGCCGGACCCTCGATCGGGTGTTGCCGATCGAAGTCGGTCCAGTAGCGGCCGTCGACGTCGAACTCGTAGGTACCGGCGGCGAAGGTCTCACCGTTGTACTCGACGTCGCTGTCGAGAACGACGGTCTGGGTGCCGTTGCGGACGTGATAGACGATCGTGGCCATCTGGTACATGTACTCCGATGCCGTGTTGACGACCGGGTCGTCGGGATCGAGTTCATTGCCGAGCACCGGGTAGCCCCACTCGTCTTCCAACATCGCCATGATGGCGTCGGCCCCTTCGGTCGTTCCCCGATCCAAGAGGTTGCCGTCCTCGTCGTAGCTCAGCGTGACGTTTTGTGCCTCGCTGAAGCTCTTGAGGGCGTCCATGCCCTGCTGGGTACGGTAGAGCGCAACGCCCGACGCGATCAGGCAGACCGCTCCGATCACGGCGAGTACGGTGCCGAGGCCCTTGAATTTCCTGGACATTTCAACCTCCGAACTGGAAGCTCCTACTTGGTTCTTCCAGCTCTTAGTCTCCAATTGTTCCGGCCACCGGAATACGGACGAAGGTCCCGATTCGTCATGAGACGTCGGTCACCGGTCCGATGCCGGTCGGTCGTCTCTTTTCCTCGTCAGCCGGATCTGTCACGATTCATGCGTGACCCAGTCGTCCAACGCCGAGTCGAACCTCGATCCTTCGCTCACCGAGGCGCAGCTCGACGCCTTCCGGAGAGACGGGGTCGCCGTGCTGCCGGAGCGGTTCAGCCAGGCCGAGGTCGACGAGATCAACGCCGCCCTGGCCGAGCTGACGACCGAGGACGTCGCGGCCAACATCCGGGAGAAGTCGAGCGGCGCCGTCCGCACGGCAATGGGCCTCCACCTGCGGCACCCGGTGTTCAAGCGGCTCGTCAACGACCGGCGGTTCCTCGAACCGGCCCGGCAGATTCTCGGCGATGTGCCGGTCTACGCCCAGCAGGTCAAGGTCAACATCAAGGAGGCGTTCGTCGGTGAACAATGGCAGTGGCACCACGACTTCGCCACCCACCACAATGAGGACGGCGTACCGGAACCGCTCGCTCTGAACCTGCACATCTTTCTCGACGAGGTCACCGAGTTCAACGGCCCGCTCATGTTCGTGCGGGCATCCCATCGGGCCGGTCCGGCCCGGGCATCTCTCGACACGATCACCACCAGCTATGACCTGTGGACCGTCGGACCCGAGATCGTCGGACCGCTGGCCGAACAAGGCGGCCTCGTCTGCCCGAAGGGACCAGCGGGCACGATGCTGATCTTCGGCGACTCGATCGTGCACGGCTCAACGCCGAACATGTCGCCCTGGCCCCGTCGCATCTTCTCCCTGATCGTGAATCCGGTCGACAATCGGCAAACCACGATGAAGCGGGCCGACCACCACCATCACCGGGATTTCACGCCGCTCGGAGAGTACCTCGGTTGAGCGTCGGCTTCGTCAGGCCAGCTTGGATTCGCAGTAGCGGAGCGTGCGCTGGACCGTCTGGAAGTTGTCGAGGGTGATCTCCGTGGCGTCCACGTCGAAGCCCAGCTCGTCCTCGATCCAGCCGGTGATGCTCATGACGCCGAGCGAGTCGACGGCACCGCTCAGCAGGAGGTCCGTGTCCGTCTCGATCGTCTCATCGATCAGCGTGACCTCGGTGTTGACGAACTTCAGCAACCGTTCCTCGAAGTCGGGGGAGATTCGGTGGATGCTCATGGTCGGCTCCCTGTCTGTACCGGCCGGCGCGATTTGGTGCCATCGGCTTCGGGTTCGGTCGACTGGGCCATCGTCGGCAGCAGCCGACCCGACCCGGCCTCGACCTGGAACGCTGCCGCCGCCACCAGCGTGAGTGCGATGACGATGAAAAGGATGCGGGGCCAGACGAACACCGGATCGACGAGCGTGCTGATTCCGACATCGATTTCGCCCAGCCGCTCGACCATCCAGACCAGCGCGATCGTCGACATGATCACCGAGGCGGCCGTGAAGAACGGGCGGTAGAAACGGGTTCGGCGAAGCAGATAGAGGGCGGGGAACAGCAGCAGCACCACAACGGCCTGGCCGATCTCGATGCCGACGTTGCGGCCGAGCAGTGAGATCAGCTGGGTACTCCTGGAGACCTCCAGGCCCTCGACGAGCGAAGCGAATCCCATGCCGTGGAACAACCCGAATACAAAGGAGAGAAGCCATTCGCGGTTGGGGAGAACCGGCCGGATGTTGTGCAGGGCGGCCGCGGCGATCGAGAGTGCGATGATGAACTCCACCAGCTTCGATGGCGGAAGTGGCAACACGTCGAGACCGGCGAGCGTGAAGGTGATCGAATGGGCCACGGTGAACATCGTCACGATCTTCAGGATCCGCCACAGGGCGGACCCGAAACCCTCGGTTGGCCACCACCGAGAGTCGAAGACGAGCACGGCCGGCAGAAGCAGCACGAGCACGAAGAGGATGTGGTCGGGACCGGTTTGAATGTGGTTGATGCCCTGCTTGACGCTGGCCGTCAGGTTCTTGAACCAGCTCGGACTGCCGAGATCGACGACCTGCTGACGACTGTCGCCGTCGAAGGTGGCCAGCGACTCCCAGCCGTTGTCGATGACCCCGCCGGCCCAGTCGTTGGCGATCAGCAGCAGCGAGCTGCGGCCGTCGATCTCGTCGACGAAGGGATCGAAGCGGAGATCGAAGCTGCGGGGCACGGTGTCGGTGACGGCCACCGTGAAGGGGGCGACGAGATAGTTGTCGTCGAGCTCGGGGGCATCGGAGAAGAACACGAACGGTTCACCGAACGTCGTCTCCCAGGCCCGGCCGTCGTCCCCGAACGACAGGTGGTCGGCCAGGTACGCCACGATCTCGTCGGAATGGCCGTCGATGACCGCCTGATTGCCCAGGTCCTCGCCGAGGCCGAGCACCGTACGGACGTCCGGGATCGGGGCTTCGACCCTCCCGGACAGGTTCGACGGGGTCACATCGAGGTACAGGTAGGTCTGATCACCGCTGTGGGCCGATGCCGCAGAGGTCATCGCCATGATCAGCGCCACGCACAGCGCAGCGGCCGCTGCGATCCCACAACTGCCGAATACTTTTCGTCTCACGCTCGACTCCCACCCGTTCGCGCATCCGCCAGAACCGCATCAACGATAGAGCTTTGGACGCCGACCGAGACTCGGTCAGTGGAATCTTGTGGAAGGTTTTCGGAGCAAAGAGGTTCTGAATCCGGCGCGCCTTTCTACAGTTGTCGGTGGTGGCGGAATCAAGGGGTATCAGGTGAAGTCGGCACGGTTGGTCGGGGCAGAGGAAGGGGCGTGCGTTGGCTGACGGTAACGTCGCGGTTTCACTCCGATCGGTCGACCGCAATCTGCTGCTGTCCCCGATGCAGCGCTCGCTGTGGACCTCGCAGCGGCTGAACGACGGCCAACCGATTCAGAACATGGCGCTGGTTTCGCACGTCGGCGGCCCGATCGACGCCGAGCGACTGGCGCGGGCCTTTGCCTCCGTGGTGGCCGCCAACGACATCCTCCGCACCACCATCCGCCGAGGTCCCGATGGTGACCGGGTCGAGCTGTTCGACGTCGACCCGGCGGTCGCCTGGTCGGATCTGACGGAGATCACCGCCCTGCCCGCGGATCGGGTCGACGCGCTGGTGGGCGAGCGCTGCCGGACGCCGCTCGACATGACCCGGCGGGGATTCGACAGTCTGCTGATTACCCATCCCGACGGCACCTGTTCGTGGTATCTCAACCTCCACCACGTGATCACCGACGCCACTTCCTCCGCGCTCGTGTTCGCGGCGACGGCCGATGCGTACTTCGCCGAGCACGAGCCGGCAGACGACATGGTCGCCGAAACAACCTCGTACTACCGGTGGGTGGCGAACGAGTTCTCCGCAGGACCCGAGGTGAGCCGGTCCCGGCAACGAGCTGTCCGCCACTGGTCGGGTCGGCCCCCCGCCGTGGAGCTGGACCGGCTCTATCGGCCGGTCGACCGGCCGTCCTCCAACCGCGAGGCTGGGGGGGCGGCGACGAGGCTGCCGGTCGAGATCGACGACCGGCTTCTGACCCGTATCACCGAGCGGCTCGACGGCGACCTCAAACTGTTGAGCCCCGATCTCTCCTGGACGGTCCTGTTGACGACCGCCCTGGCGGTGTACCTGCACCGGGTTTCGGGCGCCGACCGTTTCGCCATCGGTATGCCCGTCCACCACCGGGGCCGCCCCGAAACGAGAGCGCTGATCGGAGTCACGATGGAGGTGTTCCCGGTTGACATCGTCATCGAACCCGGCGACACCTTCGCCGATCTCCACGCACGGGTCGGTCGAGCCGTCGTCGAGACCATGCGCCACGCAGTGCCCGGCACCAGTCCGTCCGCGGACGTCAGCGCGATCGTCAACATCATTCCCCGGGCCCACCAGACCCGATTCGGTCATTACCCGGCGGCTACTCGATGGATCCATCCCGGCGCCATCGACCAGAGCCATTTGGTGCGGCTCCAGATGACCCGCTACGCCGACGGTTCGGCCGACGACGACACGGCGAACGGGACCGCTGGTGGGGCTGAGACCTTCAGCTTCGCCCTCGACCTCGCACATCGCGGCGCCGACGTCGACCACCGGCGCCACGCCGTCGACCACTTGCTGACCGGTCTGCGCCTTCTGGTGACCGAGCCGCATTCATCGATCGGATCGATGGCACTGCCCACGGAGGCCGAGCGCGATGTGCTCGCCGAGTGGGGGAGCGGGGCGCCGCTCGCCGCATCCGAACACGCCGATGCACCGGTGATCGAGCGTCTTCTGGCGTCGCTCGACAACCGGTCCGATATCGCGCTGACCGACGGTGAGCGCCAGATCTCCGGCCGCGACCTGGCCGGCTGGATTCGCCGGACGGCGAGCTGGCTGTGCGAACAGGGCGCCACGACGGGCAGCCGGGTCGCCGTGGACCTTCCCCGCTCGGCCGAAGCCGTCGTCACCATCATGGCCAGCATTACGGCCGGATGCTCGTTCGTGCCGCTCGACCCGTCCCAGCCGCCCGAGCGTCGCGCCCGGCTGATCGAACGGGCCGAATGTTCGGTGATCGTGTCACCGGCCGACATCGCCATGGTCGCGGAGCTGGCCAACGGAACCAGGGCCGGTTTGAATCCGGTCGAGACCGAAGCGGACGACGAGGCCTACCTCCTGTTCACGTCGGGCTCCACCGGCGAGCCCAAGGGCGTGCCCATCACCCACCTGGGGCTGAACGACTACGTGGCCTTCGCCACCGATGCCTACGTCGAGCCCGACCGCCCGCCCGTGGCGCCGCTGTTCAGCGCACTCACGTTCGACCTCACCATCACCACGCTTTTCGTGCCGCTGCTGACCGGTGGCCGCCTCATCGTCGTCGGCGATGACGGTGTGACCGGGCTGGCCGCCGTGGCCGCCGAGACCGACATCACCTGGGCCAAGACCACGCCATCCCACCTCGAGATCCTGATGCGGCTCCTGCCCCCCGAGCACCGCCTTCACACCGTGATCGTGGGTGGCGAAGCGTTCGGTTCGGCGCTGGCCCGGCAGATTCTCGCCTTCGATCCCGAGGCTCGGATCTTCAACGAGTACGGGCCGACCGAGGCGGTCGTCGGCTGCATGATCCACCAGGTCGGACCCGCCACGGTGTCCGATATGGCGGAGGTGCCGATCGGACGTCCGGCGCCCGGGGTGACCCTGGTGGTGGTCGACCAGTACCTCCAACCGGTGCCGCCGGGGGTCGCCGGTGAGCTGCTGATCCATCATCGGGGTCTGACGGCGGGGTATCTCGACGCCGACCCGGACACCGACACGACGACGCCGTCGCCGTTCGTCGAAGCCAACGGGCGACGGTTCTACCGATCCGGTGATCTGGTCCGTCTCCACGATCCCGAACAACTCGTCTACCTCGGCCGAATCGACGAGCAGGTCAAGGTGGGCGGCCGACGCCTGGAACCGATCGAGGTCGAGCAGGCGCTGGCCGAGCACCCGGCCATCGGGCGGGCCGCCGTTCGGCTCTGGTCTCCGTCGACCTCGGAACCGACGATCAACTGCCGCCGGTGCGGGTTGCCCGACAACGTTCCCGGCGTGACCTTCGATGAGGCCGGAATCTGCGACACGTGCCATGCCTATGAGGCCGTCGCCCCGGTGGCCGAGAGCTGGTTCAAGACCCCGGCGGATTTGGCGTCCGAGTTGGAAAAGGCACGCTCCAACCGCAGCGGCGACCACGATGTGCTCCATCTGTTGAGCGGGGGTAAGGACTCCACGTACGCCCTGTACCGACTTGTCGAGATGGGCGTGCGACCCTACGCAATCACGCTCGACAACGGGTTCATCTCCGATGGGGCCAAGCACAATGTTCGACGCTCCGTCGCCGACCTCGGCATCGATCACGAGTTCGTGACCACCGAGGCCATGAACGCCATCTTCGCCGACTCGCTCGCCGTCCACTCGAACGTGTGCAACGGCTGCTACAAGACCATCTACACGCTGGCCACGAATCGGGCGGCCGAGCTCGGGATTCCGGTCATCGTGACCGGCCTGTCGCGAGGCCAGCTGTTCGAAACCCGGCTCATACCACAGCAGTTCGATGTCGATCGCTTCGATCCCGACGCCATCGACCGGGCAGTGCTCGAGGCCCGCAAGATCTACCACCGGGCCGACGACGCCGCGAACCGCCTGCTCGACACCGACATCTTCGCCACCGACGACGTCTTCTCCCGAATCAGTTACATCGACTTCTACCGCTACGTCGACGTCGAACTGTCGGAGATGCTCGACTTCCTCACCAGCCGGGCCCCGTGGGTCCGACCGGCGGACACCGGCCGCTCCACCAACTGCCTCATCAACGCCGCCGGGATCCATACTCACCTCACCGAGCAGGGTTATCACAACTACGCCATCCCGTATGCCTGGGATGTGCGGCTCGGCCACAAGACCCGGCAGGAGGCGATCGACGAACTCGACGATCAACTCGATCTCGACGAGGTCTCCGCCATGCTGGCCGAGGTTGGCTACCAGCCCCGGCGTCGGGAGGTGCTGACCGCCTGGTTCGAGGTTGACCCGGGAGCCGGGTCCGACCCGGTGCCCGACGGCGCCGAGCTGCGCGGCTTCTGCAGCCGCCGGCTCCCCGACTACGCCATCCCGGCGGCTTTCGTCCCCGTCGATCAGATACCGCTGACCACCAACGGCAAGGTCGACACCGACGCTCTTCCCGCTCCGCAGCGGGTCCATCGCCCGTCGGCGGGGCTGCACATTCCGGCGTCGACCGAAACCGAGCGCCAGATCGTGAAGGTGTGGGAGAACGTGCTCGGCATCGAACCGATCGGGGTCGAAGACGACTTCTTCGCCCTCGGCGGCGACTCCCTGGGGGCGCTTGAGTCGATCGTGGCCCTCGCCGAAGCACTGTCGGTCGACGCCGCCGAGGATCTGGCGTTCCGCCACACCACCCCTCGCTCGCTGGCTGCCGTTCTCGAGACGCTCATCGGTGCCGAGGGGCAGGATTCACCCGCCACCGTCGCCGACGGCGGCGACACCAGCCGAACACCGTCGTCGACGCCCCCTGCGCCGTCGCCGGTCGAGGTGATGCCCGAACTGTCGTCGGGCCAGCAGGCCATCCTGTTCGACCAGGCGGCCCGACCGGACGACGTCATGTACAACATCGGCCGGGTCTACCACCTCGATGCGACGGCCGAGGTGTTGCGTGACCAGGCGGCGCTCTGCGGCGCCCTGGAGCGCGTCGCAGAACGTCACCAACCGCTGTCATGGACCTACGGGGCGAACCGGCGCCGGCTGTCGGGCGCCGAGGCATTGTCGTTCCGAGCCGCCGACCCGGTCCACGAAGCCGAACTCGCCGACGCATTGGCGAGTGTGCACCGAGACCCGTTCGACCTCGACAACGGACCGCTGCTGCGTTGCCTGGTCCAACCGGTTCACGACGGTCCGACAGCGGTGCTGCTGGTCGTCCATCATGCCTCGGCCGACGCCGAGAGCTTCGACGTCATCTGGCGTGAGGTCAACGCTCTGCTGGACGGTGCCGACCTCGAGCCACTGAGCACCGACTACGGCGCCTACTGCCGGTGGCAGCAAACCCGGCGGGGTGACCGTGACCGCCGCTTCTGGATCGAGGCCGACGTCGGACGCGGCAACCGACCGGGTTTCGTCGTGTTCGAACCGGAGCCCGACGGGTTCCTACAGCGATCCGCCTCGGTTGCGCCCGAGGCGCTCGACCGGGCCGACGGCGCCTCCGCGTTCGCAGTTGCGTTGTGCGCCATCGGCGCCGCCTTGCGGCCGTTCACCGCCGAACCGGAGGTGGAGGTCGGGTTGATCACCTCGACCCGGACCGACGTCGACGCCGATCCGCTGGTCGGCTACTTCCTCAACACCGTGCCGATGGTCGTCGACCGCGATCCGGTGGCCGTGGCCCGCCGGCTGGGGGAAACGCTCAGCCATCGGGCCTTCCCGTTGGCCCGGATCATGGCCGATCGCCGGGAGGCCGGCCGGCCGGCGGCCGCTCCGTCGATCTATGTCTCCTTCGACGATCTGAGTCCTGGTACGGTCGGTTCGGCCTCGGCCGAACAGCAGGTCTTGTCCAACGGTTCAGCCGTCGCCGACGCCACCATCTTCGTCGAACGTCGTCGCGATCGGCTCGATCTCAGCCTCGAGTACCGGGGCTCCGTGATGACCGCAGCCCAGGCCGAGCGCCTCGTGACCGCCATCGACCGATCCCTGTCGAATCTCACCGGGTCGAACGGTGCTCCCTTGCCCCTGGTCGGCTCGGATCAGCCCAGCCGGCTCGACGGCCCGCCGTTGCCTCTGGCGGCGGCCCGGCCGCTGCTCGGTCGGATCGTCGAGCTGCTCGACGCCGCGGGCGCGTCGCCGGCCGTGGTCTGCGGTGCTGGATCGCTGACGTGGGCCGAGCTCGGGAGGCGATCGGCCGACCTGGCCAGGCACCTGGTGGCCCAAGGGGTGGAACCCGGTGATCCGGTGGCGATCACGGTCGGTCGCTCCGTCGATCTCATCGTCGCCATCGTCGGCGTGCTGCGGTCCGGCGGTGCCTACGTGCCGATCGATCCCACCTATCCCAAGCAGCGACAGGAGCTACTCCTCGACCGCTCGGGGGCGAGGCTGATCGTCGACGCCGGGGTCGTCGAGAGGTTTGCGCGATCAGAGGCGTCCACCACGCAGGATCGCGAGAACCTTCCCCCGCTGCCGACCGTAGGTCCAGATGATCCGGCCTACCTGATCTTCACCTCGGGGTCGACGGGGGAACCGAAACCGGTGTGGATCTCCCACGGTCGACTGACGGCCAGCACGCTGGCCCGTTCGCCGTTCTACCGGGTCGACGCAACGGGAGCACCGATCGAGGGAGCCGGCGCCGTCGACGACTTCCGCTACCTGATGCTGTCGAGTGCATCGTTCGACTCGAGTGTGGCCGGGATCTTCTGGACGCTGGCCGAGGGTGGGACCCTTCTTCTGCCCACCGACGACGAGGTCCACGACGTCGACGCTGTGGCCGACCTGCTCGTCGACCGGGCCGTCTCCCACACGCTGATGGTGCCGACCCTCTATCAAGCCGTGATCGACTCGATGGAGCGGCGGGGCCTGCTCCGTCCGGTCGGTGATCGCCAGCAGTGGCCCGGCCAGGTGATCGTGGCCGGTGAGGCTTGCCCGCCCGGGCTGGTCGAGCAGCACTACCGTCGCTTCCCCCTGTCGCGGCTGACCAACGAGTACGGCCCGACCGAGGCCACGGTGTGGGCCACCGGCCATCACGTCCGCTACGGCGACGACCCGGTACCGATCGGCGTCCCGATCGCCGGGACCTGGTTGGAGGTGCGGGGACCGGACGGTGCCGTCCGCCCGGTGGAGGTGGCAGGCGAGCTGGTGCTCGGCGGTGCCGGGGTGGCCGAGCAGTTCGGCTCCACCTACGGCACCGGCGACCGGGTCGCAGTCGTCGACGGTGTCGTGCATTACCTGGGTCGTGTCGACAATCAGCTCAACATCGGTGGCGTGCGGGTCGAGCCGGAGGAGATCGAACGAACGTTGACGTCCGTTCCCGGCGTTCGGGCTGCAGTGGTCACCGTGTCGGCGGGCCTCCGGCTGGCGGCCTGGGTCGTCGCCGACGGTGACGTCGAGCAGGAAGCAGCGCTGCGAGACAGGGTGGTCGACGTTCTTCCTCCGCTATGGCGGCCGTCGGTGTACCGGTTCCGGGCCGAGCTTCCACGAACGGGCAACGGCAAGATCGATCGCGAGGCCGTGGCACAGCTCGAGGCATCGGTTGAGGTCGGAGGCCCCGCCGAACGGACGGCGGAGGACGAACACGCCGCGGCCACCGAACCCCAGCGGATCATGTGCCGGCTCTTCGCCGAAGCGCTCGGTCAAACCGATTTCGGGCTCGACGACTCCTTCTTCGACCACGGCGGGCACTCCTTGACGGCCATCGAGTTGTTGCTGTCCATCGAGGACGAGTTCGGTCGTCGCGTTCCGGTGTCGGCCCTGTATCGATCCCAGACCCCCCGTGGTCTGGTCGCCACCATCGAGACGACGGGGCGGTCCGCCGACACGGCGTCGAACAACGGTCTCGACGACGGCGCGTTCCTCGTTCCGATCCAGCCCAACGGTACCCGACCCCCGGTTTTCGCCATTCATGTCCTCGGCATCGACTGCATGTACTTCCGGCCGCTCTCGGCCCGGCTCGGCGATGACCAACCGATGTATGGGCTCGGCCAGCCGACGCACGACATGGACCTCAACACCGAGGGCCCGACGTCGGTGGCCGGCATCGCCGCCGAATATGTCACCGAGATCAATCGAGTCCGTCCGGCCGGCCCGATCATTCTCGCCGCGATTTCGCTGGGAGGCGTCGTCGCCTTCGAGACGGCACAACAGCTGGTCGCCGCAGGACGAGAGGTCGCCCTGCTGGCTCTGTTCGACGCAACCGGACCGGCGGCGGTACAGAGGAGGACCGAGCTCGGGTTCCGGGGTCGGCTGGTCACCCACCTCAATGCGCTCCGGGACGACCCCCGGGACTACGTGGTCGGCCGCACCGCTCTCCAGGTGAAGCGGCTTCGTCGATACACGGAGCTGGCCGAGACCGGACTGCGCCGCCGACTGGGGCTCGATCCGAACCGCCGCCTCGACATCCGACGGTTCATCGAGGAGAACATTCAGAGTCAGGTGCGTTACGAGTACCGGCCGTATCCGGGCGACATGGCCGTCTACAAGGCCGCCGGGGATCCGTTCATCGGACACTTGCTCGAGACCGACATGGGATGGCGGCCCGTGGCCGACGGGGGCTTGATCATCAGAGTCGTCGGGGGCGATCACCTGACGATGGTCGCCGAACCCCACGTCGAGCGGCTGGCAGATCTCCTCCAGGTCGATATCAACGACGCGCTGGCAACCGGCGGTTTGGGTAAAACTACCTGAGTACCGTGCGATCGTCGTAAAGATCGGTCGAAAAAAACAGACAAATCGGTTGAAATGCCTGGCGCGGCTTGTCGGATGTGGTCTACGATGACCGCATAGGCTTTCCTTTATTGAGGGAAGGAACAGCTGTGCCACGTGTGGTCGACTTGATGCGTGAGTCTCGCCAGGTGGGGATGGCAGCGAGGTTGTTCGAAACTAACGCTTATTGTGGTTGACGCGCTTGTGCGCCTCCCACACGTATGTCGGTCTAAAAACGGGAACAGTACATAGCGATACTCCGAAGGGGGAATCAGGATGATCCGATGGATGGTCGGGGTTGGTTTGCGCGCTCGAGTCGCAATACTTGCCCTCGCATTTGTGGCAATAATAGCCGGTGTCTTCCAGTTGAGGTCATCAACGGTGGCCGTCTTTCCGGAGTTCGACCCCCCACTGGTCGAGGTCCAGACCGAGGCGCTGGGCCTTTCCGCGGCCGAAGTGGAGTCGCTGATCACGGTTCCGCTCGAGGCCGATCTCCTCAACGGAGTGGCCTGGTTGCAGGACATCCGCTCCGAGTCGGTCGCCGGCCTGTCGTCGATCGTGATGGAGTTCGAGCCCGGCACCGATCCGATCCGGGCCCGCCAGATGGTCCAGGAACGTCTCACCCAGGCCCACGCCCTGCCCAACGTGTCCAAACCTCCGGTGATGCTTCAGCCTCTCTCCTCGAACAGCCGAATCATGATGGTCGGACTCTCGTCGGACGACATGTCGCTGGTCGAGCTTGGGGTGCTGGCCCGCTGGAACATCAAGCCGCGGCTGCTGGGTGTTCCCGGCGTCGCCAACGTGGCCGTGTGGGGCCACCGTGATCGCCAGCTTCAGGTGCTGGTCGACCCGGCGAACCTGAACAGCGCAGGCGTGACACTCGACGAGGTCATCGAGACCACGGGCGAAGCGCTCTGGGTATCGCCGCTGAC
>JBFHEP010000005.1:0-34253 GCA_041584095.1 Acidimicrobiales bacterium | reverse complement strand
GTCGAGGAGATGCTGTCGTATCCCGATGTGGCCCACCTGCGTTCGCACTCGCCGACCCTCCTCGGCGCCGACCTGCTGGTCCCCATGGTGATCGAGGTCGGTACCGACGTGACGCTCTCGCTGCTCACCACGATCTCCACCATCGGTTCTCCCCATGACGTCACCCTCGACGAGCTTCGCCTCGAGACGTTCTTCCCGGCCGACGATGCCGGACGGGAGCTGCTCGCCACGTGGTCCGAGGCCTGAGAACGTGCGTGGACAGGCGCCGGTTCTCAGGCCGGCCCACACGGTAGTTCGGAAGGGGTCCCGCCCGCCTCGTCGCTGGGCGCTTGCCCACGCACGGCCTCATCGCTGGGCCCTTTCCGCTAGGCCCCTGAAGCGGTACTCGAAGAAGGTTTGCGGTCCGAACTCATCGGTACCGCAACCCGTGACGACGAAGCCGCAGCGCCGGTAGAACTCGATTGCGTCCACCCACGCCGACGTTGTTTCCAGAATCACCCGGTCGGCGCCCCACCGGTGGGCCGTGGCCACAAGCTCCTCGACGATGAGACGCCCCACACCGAGGCGACGAGCCGACCTGGAAACGGACATGCGGACGATTTCGGCAGTGATGTCGGTGTCCGACGGAACATTCCGGTTGACAAAGAGAGTACTCTCTCTTTAAACTGAACGGGTGGCAACCCAAGCCGAACGACGGAAACAGACCCGCACGAAACTGCTCGAGGCGGGGACCGCCGTGCTGCTCGAACAGGGTGCCGCAGGCTTTTCGACGGTGGCCGTGGCGGACACGGCGGAGCTGAGCAACGGCGCAGTGTTCAACCATTTCGACACCCGCCTCGACCTGCTGGCGGCCACCGTCGACTATGCGTTGGCTGAGCTTCGCGAGAGTTTCGCCCAGTCGTTCTCGGTCGTTGGAGCCGACGCCACCGCCACCGAACTCCTCACCATCCTCTGGGAGTGCATGAGCCGCCCGGAACAGACGGCGGTCGTCGAGGTTTTCGCCCAGGCTCGCACCAACCCCGAGCTTCGCAACCTGCTGACGCCGATCGTCGAGAACCACCACCGGCACATCAAAACACTGGTCTCCTACCTTGCCGAGGTGCAGGTGGAGAGCGCGCTGACCCGCGGCGGTGAGAGCGGTGATTCCCCGATCACAAACGAACGGGGAATCACCGCCGAGTTCGTGTCGCGGATGTCGTTCCTTTTCATCTACGCCATGGTCGGTCTGACGATCAACAACGAGGCCGGAGCCGCCACGGGAACACATGAGACGCTCATCACGTTGGGTCAGGACTTGTTTGACGCCGTCGCCGAGCAGGGGAGCTGGCCGAGATGACACTCGAGGCGACGGCCATCAACCTACCCCGACCGATGTCGAGCACCGTTTCCCGACTGACGAGTCTGGCCCGGCTGACCCGGACCGAACTCCCGGCTCGTTCAACCGATATCACCAACCTGAGGGAGGCGCTCGGCGTCTACCTGAGTGCCGATT
Organism: Acidimicrobiales bacterium; assembly: GCA_041584095.1. Lineage (GTDB taxonomy): Bacteria > Actinomycetota > Acidimicrobiia > Acidimicrobiales > SZUA-35 > JAHELU01. The sequence goes on along the minus strand of JBFHEP010000005.1, from coordinate 32,761 downwards.
CACCTCGAGTCCTCCTCGCCGGTTCGGCGGCGGCAACCGTCACGCGAATCTATGTTGGGCAGTTCGGGTGGCACGATGTCGTCGCGTTGACGACTGTGGTCGCCGCCACCGGCACGGTCGAGTGGGTGATCCACAAGTTCCTGCTCCACGCTCCCGCGACGTCGTGGCGAACCCGGAAGCTCGACACGTCGACCGCTCACCGGCGCCATCACGAGGATCCGACGGACCTCCGCCACGTGATGCTCATTCCCGCCTACGCCGCAGGTTTCCTTCCGCTCATCGGTCTGTTCACAGGCTCCTGGTCCATCCCCCTTGTCGTGGCCACCGGGTGGCCGTTCCTCCCGACATTCCTCACCGGGCTGGTCGCGTCATGGTGGACGTTGGCCCACTACGAATGGGTTCACCTGGCCGTGCACACCCGCCATCGGTTCCGCAACCGCTTCTACGCCCGGCTGGCCCGAAACCACCGCCTCCATCACTATCGGAACGAGAACTACTGGCTCGGCGTCACCGCCAATTCCGGTGACCGACTGTTGGGCACACTTCCGGCTTCAAAGTCCGACGTGCCCCTGTCGGAAACCGCCCGATCCCTCGCCTGACTTCCCCCTCGAGGATCCGGCCTCGTGGCGGCCTCCCGTAGCCGACCGGCCGGCCGGGTTCGAAGGGCGGGGGATCGGTGGGTTTGCGGAAGCCGGTTGATCGTACAGATCCTCGTCGGTCAACCGTGGTCGAAGCGAGGTCGGCCTACTCCGACGACCTCGACCGTCGCCTCGACGAAGACCTCGCGATCCGCGATCGTGGCCGTCTTGACCTCGACCGAATCCGACAGGGACAGCTCACCGGCACCGGCCCGCTCGGCCTCGTTCCGCACGTGACGGCGCAGAGCCGTCAGCGCATCGTCGATCGCCGGCTGTCGATTCCCTCGGTCCTCGAGGCCCGGCCAATGAACGCGGTACTGGCCCTTCGATGGTTGGGAGATCGTGCACTGGGCGGCGATCCGCACTTGCCCGACGACGGCGCCGACGGCATTGGCCACCTGCGAGTACGAAGGCACGATCGGACTGGCGCCCAGCACCTTTGCCACCGATGGATAGTAGGTGGCCGCGGAGGCGCCCAAACCGACCAGATCGACCTGGGCGCCGACATGGATCCGGGTCACCGATGGCGGCGTGCCGAGGGCCCGTTGGACCAGCTCGTGCGAGACCGCACGAGGGTCGATGCCGTCGGCCCGGAACGCCACTGCCAGCACAGCCTCCGCGGATTGGTGAACGAGCTGGTCGACGACCCACCGGGAGAATGCGGCGCCATCGGAGGCCAACGGGTCACCGCGGTTGTCGCTGATGGCGGCCAGAACGGTGGCCGCCTTTGCCGCAGCCCGGGTGTCCCATCGGTCGTGGAGCCCGAGCACGTGGCAGGCGTCGGACGGGGTGAAGCCGGCAATCTGAGCGAGCCCCCGGGCAACCAGCGACCGCAGTGCTGCGGTTTCGACGCTGGATGCGACCACCTGGTCCAACGGCCGCCAACCGGTTCCGCCGTCGAGCATCTTGTCGAGCAGGCGCCGGTCGCGCTCGCCGACGAAACCTGGTCGGCCGGTCGGCCGGGCGAACATCACGTGGTCCTCCCGGAACGGGGTCCGTCGCCGGTCGAGCGTTCGGTGGACGACATCGGGGTCGTCGTCGGCGGCCAGGGAGATGGGGGTGAGTCGCCGCGGGCCGAGGCGAATCGACGGCGACATTCCACGATCGAGATGAATCTCGGAGTCGCCACCCAGTCCGATCGTGAACATGTCGACCGCCTCGACCATCGTGTGATGCCCACCCACCACGGCGCCGTCCGGGCTGACTGTGGGCCGCCCGTTGCGGATGAGACCGATGTCGGTGGTCGTGCCGCCGATATCAGACACCATCACCACCTGGCCGGTTCGCTCGTGGGCGTCGTCGAGGAGATAGCCGGCCCCCACCATGCTGGCTGCCGGACCAGACAGGATGGTTTCGATCGGGCGGCTCAGGGCAAACTCCGCCGAGACCAGCGAGCCGTCACCCCGGACCAGCATCAGCGGCGCCGTGATCGAGAACTCCTCCATGATGGTGGCTGCGGCCTGGCACAGACTGTCGATCATCGGAAGGAGCCTGGCGTTCAGCAGACACGTCAGGGCCCGTTTGGGTCCGTTCAGCTTGGCCGACAGCTCGTGACTGCAAGCGACCGGCATTCCGGTGGCGGTCAGCACGTTGCGAGCGGCCAACTCGTGGTCGGGGTTGCGGACGCTGAAGTGAGCGGCCACGGCAAAGGCATCGACGTCCAATCCACTCACGGCGGCCGACAGCGCATCGAGGTCGACCGGATGAGCCTGCACGCCGTAGGAGTCGTGTCCGCCGCTGATCGTGATGACTGGATCGGATCCCAGCGCCGCCCCCAACCCGGCCCGCTCGATTGCCTCGTCGTCGAAGCCGATCAACACCAACGCCACCCGCCCGCCGACGCCTTCGACCAGCGCGTTTGTGGCCAACGTGGTTGAGAGCGACACGAGCGACACCTCGGCCGGATCGGGATCCAGTTGCTGCAACGCTTCGCGGATACCGATCGTCAGATCCGGACGGGTCCTGGACTTGGTCCACGCCACCACGCCGGAGGGATGCGGGCTCGGGCCGTCGAGCACGGACTCGTCGAAAAGGACGGCATCGGTGTAGGTGCCGCCGGTGTCGATGCCGATCAGCACCGTCAGATTCCGCTGACGTCCCGGAACCAGCGGGTCGCTTCGTCGCCGTAGAGGAGGCTGGCAACGACGCCGACGGCCATGAGCAGACCACCGATCACGTAGTACCGCTTCGGGATTGGTCCCTCATCCGGCACGACCGGCAGCCGCTTGCGAAGCCAGGGCACGAGCGGGTTGTCGGGCCAGACCATGTTGAGGCCGACGAGGATGACCGCCCAGCCCGGTCCGGCCAGGGGAATCATCGGAATACCAACGGCGATGAGGAAGACACCGAGAATGATCTGCAGCAGTCGGTTTCTCGAGGCCTTCTGTTCCCGTTCGGACAGCCCGGGGGCCAGATCGGCGTAGTCGGCCTCGACACCGTGGATGTCACGGTGTTCGGATGTGGGCCGGTCGCTGCTCATACCCCGTGATTCTACCGCCGGTTCCGGTTCGTCGGTTCAGGTCAGGTGCCGGCGAGTTCGGCGACGATCGGAGCGAAGGCGTCGACCTCGGCCTGGCCGATCACCACATAGCTGAATCCGAATCGTTCCCGTCGTTCCCTGATCATCTCGGTGATCTGGCCGGTGGTGCCGACGAGAGCCAGTGGCGATTCGAGCGCCTCGTCCGCGCTCAGTCCAACGCCGCCGGCCATGGAGTTCAGCAACTCGTCACGGTTCTCGGTGACGACCGGGAAGAAGACCCGGATCTGGAGCTCGACGTCGTCGAAACGATCGCCGGCCCCCTCCCTGACCCAGGTCAGCTTCTCCTCATAGCGTTCGGCGGTGGCGTCGGAGCCCGTCCCGGCGTCGATGACGCCGGCCGAAAGGTTGGGGTTGATGCCGACGATGTCGGCGAGGCCGCCCGCCAGGCGAAGGAAGCGCGGACCGCCGCCGCCGATGAGGAACGGTGGATGCGGGCGTTGGACCGGCTTCGGTGTGCCGTTCAGATCGGTGATCGTGTAGTGCTCGCCGTCGAAGCTGAAGGGTTCGTCGGCGAACAGGCCCTTCAGGATCTCGATCGACTCGACCATACGATCGATGCGGACGCCGGGGCGGTCGTAGTCCATGCCCGCCTCCTCGTAATCGGACTTCATCCACCCGGCTCCGATGCCGAGTTCCAGCCGTCCATCGGACAGCAGGTCAAGGGTTGCCGCTTCCTTGGCGAACAGTACGGGATGGCGGTAGTCGTTGCACCACACGAGTGCTCCGACCCGCAGGGTGTCGGTCGCTTCGGCAGCCGAGGCCAGGGCCACGGTCGGCGCCAGCTGGTCGTCGAAGTGGTCCGGGATGGTCATCGTGGAGTAGCCGAGATCCTGGATCTTGCGGGCCAAACCCACCCAGTCGGATCGGGAGGACGCGGACTTGCACTGGACACCAAAGCGGAACGGTCGGGTCATGGGCGTCAGTCTAGATTGGAGATGGCCTGCGCATCCGAGTCGGTCGTAGAGTTGGTGAATGACCGCGCCAGTCTGCCGCTATGTGGGATACGAGGCGAGCAGAAGCGAGCCCAACATCGTGGTCGACGGCTCGCCGAACGAGGGCACGGTGCTCACCCTGACCCATTGGCCGGGTTACTCGGTCGAGCCGTCCTTGTGGGGTGATCTGTCGGCGCACATCGTCTTCAAATACTTGGATCGCCTGATCGAGCGCGGTGAGGCTCCGGCAGCGCCGGCCGTCACCAACAACCATTTCGATCAGGACGGTCTGGTCTGCGTCCATACGCTCGTGCGGCCCCTGGAGTCGCTGTCGAACCGCGATCTGCTCATCGATCTGGCGGCGGCCGGCGACTTCGCCACCTACCGGGACCGTCGTGCAGCCCGGGCGTCGATGGTCTTGTCGCGGCGAGCCATCGGCGGCGAGAACTGCACATACGACGAGTTCACCGATCGACTCTACGAAGAGTGTCTGCCGCTTGTGCTGCCGGTCCTGCTCGACAACGACCGCTACCGAGACGAGTGGGCCGACGAGGACGCGGAGCTGGCCCGCTGTGAGGCCGCTCTGGCCGAGGAGGTGGTGACGGTCGACGTCGACCCTCCGCTCGACCTTGCCGTGTTCACGGTGCCCGGCGATTTCGAGGCCAAGGGTGGCCACCGGTTCGGCGGTCGGCATCTCGCCGGTTTGCACCCGATGGCCGTCAACAATGCCGTCGACCGGTTCCGGCTGTTGACTGTGCACGGACGCCGCTACCAGTACGTCGATCGCTACGAGACGTGGGTGCAATACCGATCGAGGCGCCCGCTGCCCCGCAGAGATCTTCGGCCGCTGGCCGAGGAACTGACCGCGGCCGAATCGGGTGCCGTGACCTGGACGGCATCGGAACCGGCTTCGCTCACTCCTGAGTTGAAACATGACGGTGAGTCGAGCATCGACGCCGAGATGGTGGTTTCGCTCGTCCGTCGCCACCTGGCGTCGCAACCCGCGGCGTGGGATCCGTACCCGATCGGCGAGTGACCCCGGTTCGGAACTTTGTGCTTCGCACGACCCGAAAATGGGTAGTGCAACGCTCAATGTTCGGAAGGGTTGAGTCAGATGGCACCCGTAGGCTGAAACGGTGAGCTACGACGACGAGGTGCTCGACGGGTTCAGCCCGGCGGCGGCGGAATGGTTTTCGACGACCTTCCCGGAGCCGACTGCGCCGCAGGTCAAAGGCTGGCCGGTCATTGCCGCCGGCGATCACACGCTGATCCTGGCTCCCACCGGATCGGGCAAGACCCTCACCGCCTTCTTCTGGGGTCTCGATCAGCTCACCACCCGGCCGCGCCCGGAAGATGTCAATCACCGAACCCGCATCCTCTACATCTCGCCGCTTCGAGCGCTGGCGGTCGACGTCGAGAAGAATCTCCGGGCGCCGCTGCAGGGGGTCAGGCTGGCCGCCCAGCGCCTCGGTGAACCGTTCCACGAACCGACCGTCGCCCTCCGCACCGGCGACACCTCGGCGGAGGAACGACGCAAGCTGGCCAAGCACCCGCCGGATCTGTTGATCACCACCCCGGAATCGCTCTACCTCATGCTCACATCGCGGATCCGGGAGACGCTCGCCGGCGTCGAAACCGTCATCATCGACGAGATCCACGCCCTCGCCGCGACGAAACGGGGCGCCCACCTCGCGCTCAGTCTCGAGCGCCTGGAGCGGATCACCGATCGTCCGCCCCAGCGGATCGGGCTGTCGGCCACGCAACGCCCGCTGGATGAGATCGCCCGTTTCCTCGGCGGCTATGACGACGGCCGGCCCCGCCCGGTGACGATCGTCGATTCCGGCATCACCAAGGAGCTCGATATCGAGGTCATCGTGCCGGTGGAGGACATGGGCCGTCTCGGTGAGGGGGTTGAGGAACGCCCCGTGTCGGCCCCGGAGGCCGCAGGCCCCGCGGGCACTCTGGCACGGCGATCGATCTGGCCGTCGATGCATCCCCGCCTGCTCGAGCTGGTGCAGCAGCATCAGTCGACGATCGTGTTCGTGAACGCCCGTCGCCTGGCCGAACGCCTTGCCACCCGGCTCAACGAACTTGCCATCGACGGCGAGGTTCGGGGAGCCGAGGCGGTCGGAAACCCACAGCAACGCGATGTTCCGCCGGAGGCGGAACTCGGTAAGGTCCCGCACAGCGGGACCGACCTTGTGCTCGCCCACCACGGGTCCCTCAGCCGGGAGCGTCGGCTCGACATCGAGGATCGCCTCAAGCGGGGAGCGCTGAAGGGCCTCGTCGCCACCTCGTCCCTCGAGCTTGGCATCGACATGGGCGCCGTCGACCTGGTGGTTCAGGTCGAGTCGCCGGGGGCGGTGGCCCGCGGCCTCCAGCGGGCGGGCCGTGCCGGCCACCAGGTCGGTGTGCCCAGCCGGGCCAAGTTCTTCCCCAAACATCGGGCCGACCTGGTGGAGTCGGCGGTCGTTGTCGACCGGATGCGGCGCGGCCTCATCGAGGAAACCCGCTACCCACGCAACCCGCTCGACGTGATGGCTCAACAGATCGTGGCCGCGGCCGCCATGGACGACTGGCCGGTCGACGAACTCGCCGAGATGATCCGGGGAGCGGCCAACTTCGCCGAGATCTCCGACGATGCCCTTTTCGCAACGCTCGATCTGCTGGCCGGCCGCTACCCGTCGGACGAGTTCGCCGAGCTCCGGCCCCGCATCCTGTGGGATCGGGTCGAGCAGGTGATCCGGGCCCGCCCCGGAGCCCAGCGACTGGCGGTGACCTCCGGCGGTACCATCCCCGACCGTGGACTCTATGGAGTGTTCCTGCCGGACGGGACACGGGTCGGCGAACTCGACGAAGAGATGGTCTACGAGTCCCGTCCGGGCGAAACATTCCTACTCGGCGCCAGCACCTGGCGAATCGAGGACATCACCCACGAGCGGGTTGTCGTCACCCCCGCCCCGGGCCAGCCCGGCAAGATGCCGTTCTGGCACGGCGACGGTCCCGGTCGACCCCTCGAACTGGGCCGGGCCATGGGGGAGTTCATGCGGGAGATCCGAACGCTCCCTCCTGCCGAGGCTCGGAAGCGGCTCCTCGACCGTCACGGCCTCGACGAGTTGGCCGCCGCCAACCTGTTGATGTTCCTCGACGAACAGGTCGAGGCGGCCGGGTTCATCCCCGACGATCGCACGATCGTTGTCGAGCGGTTCCGTGACGAGATCGGCGACTGGCGGATCTGCGTGCTCAGCCCCTTCGGCGCCCAGGTCCACGCCCCGTGGGGAATGGCGTTGCGCAACCGGCTCGCCGCCGAATGGGACTGGGAGGTGGAGTTGATGTGGTCCGACGACGGTATCGTCATCCGCCTTCCCGAGGCGGTCGACCGGCTGCCCGTCGATGAGCTCCTGATAGACCCCGACGAACTCGAGGAGCTCCTCGTCTCCCAGCTCCCCCAGACCGCCCTGTTCGCCTCACGCTTCCGGGAGTGCGCGGCTCGGGCGCTGCTGCTGCCCCGGCTCCGCCCCGACAAGCGCACGCCGCTGTGGCAGCAGCGGCAGAAGGCTGCCGACCTGCTTGCCGTCGCGGCCAAGTACCCGAGCTTCCCCATCCTGCTCGAGGCCAGCCGGGAGTGCGTCAACGACGTGTTCGACGTTCCGGCCCTGCGCTCGGTCCTGGCCGATCTGAGAAGCCGCAAGATCAAGGTCCGCCAGGTCGACACCGACACCGCATCGCCGTTCGCCCAGTCGCTGATGTTCGGCTGGATCGCCCAGTACATGTACGAAGGCGACGCTCCACTGGCCGAGCGCCGGGCGGCGGCCCTGTCACTCGACCGGGACCTGCTCCGGGATCTGCTCGGGGCCGAGGAATTGCGGGAGCTGCTCGATCCCGAGGTGATCGCCGACCTCCAGGCCGAACTGCAGCGCACGGCGGAGAAGTGGCGGGCCCGCACGGTCGATCATGTCGAGGATCTGCTGCGCTGGCTCGGTCCCCTCACGATGACCGACCTCGACCTCCGGACCGAAGGCATCAACCCGGTGGACGCGGTCGAGCAGCTTCGAACGGAGCGCCGCATCATCGACGTTGTTGTCGCCGGTGAATCGATGGTCGCCGCGCCCGACGACGCCTCCCGTCTGCGGGACGCCCTCGGGGTGGCCCTGCCACCCGGCCTCCCGGCGGCGTTCACCGACTCCGTGGCCGACCCCGTCTCGGATCTGGTGTCGCGTTACGCCCGCACCAACGGGCCGTTCGTGGTCAACGAGCTGATCGACCGGGTCGGCCTCGACGCCGAACGGGCCACCGAGGCCCTGCTCGCGCTGGAGCGTGAGGGCCGGGTGGTGCGAGGCGAATTCCGGCCCGACGGCCACGAACGCGAGTGGTGCCACGTCGAGGTGCTGCGAACCCTCCGCCGGCGGTCGCTGGCCGCACTCCGCAAGGAGGTGGAGCCGGTCGAACCGGAGGTTCTGGCCCGATTCCTCCCCGACTGGCAACACGTTGGGTCCCGCAGGCGAGGTGTCGAGGCGCTCGCCGAGGTCGTCACCACCCTGCAGGGAGCCGCACTCCCCGCATCGACGCTGGAAATCGACCTGCTGCCTGCCCGGATGGGCACCTATGAGCCTGGCGATCTCGACACCCTCCTCACCGCCGGCGAACTCGTGTGGGTCGGTGCCGGGGGGATCGGCGTCGGCGACGGTCGGCTGCGGCTGGTCTGGCGGGATCAGGTTCCGCTGCTCGTGCCCGACCCTTCGGAGGCCGATGACGAGACCCGGCCCAACGATCCGATTCACGTGGCTCTCCGCGAGGGCCTCGCCCGGTCGGGCGCCTCGTTCTGGTCGGATCTGGTGGCGATGGCCCAGGCGGCCGAGTGCGACTACGACGATCAGACGGTGCTGACCGGGCTCTGGGATCTGGTGTGGGCCGGCGAGGTCACCAACGACTCGTTCACCGCACTACGATCCCTGCTGGCCGGGGCGACCCCGTCGACCCCGAACCGGCGCAAGGCCACGCGCGGTGCCCGCCGAGGACCGACCCGGCCCAATCTCCGGGCGCTGTCACGGCTCGGTCCGCCGTCGGCGACCGGCCGGTGGTCGTCGGTCCAACCCTTGCTCGCCCCCCGGGCATCGGCCACCGAACGGGCCACCACCCGGGCGCTGCAGCTGCTTGAACGCTACGGCGTGCTGACCCGGGAGATGGCACTGGCCGAGGGGGCCGACGGCGGTTTCGCCGGTGTCTACCCGATCCTCAAGGAGCTGGAGGACCGCGGCCAGGTTCGTCGAGGCTACTTCGTCTCCGGCCTGGGGGCGGCGCAGTTCGCGCTGCCGGGGGCCGTCGACCGGCTGCGTGATCATCGAACCACCGAGCTGGGCGGCCCGGATCGCGATGACGATGCCGATGATCTGCTGGTCCTTGCCGCCGTCGACCCGGCCCAGCCCTACGGGGCCGCACTGCCCTGGCCTGATACACCCGGACGCCCGGCCCGGGCGGTCGGGGCCTACGTCGTGCTCCACCGGGGCGTCCCGGTGGTCTACCTGGAGCGGGGGGCCAAGAGCCTGGTGTCCTTCGGCGATGCAACGCCGGAGGAAGTCCTCACCGGCGCCGGCTGGGTTGAGGGTTTGAAGTCTCTGGTCGACGAGGGTCGGCTCCGATCGATCATGATCGGCAAGGTCAACGGCGAACCGATCACCGAGGAGCCGCTGATCAGAAAGCTCCTGCTGGAGGGCGGGTTCTCCGACGGCTACCGCGGTCCGGTCTATCGGCGCTGATCGGGACGTCGCTCCACGTCGCTCGCCGGGCGGGGATCCTCACCGACGATGAGCCCGGTACCACTCGATCAGCGCGTTGGTCGACGAATCGTGTTCCAACTCGCCGGTCGACGCCAGCTCCGGTTCGATCGACGTGGCCAGCACCTTGCCCAACTCGACGCCGAACTGGTCGAACGAGTTGATGCCCCAGACGGCGCCCTGGGTGAAGACCTTGTGCTCGTAGAGGGCGATGAGACGACCTAGGGTTGCGGGATCGAGACGCTCGGCCATGATGGTCGTGGTCGGTCGGTTGCCGGTGAACCGACGCTGCGGGTCCTCATGATCCTGGCCAAACGCGAGCGCCTCGGTCTGGGCGAAGAAGTTCGACATCAGAAGGTCGTGGTGGTTGCCGATCGGGTCGGTGGCCTCGGCGAACCCGATGAAGTCGGCCGGCACCAGCCGGGTTCCCTGATGAATGAGCTGATAGAAGGCGTGCTGGCCGTTGGTTCCGGGCTCGCCCCACACGATCGGGCCGGTGTCGACCTCGACCGGGCGGCCGTAACGATCGACGCCCTTGCCGTTGCTCTCCATGTCGAGTTGTTGGAGGTAGGCCGGGAAGCGCGAGAGATGGTCGGAGTAGGGGAGCACGGCCATCGACTGGGCGTCACCGAAGTTCGTGTACCAGACGCCGATCAGACCCATGAGCGCTGGGAGATTGCGGCCGAGGGGCGCCTCCTGGAAGTGCCGATCCATCTCGTGCATCCCCTCGAGGAATGCCCGGAAGCCGTCCGGTCCGATGGCCAGCATCAGCGACAGGCCGACCGCGGAGTCGACCGAGTACCGGCCGCCGACCCAGTCCCAGAAGCCGAACATGTTGGCGGTGTCGATGCCGAACTCGGCGACCCGTTCGGCGTTGGTCGACACGGCCACGAAATGGCTCGACACGGCCTCCGCGCCGAGGGCGTCGGTCAGCCAGGTGCGGGCGGAACGGGCGTTGGTGAGCGTTTCGATGGTACCGAAGGTTTTCGACACGATGACGAACAGCGTGCCGGCCGGATCGACGCCCTGAAGGGCCTCGAACAGATCGGTCGGATCGATATTCGACACGAACCGCACGTCGAGCGGCCGGTCGGTGTGGGGAGGACGACCGTAGGGTCGGAGGGCCTGGGCGGCCATGGCCGGCCCGAGGTCGGAGCCTCCGATGCCAATGTTTATCACGGTGTCGATCGCCCGGCCCGTCGCTCCTTTCCAGTCACCGGTGCGTACCCGGTCGGCGAACGCCGACATGGCCTCGAGCACCTCGTGGATCTCGGTCACGACGTTGATGTCGTCGGCTCCCTCCTCGGTCACCACGTCGCCGGCCGGGCGGCGCAGCGCGGTGTGGAGCACGGCTCGATCCTCGGTGACGTTGATCCGCCGACCGGCGAACATGGCGTCGCGCAGCTCGGCGACGCCGACGGCATAGGCCAGTTCCACCAGACGATCGACCGTCTCGTCGCTGATCCGGTTCTTGGCGAAGTCGACGTGCAGTCCGGCGGCGTCGATTGTGAACCGATCGGCCCGGTTCTCGTCGGCGTCGAACAGATCCCGGATCGTGGTCGAGGCGAATTGCTCGGCGTGCAGGGCCAGAGCCTCCCACTCGGGACGATGGTTGACGGGCGGAGGAATCGACATCTCAGTGAATCTAGTGCGACGGGACGGAGCCGGCACGCACGCGTCCGCGGACGCGTCAATCGTGCGGATCGCGTATCTGTGAACGCTCGGTTAACTGTCACCCCTCGATTGCGGCGATTCCCTATGGTGGATGGCAATGACATGCCGTAGCTGCGGAGCAACCGTGGCCGAGGGTGCTCGCTTCTGCTCGAACTGTGGCGCAGTTCAGGCGGGTAGCGACGAACGTCGCGTTGTCACGGCTCTTTTCGCCGACATCGTCGGTTTCACCACTTTGGCTGAGAACCGCGATCCCGAGGAGGTGAAACGTCTCGTCGACCGTTGCTTCGAGCTCCTGGCCCGCGACATCACGTCATTCGGCGGCGCTGTCGACAAGGTGATGGGTGACGGCATCATCGCGCTGTTCGGTGCTCCAACCGCCCACGAGGACGACGCCGAGCGAGCCGTTCGGGCCGCCCTGCGCATGCAGGAGACCCTCGACAGGGTGGCCATCGCCGACGCGGAGGCGACCGACGGATCCAGCGATGGTGCCGACGTCGTGCGCATCCGGATCGGTATCAACACCGGTGAGGTGCTCGTCGGAGCGTCCACCGCAGGCGGCGACTACACCGCCATGGGCGACGTCATGAACATCACCAGTCGGCTGGAACAGCTGGCCGAGCCGGGCCAGATCCTCGTCGGCGAGGCGACGTACGGGCTGACCGATCACGCCGTCCGCTATCACGCGCTCGGCCCGCTGATGGCCAAGGGTCGAGACGAGCCGCTCGAGGCGTGGGTTGCGGTCGAGGCCACCCGCCCGCCCGGCTCCTACCGTCAGGGCAGAGCGCCGTTCGTCGGGCGGGTCCACGAACTCGCGGTGCTGGAGTCGCAAGCGCGGCTGGCCTTCGAACTTCGCCAGTCACAGCTGAGTCTCGTCATCGGCGAGGCCGGCATCGGGAAGACCCGGCTCGTTCGGCAACTCGCCGACCGGCTCCGACAGCGCTACGAGGCCGATGTCTGGCGGGGGCATTGCGTGCCGTACGGCGAGGCGAACGTGTGGTGGCCGGTGGCCGAGATCGTCCGCCAGCTCTTCGGCCTCGGTCTCGATGCGTCGCCGGCCGAGACGGAGCGGGTGATCACCGCCGAGTTGGCCGAGCGGCTGGGTCCCGACGGCGGGAACAATCTCGATCGAAGCCGGACCGCACTGCTGCACGCCATGGGATTCCCCACGGTTCTTCGGGGCGGTGAGCCGACCCAGAATCGGGCAGAGGTGACCCAGGCGTTCAGCCAGCTGCTCGAGCAGACCCTGAGCAAGCGGCCGGTGGTCATCGTGCTGTCCGACGTCCACTGGGCCGGTGATGCGGTGTGGGATCTGCTCGATCGGTTGCTCAACGTGTGGTCGCGCAACCAGCTGATGATCGTGGCCACCGCCCGCAGCGTCGAGCGGGCAGGGTCTCTGACCGGACGGCACGGTGCTTCGATTCTGCGGCTCGGTCCGCTGAACGATGTGGCCGCTCGGCAGCTACTCTTCAGTCTGCGGAAGCCGGGCGATGAGTCTCTCGATCCGGAGACGATCGACGATCTGGTCGCACGCAGCGGCGGCAACCCCTACTTCCTGGAGGAGCTGGCCGGGCTGGTCCTGCGGCCCGGTTCGGCCGGTGGCACCGGACCGATCGGTGAGTTGCCCGACACCTTGCGAGGCATCATCGCCGCCCGGCTCGACTCGCTGAACGCCGGGGAGCGGGCCCTGCTGGAGGACGCTGCGATGCTCGGCCGACGCGGTCCGCTGGATGGCTTGCGGCTGCTGTCCCGGAAGCGGCGCCGCGTGGACTCACTCGATGACGATCTCGACGGCCTCGTCGATCAGGACCTTCTGGTCATCGACGGCTCGCGCTACGAATTCCGGTCCGAACTGGTGCGCGATGTCGCCTACGGGACGCTCACCAAGGCAGCTCGAGCCGAGCGCCATCGTGACATCGCCCGGTACCTCGAGGGTCTGAAGTCGGCGCAGATGCGGAACTCGGTGTTGGTGGCGATCGCCGACCACTACCGGTCGGCGGCCCGGCTGAGTCTCGAACTGGTGCTTATGGACGAGTTGGAGCGGGCCGAGCTGCTCGCCAAGGCCCTGCACTGGTTGGGTTTGGCCGGGGAGCGGGCCCTGGCCGGAGGTGAGGGCCTGGAGGCCGAGGCGTGGTTCGGTTCCGGACTGGACATGGTCACCGGAGATGACCGCATCGAGGCCCGATTCCTTTTCGGGCGGGCTCGGGCCCGCTGCGAGATCCGCGACATCGTCGGCGCCCGGGCCGACCTGAAGAAACTCGAACTGCTGGTGGCCCATGATCCGTTGCTCTCGGCCAAAGCGCTGATGACAAGCGGCGACGTGAGTCGAAAGGCGGGAGACCTGGCCGAGGCCGCCCAGGAGCTGCGGGAAGCCGCCGACAAATTGGCGGTTCTGGGCGCGGGCACAGAGCAGTCGTTCGCGCTCCGCTTGCTCGGTCTGACCGAGATGGCGCGGTCCAACGATCTGCTGGCCCGCCAGGCGTTCCAGGCGTCACGGACCGTGGCCGCTCAGATCGGCGATCGGCGGGCGGAGGCGTGGACACTGCAGAGTATGGCCTGGCTGGCCTTTTCCCAGGGTCGGGTCCACGATGCCAATCAGCAGGCGTCGACCGCCATCGAGATCTTCGTCGAGCTCGGCGACCGGAGCGGTCTCGCCTGGGCTCAGGGTGTACAGGCGTGGGTGGCGTTCCATCTGGGCCAGCTGACGACGGCCCAGGAGCTGATCGACACGTTGTTGCCAACCGTGCAACGGCGAGGCGATCCCTGGGCCGAGGCGATGATGACAAACCTCGCCGCCTCATTGGCGCTGTGGACCGGCCGGGCTGCCGAGTCGGTCATGCTGTGTCACGAGGCGGTCGATGCGGCCCGCCGAGCCGACGACGTCGGCCTCGAGATCCAGACGCTGGCCGTGCAGGGGCGTGCCCTCGTGTCACTCGGCCGGATCACCGACGGGAGCGCCACCCTCGAAAACGCCTATCAGCTGGCCGAGCGAGGACATGACCGGTTCAACCGTCGGATCGCCATCATCGCCAACTGCGCATCGGCCGCCCGCGTCGGCGAGGCGCAACGGGCGCTGCGGTGGGCGTCGAACTTCGAAGGTTTCCACGATGACCTGTCGGTGGTGGGCGAAGCCGATCTGATCGTGTCGGTGTCGTTGGCGCTGCTGCAACAGGGTGCGGTCGGCGAGGCGGGCAGTCAGTTGGCCTGGTTCGACGGCTCCGACAGCCGACGGGTCGACTTCTTCGCCGACGCGGTCCGAGCCTTGCTGGCCGCCGTCGAGGGTCGGCTCGACGACGCCGAAGCCGCCGTCGAACGGGTGCTGAACGGCCGCTCGACGTATCTCGACCGCATCAACGCCCACCTGGTGCGGGCCTGCGCCGCCTTCCAGGCGGCCAATGACGCAGGCGTCGATGCCGCACTCGACGACGCTCGCCGGATCGTCGACCTCACCGACGATCGCATGTCGCGGTGGTTGATCGATCTCGTGTCCGGCATCTGCGGCCGAGGCGATCAGAGCGTCGCCGAACGGCACATGGCCAAGGCCGGGCTCGACCCGACCGGTCTCGTCGCCACCTGGCGTCTGGCCGCTCGGACCGAGACGATCGACGCCCCCTGAAGCCAGTTCCGCGCCCGTGAGGTGGCTGGGGTGCCGCCTCCGCTGCAGACTTCAGGAGATCAGCCGGACGGGGGGATCTGGAGTTCGTCGCCGGCGGTGAGATTGTCAGGGTCGACGAGGCCGTTGGCGTCGACGATGGCCTGCATCGACACCCCGTAGGTCCCGGCGATGGCCGAGAGTGTGTCACCGGGCTGGACGACATGTACTTCACCGGCACCGGTCGGGGTGGTGTCGGCAGCATCCGGAGGTGCCGGGGCCGGGGTTGGGGTGACGATCGGATTCTGGCTGGTGATCTTGACCCCGGCCATGCCCGGGGTCGGGTCGACCACCCCCACCACTTGATCCGCGGTCAGCACCGGCGCGGTGATCGCTGGAGAGGCCGCCTCGGTCGATTCCGGGTCCGTTCCGGCGGAGCCGTCGGTCGCATCCTCAGCCATGCCGTCACCTGTGGGGACGGCGGCGTCGACCGTCGCCGACGAGGGCGTGGCGGACTGGGCCGCAGGATCAGGGGCCGTTGCCGACTGGACCTCGTCGGCCGGCGCGGGTCGACCGCAGGCGCCCAGCAGCAGCGCTGTCAGGGCGGCGGCGACCAACCGCCCGCCAACTGTTCCCGTCGAGGTCCGCATATCGACCCAGTATTGCCTATCTGCGAACCGAATGGGTGTCTGGTATCGCATCGCTCGCCTGGCCGCCGTTGTCAGCGCCGTCGAGGTTTGCGGCGCGACCGGCGGTTCGGCCGCTCCGAGTCACGCCGTCGATTGGCGTCGGCCCGATCCCTGGACTCAGCCCGCCGGGCGAACTCCTCGAGTTGGCTCTCCTGCAGCTCCAATTCGGCCGCCAGTTCCCGCCAATGATCGAGGCGCCGTTCGGCAATCACCCCGGACGCCAGCCCGTCCTGCACCCCACATCCCGGCTCGGCGTCGTGGGCACAATCCGCGAAGCGGCACTGAGCGGCCGCCTCGGCGATCTCGGGGAAGGCCAGCGCCAGGCCGTCGTAGGCCTGCCACAAACCGATCTCCCGGATACCCGGGGTGTCGATGATATGGCCGCGCCCGGGGATCGGAATCAGATCTCGGGTAACGGTCGTGTGGCGGCCCCGTCGGTCGGCGGCCCTGACCTCACCCGTCCGCTGCACCTGCCCTCCCGACAGGAGGTTGACCAGTGTCGACTTGCCGATCCCGCTCAGCCCCATCAGCGCCACCGTCGAGCCCTCCGGGATTCGAGCCTCGACATCGTCCATGCCTTCGCCGGTCACCATCGACACCGCCAGGGTCGATACTCCCGGAGCCACGGCGGCCACCTCCTCCACCGTCCCGCGCAGCTCGTCGGTATCGGAGACCTGATCGGACTTGGTGAGGACGATGACCGGGGTTGCGCCGCTCTCCCACGCCACCACCAGTTGCCGCTCGATGCGACGGAGGTTGGTGGGCCGGTCGAGGCCGTGCATCACGAACACCGAGTCGATGTTCGTGGCCAGTACCTGGGGCTCGGGAACACGCCCGGGAGCCCGCCGGGTCAGCGCCGTGGATCGGGGAGCGATGTCGAGAATGTGGGGACCGTCGGCTTCGGAATCCTGTACGACGACATAATCGCCGGTGGCCGGCACCAGTTCGGTTCGGGTGCGCGTCGAGTCCGAGGCCGCAAGCACGGCGTCGCCGCCGGTGAAGACGAGACTGAATCCCCGGCTGACTCTGGCCACCCGACCGTTGACGCTCTCGGTCTCGCTGGAGTCGTCGACTCCCGAGGCCGCTTCGACCTCGGCCGCCCACCGGTCGAGTTCATCGTCCCAACCGAGGGAACGCAGGTCCGGGGTGAGTTGCGCCAGGTCGTCGATCGCTCAGGCCTTCCTCGAGAAAGGGTCGACTCCAGGTGAGCCGACCGGTCGGTCCCGACCGATACCGACTGTTCAGCCCATCGGGTCGACCGGGGTAACCTCTTCGAGACTAGTCCGGAGGAAGTCGAGTTGTAGCCGCAGAAGGTTCTCCGCCACCGACTGTTGCGGGGTCATGTGGGTGACGCCGGAGAGCGGGAGGACCTGATGGGGAACACCTGCGGCCAGCAGGGCGGTGCTCATCCGCAGGGTGTGGGCCGCAACGACGTTGTCGTCGACCAGGCCGTGGATCAACAGCAGCGGACGGACGAGCTTGTGAGCCTCGGCGGTGAGGTCGGTGTCGAGATAGTGCTGTGGATACATGCCGGGGTGGCCGAGATATCGTTCCGTGTAGTGGGTGTCGTAGAGCCGCCAGGTGGTGACCGGCGCTCCGGCGATCGCGGCGTGGAACCGATCGGGTCGACGGATCACGGCCAGGGCGGCCAGGTAGCCGCCGAACGACCAGCCCCGGATAGCGACGCGGTCGAGGTCGAGGAAGCCGAATTCGGTGGCGGCGTCGTCGAGTGCGGCCAACTGATCCTCGAGCACGGGCCCGGCCAGATCGCCCCAGACCTGACGTTCCCAACGTGGCCCCCGCCCGGGCGTGCCCCGCCCGTCGGTCACCAGCACGGCGTATCCCTGGTCGGCGAACCACTGCGAGACCAGATGTGAGTTGTGGGTCTTGAGGACCCGCTGGGCGTGTGGTCCGCCGTAGGGATCGAGGAGCACTGGAAGGGGCCCGTCACCCTTGTAATCGGAGGGGAAGAACAGTGCTGACTCCAGCCGGTCGGCGCCGAGCTTGTAGAACAGCGGCGTTGCCTTGATCGGTGGGCGCACCGACAGGTCATCGATGAACCCGATGGGGTTGCCCAGCGTCACGTGGCCACCGGAGCCGCTGTCGGTTTCGGCCACGACCAGCGGCCGGATGGCGATCTCCACGCCGTCCGATGTCGGTCTGGTTGTCGACAGCGCCACGACGGCAAGCGGCGCAGGATCGCCGGACTCGTCGATCCCGATCCCACCGGCGGTGTCAGCACCCCCGTCGGGACGGACGCCGATCGAGGCGCGATGTACGCCGGCGTTCATGGTGAGCGGGACGGGGGGCCCAATGTCTCCTGGACGGCTCGACGCCAGGTCGACGGCAAAGAGGTGGATCTCGGTCGGCTCGGTCCACGCGCTGATGACCGCATGCCGTCCGACCACACCGACGATCGACTCCACCTGGATGGACTCGCCGGTCAGCGCCCGACCGTCCAGCATCAGCGCCCGGCAGCCCGGGTGGCGATCGGGAACTCCAGCCTGATGCAGCGGAACCAGATCCTCGATGGTGAGCAGCCCATGTTCACTTGGCGTCGGTGACGACGGGATGAGCTCGACCCAGGTGTCCTCCAGGATGCGCCGTCGCTCGGTCAGTTTCAGCGTGTCGACGTCGACTTCGGCGATCGAAACCTCGCACTGGTCGCGGGTCTGCCGGACCACCAGCGGTGCGTGCCCTTTCGCCCATACGACGTTGGCCAGATACTCATAGGCCCCGCGGTCGGACCAGAACACCCGCTGCAGTGCGGGTTCGGGATCGTCGGAACGGGGGTCGGGCAAATCGGTGATGTCGATGAGGTAGAGGTCGACGTCGGGGTTGATGGTCCCGGCCGCCGGGTAGCGAAGGGCGGTCGGAGGCTTGTCGGGGTGGGCCGGGTCATGGACCCACCATTCGTCGACCGGCGTCTCATCGACCCGAGTCACCAGGATGGCGTCGCTGTCGGGGCTCCACCAGAACCCTCGCTGGCGCTGCATCTCCTCGGCGGCGATGAAGTCGGCTTTGCCGAACGAGACGAGCGGGTCGGCGCTGTGCGCCAGCATGCGATCGGAACCGGGTTGGGTGAGGTCGACCATGCGTAGCGAATGTTCGCCCTGGGGTCCGGTGGACACGTAGGCCACGTATCGGCCGTCGGGACTGAGCCGGGGATCGAACACCGGGCCTTCGACCAGTGGAGTGGACACGTCGTGGGTTGCGAGGTCGAGCATGAACAGTGCACCCGCAAGGGTGAAGCAGGCCTTGGTGCCGGCGCCGTCGACCGAATACGAGACGATGCCCAGCGCCGACTCGCGGGCCCGCTCCCGACGCGCCATCTCGGCCGGCGGGGCCTCACCGTCGTCGCCCAGCGTCAACAGCTTCGGGCAGGCCAGCCGCTTGTCCTTGCCCGATTCGAGATCGATCTGCCACAGACACATGGCCGGGTCCTCGCCGTCGTGGGAGCGAAGGTACAGCACCCTGGTGCCGTCGGCGATGACCGAGACGTTCCGGGGCACGCCGATGGAGAATCGTTGACTGCGGGCGTAGGCGGCCGGAAAGTCGTCGTTTGCGGTGGTGGTGATGGTGGGCGATGACACGTGGCTGTCAGCGGAACCAGCTCCTGCGGAATCCCTGGCTGAGTTCACAGTGTTCAATCTAGCGCCTGGTAGGCCGCCGCCTGTAGTCTCGAACGCCGTTAACCGCCAATTCGTTCGCCGGTATCGCTCGAAGGCCCGCCGGCGGTCGGGCTCAATCGGTGCCGGCGATCAGACCCGGGTGACACCGAGTTCGCGAAAACTCCGACCGATGCTCTTGACGAGCAACTCCCGATCGGTGATTGCGGCCGGATCCATGTGAATGCCGAACTGGCAGATGTCGTTGTAGCTCAGCATCGTGATGTTGAACGCAGTGCCGGTCACCGGGCCGACCGGGAACATGTTCTCCAGCTCCCGGCCGGCGAACCAGACCGGGACCGGCAGGCCGGCCACGTTGCTCGTGGCGAAGTCGACCCGTCCGGCCTGACCCAACACGATCGACGCCGCGACCTGCGGGGGCACGAAGGCACCGAGCCGGGAGACCGCACCGAGTGCACCGCTGCGCCCCTCGAGCATCGACCGCTTGGCCTTCACCTCGGTGCGGATGATCCCGAGCCGCTCCACAGCCGAGACGGAGTGGCCGGGCATCTCGATGGGTACCGGCAGGAAGTTGTTGTCGCCCTCGCCGAGGTCGAGCGGATCCGCCTGCTCGCCTCCACCGACCGGCACGTTGATCACGACGGTGGCCCGGACGTGATCGAGTGCGATGTCGTATTCGGCGTGATAGTGGACCGCGGCCTGAGCGCACGCCCCGACGAACAGGTCGTTGACGGAGACGCCGTGGGTGTGGGCCGCGTCCCGGATCGAGCTCAGCGACTCGACGGTGGCGGCGAAGCGCCGGTTGCGTGAGCGCCGAGACCACAGGGGCGCCGCCTCCGACGTCGGCTCCGTTCCACGGCCCAGATCGAGTTTGAGGTCACTGGCTCGGGCCGAGGTGATGGCGTCTCCACCGAGCTCCCAGAGTTTCTGCGGCGTCGGCACCTCGCGAAACGCCCCTTGAATCAGCTCGGCCACCCGTTCGGCCCCCGCTCGCCAGCGATCGGTCCCGCTATCATGAGCGGCCAGATCGGCGGCGAAGACGGCATCGAGATCGACCCGTTCTGGGACGGGCGCGTCGGGTTCGAACTCCAGCAGATGGGCGCCGAGACGGACCATGCCGTGTCCGTCGGAAATCGAATGATGTACCTTGCCGAGGAGCGCCGCCCGCCCGCCGGCCAGGCCGGATACGAGCTGGAACTGCCAGAGCGGACGGGTTCGGTCGAACGGGTCGTTGACGAATGTCGTGACAAGGCGGGCCAACTCCGGACCGTCGACGCTCGGCCTGCCCGGCAGGCTGCACCAGCGCAGGTGGTGGTCGAGGTCGAAGGCATCGTCGACCACCCACTCGAGGCTTCCGATGGTGCCACCGAAACCCAAGGGATCGTTGACCTTGAGACGGAGCCGTTCCACGGCCGCCACGAGGTTGGCCATGGTCGCCTCGAAGCGGTCGATCGGGGGTGCGGCGTCGAGGACGCCGAACAGCCCCATGGTCGACGCCAGGTTGGGATCCTGGCCAAGCGACCACATCAGCGACTCGGTGTTGCTCAGACGGTTCCCCATGTGACATCAGGTTAACCCCTGGGGATCGGGGGTAGGGCACCGATAGAATCGACGTTGGGCGTTGGTATGTCCGTGGCCCACAACCCCTACAATCCTCCGCAACTCCAAACTCGTAGTCTAGCCCCCAAGGAGCTATGCAAATGTCAGACATCAAGGTCTGGATCGACCAGGATCTGTGCACCGGTGATGGCCTCTGCGCCGAGATTGCCCCCGACGTATTCTTTGGCATGGACGACGGGCTGTATTACGTGAAGGAAGCGGCCGAGAACTTCGGCGCGGAGAAACTGTTCGACGGCACCAGCAACCCGGCCGGTGCGGAGGGCATGGCGCGCGTCCCCGACGGTGGCCTCGAACGGGTCATCGAATCGGCTGAGGAGTGCCCCGGGGAGTGCATTTTCATCGACGTTCCCGAGTAGCGGGGTCGTGGGCCGATGGCCCACCGCTTTCGGTCAGCAGGCTGATCAGCTGATGCGATCGACCTGATCCGAACGACTCAAGAGCTGGGCCCTACGGCTCAGCTCTTCGCCGTTTTGGTCGAAGGAATGGAGTGGACGTCTTGAAGGCCGCCCTGTTCGTCGTGATGGCGTTGTGTCTCGGGTTGATGTGGCACGAGCGGGACTTCGTGTTCGACGCCTACCGCCAGGACGACGACGGCCCGGCCGAGTTGCGTCTGAGCGGGGTGGCACTCGATTTCGAGAAGACCGACGTTCCGGCATCGCCCTACGTCGTACACACGGCGCCGGACACCCGACGGCGTCCGATGTCGCTCCTGTTCACGGAACCCGAAGTCGCGCCGGTGGAGATGATCGGCGGAGAATCCCTGGTCAGTGGCATCGTTCGGATCGAGGGCGAACCGGCGTCGGGTGCGGTGGTCCGGCTGGAGCGTCACACCAGCACCGGTGTCGGTGTCCGCGACGTGATCGCCGGTGCCGACGGTCGGTTCCGGGCCCGCAACCTGCCCGGCGGACGCTATCGGGTGCGGTCCTGGGTGCCGGGTGTGGCAACCATGACCTCCTCCGACGTGTTCTTCCTGGAGTCCGACGACGCTGTGTCCCGAAGCTACGAGCTGCAACTCATCGACGTGGAACCCCGGATCGAGTTCGTCAACGGCGGCACGATGACAGTTGGCTTGACGGGCACCTTCGGCGTGGTGATCAGCCGTAACGAGGTCGACGCCGATGGGATCGTCGTCACCGCCCCGGTGTCCGGTGTGGCGCTTTCGGCCTCCTTCACCGACGACGTGACGCTGCTGTCGGCGCCGGCAACATCGACCGACGGTCGGGGTGTCGCCGAGTTCCGGATGCGCTGCCTTCGACCGGGAACCGGGCGGGCCACGGTGACGGTCGGCGACGACGTTCAAACGGTCGCGCTTGCCGCTTGTGTGAAGATGCCTCCCACGACCGAGCAAGTTTCCGACGACGGTGCACGCGACGGCGGGAGCGGCGGTCCGACGACAACCCGACCGCCTGGCGCAGGCTCGGCACCCACCACCTCGACATCCCGGCCGGGCGGCGCCGCGAACACACAGGCGAACGGAGGCGGGAGTGGCTGATCGGGCCGAGGGAGTCTTCCGGCTTGCTGCCATCTCCCTACGACTGATCGTGGCCTGTGTGGTTGCAGCCGTGATCGTTCCCCCCGTCGCCGCCGGTGTGGCCGTGGCCACCTTGCTGGAGGCCCCGCTGCCGGTCGGACAGATCCCGGATGCCCGGGCTCAGATCACCGCCGAACCGACCACGGTCCTCGACGCCGCCGGACGTCAGATCGGCGTGTTTCGCGGATTCGATCGAACCGTCGAGGTCACACCCGATCAGATTCCCCAGGTGCTCAAGGACGCGGTGGTCGCCATCGAGGACAAGCGGTTCTGGGAGCACGACGGTGTGGACTACGAGGGCATCGCCAGGGCGGCTCGCACCAACCTCGAGGTCGGCGGCATCGCCCAGGGCGGCTCGACGCTGACCCAGCAGTACGTGAAGAACGTCTACCTCACCACCGAGCAGACGTTCGAGCGCAAGGTGTCCGAGGCCCTGCTCGCCACCGAGTTGGAGAAGATCATGACCAAGGAGGAGATCCTCTTCGGCTATCTCACGACCTCCTACTACGGTTCCGGGGCCTATGGCATCGGCGCCGCGGCCAAGATCTACTTCGACAAGGACGTGGCCCAACTCGACATCTCCGAGGCGGCCACGCTGGCCGGTGTGGTCAAGGCGCCGACCAGCTTGTCGCCTTTCGTCGACCGTGACGCAGCCGATGAGCGTCGGCGTGTGGTGCTGCAGGCCATGCTCGACCAGGGTTACCTCGACGACGAGGACTACGAGCGGGAGGCGGCCCGCCGGCTCTGGTCGGTCGACGACGAGGATCTTCCCAACGGTCCGGTGACGGTGCTCATTCCTCGCGACAGCAAGGGCGCCCTCGATCATCATTTCTTCGTCGACCACGTCGAGGCCGAGTTGCTGGACCTGTTCGGGCCCGACCTCGTCTACAACGGCGGTCTGCAAGTGGAGACCACGATCGACACCCGGCTGCAGGAGGCGGCGGAGCAGACGGTCGCCCGTCGCCTCGGCAACACCGAGTATCCGATCGAGATGGCGCTCGCCACCGTCGACCCGGAAACGGGACACATCCTGGCCATGGTCGGCGGCCGCGACTACGAGTTCAGCCAGGTGAACCTGGCCACCGGCGGTTCCACCGGCTTTCAGCCCGGCAGCTCGTTCAAGCCGCTGGTGCTCGCCGCGGCGTTCAGCCTGGGTCTCAATCCCGAAACCCGGTATCCGGCCCCGGCTCGCTGGCACGTACCGGGCTGTACCGGAGGTAGCTGCGCCATCTCCAACTACAGCCACCGGGGTTACGGCACCATCTCGTTGCGAAAGGCCACGGCGGCGTCGGTCAACACGGTCTACGCCCAGCTGGTGGTAGACGTCACGATCGACGACACGGTCGAACTGGCCCGCAATCTCGGTCTGAGTCGGATCGATCCCGACCAGAACTACGGCGCAAGCCTCGCTCTCGGGGCGGCCGAGTCGTCACCGCTCGAGATGGCCTCGGCCTACGGAACGTTCGCCAACAGCGGCGTGCGGGTGGCACCGACATCGATCCTGCGGGTCGTCGACTCCGTCGGCAACGTGCTGATCGACAACCGGGCCCGCGTCGGCCAACGAGTTCTCGATGAGGCGGTGGCCGACAACGTGACCGATGTGTTGACCGACGTTATCGAGTCGGGAACCGGTCGAGCGGCCGCGATAGGCCGTCCCGCCGCCGGGAAGACCGGAACCGCGCAGGCCTATCGGGCCGCCTGGTTCGTCGGCTACACGCCGCAGCTCTCGACCGCAATCTGGATGGGCCACGCTGACCGTTTGGCTTCGCTTCGCAATGTGAACGGGGTCGGCTCGGTGACCGGCGGATCCCACCCGGCGGTCGCCTGGAGCGACTTCATGGGTCAAGCCCACGACCTGCTCGGCTTGGATCCCCAGGATTTCCCCGAACCGGCCCCGATCGTGCCGATCGCCGATTCCGCCGAGGAGATCATCACCTCGTACCGCACGAGGGAGGAGACCCGGGTCGGCAACCGTCAGTCCCCGAGGACCCTGGCCGCCGATTGCGGTACATCATGTGTGGCCACCGACGCCCGACCGCCGGCCGTCGCCCGGGCCGAGGTGCCGACCACCCTCCCGCCTTCCACGACGGCACCTCCCGACGGCGCCGGCGCCGCTGACGGCGCGTCGACCACTGGATCGACCGTCGCGCCGTCAACGACACCAAGCACCGCACCCACGACCACGGCACCCCCGGCCTCAGGCGAACAAGTAGCAGGAGACAACGATGGCTAACCCCCCGGCCAAGTCCCCGGTCAGGAACCGACCGAAACGGAAGGCCAAACCGAAGGCGAAGGCGGCGGACGATCGCCGCAAGGTGCTCGACGCGAAGATCGAGGCTGAGGCTGTCGAGACCGGTGTCGATGATGATGTCGCCGAGACTGCCGCCGCCGATACCGATGCCGGGTCGACGACCACGCTCGACCTCCGACGGGCCGGCCCGCCACCCCCAAGCAGTGGGGATGTGATTCGAACCACCGGCAGGGCCGAAACGGCGATGACCGGGTTCGCGCTCAAACTCCGGCATCCGCGACCACCTCGATCGCTGCGCCGTTCGAAGATCGGAGGTGTCGCCCCCTACATCGCACCGAAGAACCGGATCGGGCGGTGGGCCCGCATGCGCGACCTCGGACGCCGGGGCTACGTGCCGCTGAGCCCGGGTCGACGCAAGCTTCGGCACCGGATCCTGCCCCGGACGGTCATCGGCATCTCCACGATGCTGCTCATGCTCGGCATCGGCGCGGCGTTCAGCGGGGCCGCGTTCTACGCCTACTACGACAACCGGCTGGCCGAAAACGAGCAGGCCGTATCGAGGTTCGTCGAGGGATTCGACCAGCAATTCACCGACGCCACCGGCGCGATCGACGAGCTGCGGGTCGACACGATCGAGGAGATCCGCGACGAGCTCCGCCCGCTCGGCGACTACGTGGCCGACGCCGACGGTGTCATCAACCTGCCTCAGTCGGCCGGGCCGTCGGTGTGGCTGCTCGAATCGCGTGACGAGGACGGAGAGATCATCACCGGCTCGGCCTTCGCCGTGGTGGAGTATCGTGAAGGTACCGCGCTGGTCACCAGCTACGCCCTGGTCGTCGCAGCCACCACCGAACCCAGCCCCGGCATCGATCTCATCAAGGGCAACGAACGGATCGCCGCGCAGCTCTGGGCCTGGGACGCCGAGCGCGATCTTGCGCTGCTCGTCGTCGACCGTCGGATCCCGCTGCTCGAGTTCGCGTCCGAGCAGGGTCAGTTGAAATCCGTGGGCGCCAGGGTGTTCGCGCTGGCAGGGGTGGGCGGCAGCGGTGCCACCGCCTCGCCCGGCGTCTTGCTGGACCACTCACAGATCGGTCTGCAGCACACAGCGCCCGTCGGCACACTGTTCCGAGGCGGGCCGCTGCTCAACGGCGAAGGCAAGGTGTTGGGCGTGGCCTCCAACCACTATCGGCCGTTCGGCATGGACCCGGGTGACGTCCGACAGGCCCCCGACGTTCGGGCGATCTGCGTGCAGATCCTCGAATGTGAGGAGATCCGCGAGGAGTTCACGGTCGAGGTCACCGCCGAGGAGACCGAGGCCCCGGTCACCACCGACGATCTGGTGCGGGAGACCCCGGGCGGTGATGGTGAGAACGCGGAAACCGAAACCGAGTCGGCTGACGAGTAGCGGGTTCCCCTGCGTCGCCTACTCGTCGTCGACGTCGACGATGTGCGCGCCGGTGCGGTCCCGGCTCGGACCGCCTCCGCCGGTGCGGATCTGTTTCGGGCGGAACGGCCGTTGCGGAAAGTTGATCCGGTCGAGGACGACGGCGATCAAGCCCAGCACGAGTGCCCCGACGATCAGTGACAGCACCGATGTGTTGATGAATGCGACCATGTTGCCCTCAGTTTACCGCTTCAGCCCAACGGCAGGGGCAGCGGGTTTCGATGCAGGATGAGCGTCGTCGAGTGATCGCTGCCGTCGGCCCACCGCTGCTTGTAGGGAAAGTCCATTCCCATGTCGTAGGTGTCGGCCAGATCCTTGTCGACGAGCCGTCGAAGCTGATGGTTCTGCAGCAGGTTGCCGATCGACAGGCCGGCGTGGTCGGCGTCGAAGCTGATCTGCAGACCTCGATAGCGCCGGTTGCGGATGCCGCCGAGGATGTAGCCGACGTCGGTCAGATCGCCGTCGATCGGCAGACGGGCCATGTGGGCCTCCAAGCGACCGCGCTCTCGGAGCCGGTCGATCATGACGTCGTACATGGTCGACATCTCCGGGCCGGTGATGCCGCTGCCGTCGGTTCCTTTCCACGACCGTTGTTCGATATCCATGATCCGCTTGAAGAGCTTGGGGTCCTCGTCGGCCGGCTCGATGAGCAACCCGGCGTCGTCGGCTCGATTCTCGGCCTGCCGGAGATTGCGCCGAAAGCGACTGCTGCGATTGGCCAGCCACGCTTCGTGGCCGGCGGTGAGGTCGGCCACCCGGCGGGTGATGCCCCCGGTGAACAGTGATGGTCCGAGTGGAGCGAGGCCGTCGGCGACGATTCGGCTGAGCCGATGGGGGAGCGGCGGCAGGCCGGCCATGACCAGTATCGACCAGTCGTTGCGTCGTTGCAGATAGGCCGTCAGCTCGTCGGTCAATGCTTCGAGGTCGGGACCGAAGATCGGACTTGCGAAACCCCAGAGCGGTTCGATGCTCGACAGCAGGATCTGGCCGCGGCGACGGTAGAAGCCCAGTAGCACGTAGCCGCTTCCGGCGTTCGACCGCAACAGCAGACGCTTGCCCTGCGGGGCGAATCCGCAAGCCACCGGGACGATCCAGTCGAGGGCCGAACACCAGTGATCGATGCCCGCGGTGGCGTCGACGGCGGCTTCGACGTCGGCCCAGTCGTCGAGGAGTTGGTCGAAGGTCAGCTGATCCACAGGAGTGATGACCATGGTAGTGCCACCTCCGAGCGCGATGGAATCGCAAGGCCATGGACCCGGCAATCGACCACGCTGCGTGGTCGATCGATCGGTGGTTGATTGTCGGATACGTTTCCATGATCTGTCGCCCAGTTGACAATGTTGTTGACGATCGGCCTAAATCTTGGTGTCCCTTGATCCCACCACTACAACGAACTCATGGTCGACGATTCGACAATCGAAGCCTTTGCTCGAGACGGGGTTGTCGTCGTTCGTGGTGCCCTGAGCCCCGACGAACTGGCGATTCTGGCTCGTGGGTTTGAGCATGTCGTCGATCATCCGAGCGAGCGGGCGGTCGAGGCCAGCAGATCCGACGATCCCGGGCGGTTCTTCGAGGATTTCGTCCGGTGGCAGGACACCCCCGAGATCGAGCAGATCGCCTTGCGGTCGAAGCTGCCGGAGCTGGCCGCAGCGCTCATGGATTCGAATTCGGCCCGCTTCCACCACGATCACGTGCTGGTGAAAGAGGCCGGCACCTGCCAGCAGACGCCCTGGCATCAGGATCAGCCCTACTACAACGTCGACGGCACCGGCATCAGCGCCTGGGTGCCGCTCGATGAGGTTCCCCGTAAGGGTTCCCCGGAGTTCTGGGCCGGATCCCACCGCGGGCCGTGGCGGATGCCGCGCACGTTCCTCGACCAGCAGGCGAAATGGTTTCCCGAGGGTTCGCTGGCCGAGATCCCCGATCTGGATTCCGATCGCTCCGACTACGACATCCGCCAGTGGCAGGTCGGCCCGGGTGACGCGATCTTCTTCAGCTTCCTCACCGTCCACTCGGCACCCGGCTTTCCGTTCGACCACCCTCGCCGGGTCGTGTCGTTCCGCTATCTCAGCGGAGACGCCCGCCATGCCGTGCGACCCTGGAGGACCTCGCCGGAGTTTCCAGGTCTCACCGACGAACTCGACGACGGTCGACCGTTCGATCACCCGGACTTTCCGCTGGTCTGGCCCGTTCCGGTTGGCTGATCGCCCATCTCATGGCAAGCACTCGTCGGTCGGGTGCCGGTGCTGACCCGCCTTCCGGATGACACATCCGAGCACGGTGTCGTCGTCGCTCCCGAATCGGGCGCCGACGCGGACCATCCGATGCGCAAGGTGACCCGCCAGGTTGCGTTCGAGCGCGGCTGGTCATCGGACCGTGCCCGCAAGGTCGCCGGTTTGTTCGACGGCATGGCCGCCGAGTGGGATGCGCCGCGGTCGGGGCTTGTGCGCACTGCGCCGATTCGTGACGCCCTGGCTCGAGGCGGGATGCAGTTGAACGGTCGGTGGTTGGAGTTGGGGGCCGGGACCGGGCTCGGCACCCGGATCATGGCACCGGTGCTGGCCTCGGCCGGGGGCTCGGTCGTCGCGGTTGACCTGGCTCTACGGATACTGCAGGAGTCGCCGGCTCGGGTGGCACCGGTGGTTCAGGGCGATGCGTCGAGGTTGCCTTTTGCCGACAGGGTGTTCAGCGGCGTCGCGATGTTCAACATGTTGCTGTTCCCCGAGGAGGTCGATCGGGTGGTGTCGTCCGACGGCGGCCAGGTGCTCTGGATCAACAGCTCGGGGGATCGCACCCCGATTCATCTGTCGCCGGAGGAATTCCTGTCGGCGTTGCCGGGCGGCTCGTCGGGCGCATGGACTGCGCAGTGGGCCCGCTCCGGCACAGGATTCTGGGTGGTCGCAACCCGGTCAACCTCGGTCTGACGGCTGGCCACCCGCCCGCTTGTCGACCTTTGGATCGCCGTGTGCCACCACGGCACCAGGCCATCCAAACCTCGAGGCGTCGCGCCTGATCAGCTGCTCGGTTCGACGATGACGGCGTCACCGGTGGCGATGGTGCCGGGTTCGATCACGGTGGCGTAGAGGCGGCTGATCGGGCCGTTGCGGTGGTGCAGGCGGTTGAAATCTCCGTCGCTGAACCACTGGGCGTTCTTGGCGCAGGGAACCGCGGGGGCGGAGATCTGGGCCAGGACCTCGCCGAGACGGAGTCGGGTGCCCATGGCGATGGTCGACCAGTCGAGTCCGCTGATCGTGACGTTCTCGCCGGCGGCACCGGGAAAGATCGGGTGACCCTCGACTTCGAGTTGGTCGATGACTTCTTTCGACCAGAGACAGAGGGCCTGCCAGGGGCGCCCGTGATGCCGGCGGGCGGCCTGGCGGTCGCCGACAACGCCTCGAAAGTCGACCTCGACAGAGTCGACGGCCGACTTGGGCACGCCGCCGTCGGAGGCGTTGAGCTGAACGACGGTGCCGTGGGCAGTCGTCGGTTGCACGCCGCTGTCGGACAGTGCCTGGCGGGCGGCGAGAATGAGCGGGAACGCCTTGGACACGGCGGCGGCCAGCGTTTCGTCATCGGGACCGGCGTCGACATCGACGCCGGCCGCGATCTGTCGTAGCACGGCCCGCCGTTCGCCGAGCGCATCCTGGGCGTCCGCAGGGTAGCAGTCGAGCAGGTCATCGATGTGAGCGATGGTGGCCCTGGCATCGTTGACGCTGAACGTGTAGGGTCCGACGGTGATGCTCATGCTCGGCGAGTCTAGTGGTGCCGATCCAGCAGAGCCCGGGCTTTCGGGCCCCGGCCATCGCCCGGGCGAGGCGACGAAACGCCCTCGCCCCCGACCCCTGCTGCTCGGTGACAACCACCAACCCGATTTGGCTGACAACCGTGAATCTAAATCATTCATGCGCGAACAGCGTTAGATCTCTAGTTCGTATTTCCAGTACGAAGGTCCGCGATTCGGGGCACTGGTAGGGGTAGCTTCGACAGGCAACTTGGTGGTGCACCAGAAAAAGCAGCCGAACGCTTCACCGAGACGGAGGGACGTCTCGCATGCGCCACCCACATAGCCGCTCGTACCGCTCCGCCCGGCCCCCAGCTCCGTCGCACAGTTGGATGTCCCTCAAACAGATCGGAAATGGCAATGACTCACATCATCGTGTTGTTCGGCGGCCTGTTCGTCGGTGCCCTAGCGGGAGTGCTCGTGATGGCCGCGCTCATCGCAGCGGGAACGGCGAGTGAACTCGAGCGCAGATTCGCTGGAGCCGACGGACCGCGACGAAAGATCGCCGGGCCCTCGGGGGATAGTCCCTCCTACTTCCGGGGGCCCGGTATCGGATCCCCGATCGGAGACCCCTCACCCTCTCCCTGGGATTCGATGCGTCGAGTCGACGATCCTCGCGCTACCACCCAGCTCCGCCGGAGAGCGGAAATGGGTATGCCGCCACCCCTGCGCACCAGCAGGCGGCCGTGTCCGCCACACCTGGGCTAGCGCCCTCAGATGTCTCCAGCCCCCGGCGGAATTCGTTCCACACCATGCACCCGGGGGCTGGAGAAACCCATCTCCGGTGCAAATTGGCGGGAGACTGTTCCCTCCCTCCTATTCCGCAGCACCGGAGAACCAAACCCTCGCTTTGTTGCGACGGGTTTCGCTCCCGGCCCGGGTGTCGCCTCCCGGGCCGGGAGTACCAGTCGGAACTGTGGCACACCAACGAGGAGAGGAACAAAAATGCAGGACGCGAACACACCGGTGGTGTCGATACCGGGTCTGGTATCCCGGCCGATCGACACCTTCGACGTCGTAGAGCTCGAAGCGCCGGAAGACGAGGTCGAACTCACCTTCCACGGCCCCGACGGTCCGGTGATCTTGACGGGCAACACGAACGACCTCTACCGCCTCGTCGTCAGCGTCGAGCTCGCTCTTCGGGAGTTCGTGATTCACTGAGCGCTCACCCACGCGCTGACCTGGGACGCCATGATCTCGGTCGCCCGGGGGTGCCGGATGGGCCGATTTGGCGACAGCGATAGGCTATTGGCCGAACGCCCCTGTAGCTCAGTGGATAGAGCGTCGGTTTCCTAAACCGTGCGTCGCAAGTTCGATTCTTGCCAGGGGCGCGTTTTCCCAGCTCAAAGCGTTGTTCGGCCAGGCTACGTGGAACACTTCAAGGCCAACTTCGACGTCATCACCATCGACCCGCTCGGCCACGGTGAAAGCGACAAGCCCCACAAGATTGACGACTACACCTCTCTCACGAGACGCGCTTCAGACGCGCCAAGGCCCACCGGAGTCCCGGTGCGGCCTGGCGAATCAGGTGACGAGCCGGGTTGGTGCCGGATCAGGCCAGCGCCATCTCCTTGCCGACATCGGCGAAGAAGGCCAGGAACTGGGCAGCGGCGTCGCCGGTCCGGACGAACTCGTGGCCGAAGTCCTCGAGCAACCACCGGCCCTTGGCGAGCAGGTGCTGGCTCTCGTCGGTGTACCAAAGCCGCTCGAGGGTCCCGAACTCGCCCTTCACCATCCACATGCCATGCCCATCGGGAAAGAAGAACATTTCGGGCTCGCTGCACCGGCCCTCAGCCGCCAGTTTACCCCAGTACTCCTGGACCTCCGCTCCGTACTCGATAGCCTTCATCTCGCGACCGTGCACAGCACCATTCCACGTCACCACGTACGCGTACTGCATCGTCGACCTCCTTATGCGTTCGATCTTCTGCACCCTTCATGCAACGCCCAACAGGAGCTTTCCGCCAAGAGACCAAAGTCCTCATCTCGGGTGTGCCCCGTCGTTTCGTTCGGGCTTATCTTCCTGGTCAACCCCGGCAGTAGCCGCCCGCGTCGGCGACAATGTCGTGACGCTGGCCAAGGTCTACGCTCGGAAGGGCCGGCGCCGGGACGCAAGGCTGCCGCCGACATAGCTCAGGTTGCCGATTGGTGAGAAGTGATCCAGCCTCGCACCGGGCTGGGAACGTTTGTGCGCACGACCTATGTGCCTGTTTCCGGACGGCCGGTTATGGTCTGGGTAAAGCTCTTTCAGCGGTGATATTGCCGGTCGTGGTAACGTCAGGTCCATAGGCATCGATCATCCAGAGGAAGGCTTATGGAGCGCATCCGGGACTTGGGTGGACAGCTGGCGTGGTTCGATCGTTCTGTTCGGTTCGTGGCTGGTGCGGTCCTGATGGTATGGCCCGCTGCTGGTGGGGCCCCGGCATGGCTCGTTTCAACCCTGGCAGCCGTCGGAGGTATCCTGATCTTTGAGGCTGTCGTGAACCACTGCCCGTTGGCCAAGGCGTTGCCCTGGAACCGATAGGGCCGGCAACGACTTCGAGTGCGGTCGAACTCTCGTCGTGACCGCAGCCGGCAGTGAAACGGACGAGGCGATTGCTCGAACCATCGAGCACCTTCGGTCCATCGAGAGCCGGCCGGAGTTGTACGTTGAGCCGTCGAGGTGCCCCT
>JBFHEP010000004.1:0-37224 GCA_041584095.1 Acidimicrobiales bacterium | reverse complement strand
GCATGGCTGCTCCTACCTCTGTCTTCCGTGTTCGGCCCCGATTGCGCGCACTCGACACTAGCCGATCGCCTGCTGCTGGACACGACCGACACCGCCGCCCGTGCTCATCGTCGACCCCTTTGATGCCGACATGTTTACCTGCCTTCTCCTCCAACCCCGGCAGGTGGCTATGACGCTTACCGCAAACGGCCGATGCATCAGGTCGGGAACCCGCCTGGCTTCAGGTCTCGTGGTCGCTCTCGCCATCGCAGTCTTCCTCACCGCCTGTGTCGCCGACGAGCCACGGGACGAGGCGGTCGCCGCCGACACCGTGGTCAGCCTCGACCACGACCAGGCCGCCGCCGACCATGAACGGACGGAGATCCCGCTGTCCGATTCCGCGGTGACGGTCGTGGTCGCAAACTCCTTCGGTACCCTCGTGACCGCAGCGCCGCAGCGGCTCATGACCGCCCTCGTCGAGCCATCCGGCGTCGGCTATCTGGGCAGTGATCGGGATGCGATCGAGGTCGTGGTACGGCCGGTCGAGGCTCCGGGCGCTGCGGACTCCGAGCAGCGGTTGGACGCCCAATGGCTGTCCGCCCACGCGGCGGGCATCGGGTTGTACCTTTCCGAACCGGTTTTCGACGCCGCCGGACTCTGGGAGGTACGGATCGAGTCGGCCGGTGCCGACATCGGGGGCACTCTGGTCGATGTCGTCAACCAACCGACGATGCCACTGGTCGGCGCAGCAGCACCGGCGACGGACTCGCCAACCTCAGCCGGCCGTGGCGATCTCTCGGCCATCTCGACCGATCCCGACCCCAACCCGACCTTCTACGAGCTGAGCATCGGTGAAGCCGTCGGCAGCGGAACACCGACCGTCATCGCCTTCGCCACTCCGGCGTTTTGCCAGACGGCATTGTGCGGGCCGACCATGAACCGCGTCAAGGAAGCCGTCGCCGAACGGGGGTCCGACCTCAACGTGGTTCATGTCGAACCCTATGACCTCGACGAGGCCCGAGACGGCAACCTGGTGCCGGTCCCGGCGATGGTCGACTGGAACCTGCCGACCGAGCCGTGGGTGTTCGTGGTCGACGGCAGCGGCATGATCACGGCCGCGTTCGAAGGGATCTTCGGCGCCGATGAACTCGCCATCGCGCTCGAGGAGCTCTAGCGAGGGTTGGCCGCCAGGGTCTCGTCGAGCGATCGGGCCAGCAGATCGACGGCCAGATCGATCTCCGACTCCGTGATGATGTACGGCGGCGCAATGATCACGTGGTCGCCCCGGACACCATCCGCAGTGCCTGACGTCGGATAGCAGAGTAGACCGTTGGCCTGGGCCACGTCTTTCAGACGGGCCGCCACCTGCGTCTCAGGTGCGAACGGCCGGCGGGTGTCGCGGTCGGCCACCAACTCGAGTCCCCAGAACATGCCCCGCCCTCTGATGTCGCCAACGTGCCGGTGATCGCCGAACCGTTCACGGAGACCGTGCTCCAGCACGGACCCCATGATGGCCGCCCGTTCGATGAGATCGTGTTCCATCAGTTCGTTGTAGACAGCGAGGCCGGCGGCGGCCGCCATCGGGTGCCCCTGGTAGGTGTGGCCGTGCTGGAAGAAGCCGGAGCCATCGAGGATGGTGTCGTGGATTTCGCCGGTGCAGATCATGGCGCCAAGTGGCTGATAGCCGGCGGCGATGCCCTTGGCCAGGCACACGATGTCGGGCGTGATCCCGTCGTGTTCGCTGGCGAAGAGCGTTCCGGTCCGCCCCATTCCGCACATGATCTCATCCAGAATCAGCAGAATCCCGTATCGATCACAGATCTCGCCAATACGTTGGAAGTAGCCGTCGACTGCGGGGACGGCGCCCAGCGTCGCCCCCACGACCGGTTCGGCCAGGAAAGCCATAACCCTGTCGGGGTCGAGGCGTTCGATCTCGGCCTCCAACTCGTCGGCCGACCGTCGCCCGTATTCGTCGGCCGTCTCATCGGGGCGGCGGTGCCGGTATTCGTAGCAGGGTGAGATGTGGGAACTCTCCACCAGAAGCGGATGGTACGGCGCACGCCGGGCGATGTTTCCGCCGGCCGCCAGCGCGCCCAGCGTATTCCCGTGGTAGCTCTGACGGCGGGCGATCACGTGACTCCGCTGCGGTTCGCCCCGCTCCATGAAGTACTGCCTGGCCACCTTTATGGCCGACTCGACCGCCTCCGACCCGCCCGACACGAGGTAGACCCGATCGAGCCCGCCGGGAGCGGCGGCGGCAAGACGTCGGGCCAGTTCTTCGGCCGCCTCGGTGGTGAAGAAGCCTGAATAGGGAAAGGCGATGTGGTCGAGTTGGGTGGTGACGGCCTCGGCCACCGCCCGGTTGGAATGCCCCAGGCAGGAGACCGCCGGTCCGCCCGACGCGTCGAGGTAGCGGCGCCCTTCGGTGTCGATGATGAAACAGCCGTCTCCGGCGGCGGCGACCGGGGCGTGCTCGTGGCCCCGACGGCCCATGATGTGGCTTCTGGCGATCACGCCCGAATGGTAGATGCATTCGTCGACCAGAGGTAGGCGCACCACACCGGGGAAACCCATGCAGGCAATCCACAGCGACGGCGGGGAATCGCTGGCTACGGTTTGTCCATGGAGATCGAGATCCGGCCGACCCGTACCGACGAGTTCCGCACCGCCTGCAACACGACGTGCAAAGCCCTACTCACCTCGCCGCCCGACGACGCCCGGTGGGAAAAGAGCCAGGCCGCCTGGCGGAGTTCGATCTCCTTTTCGGCCTGGGAAGGTGACGAGTGTGTCGGTCACGCCGCCAACCTGCACGTCGAAACCACGGTTCCCGGCGGAGCCACGGTGGACACCGGTGCCGTCACCTGGGTCGGGGTGCTGACCACTCACGCTCGTCGCGGCGTGGGCAGCGGCCTGATGCGGGCTCTGACCGACGACGCTGCCCAGCGGGGGTGGCCGCTCATGAGCCTCCGGGCCAGCGAGGCCACCATCTACCGCCGGTACGGCTTCGGTGTGGCCGGTGACTTCGCATCGGTCGAGATCGACGCCCGGCGGGCTCGACCCGTGCTGGGCGCAGCCGCGGGCGCAATGCGGCTGTTGACCGCGGACGAGATCCCAGGTGTCGTCGACGATGTGTATCGCCGCTGCCTTCATCGACGACCCGGCCTGATCACCCGGCCTGGTCCGTGGGCCGAGCGCCACTACCGCGCCGTCGGCGAATCGAAGGAAAACGCACTGGTGGCCGTCCACCTCGACGACCGGGGAGAGCCCGACGGCTACGTGTACTACGCCACCAGCTGGGCCGACACGCTCGAGCAGGGAGGCAAGGGCGAGATCCATGACGTGTTCGCGGTGTCCGACGACGTCGAACTCGCCCTGTGGCGCTACCTTCTGACGATCGACCTGGTGGAGAGTTGGAAGTCGCCTGGTCGGCCGATCGACGACCTCATCATCGAGGCGATCGCCGACCGGCGAGCCTACCGGGTCACCTCAGTGCTCGACGAGCAGTGGTTGCGACTGATCGACGTCGATGCGGCACTGCGAGCCAGAACCTATGCACCGGCAAGCCCTGAAGGGGTGGTGATCGCCGTTGTCGATCCCATCGTCGACGGCAACAACGGCCGCTGGCGCATCGACGGTTCCGGGGCCCGTCGAACCGACGAAGCGGCCGACCTGGTCGCCGACATCGACGCGATCTCGGCCCAGTATCTCGGCGGCATGTCATGGCAGACCGAGGCTGCAGTCGGGCGGGTTCGGCCGGGTCCGAACGCCGACGGCGATGGTTACCGCATCGCCTTGGCCGCCGCCGACCGACTTTTCGCCGTCAAACCGCTGCCGTTCTGCGGCACCTTCTTCTGAAATATCGTTGCCGTCTTCGGTTGGGGCTGATTGAATGGGGGCGATGACCTTCAGCCATCGTGCTCTTCGGGCACCGAAGAACATCACCATCGTCGTAGTACTTATGTAGCGCACGCCGCTGCAAGTTCATGCTGCGTGCGCCAAGCCTCCCAACCCCCGGGGGGCTTTTCCGTTTTTCGCCCGAAGCGTTCGAGCCCGACCCATAAGCGCCCCGATACCCAGAAGAGAAGGCCATGAGTGTGCAATCGACAAGCGAGCCAATACGTCTGAACGGGGGTCAAGCCCTGATCAAGAGCCTCGAGATGGAGGGCGTGGAGGTCGTGTTCGGCTATCCGGGTGGAGCGATCCTCCCGGTCTACGACCCCATCATCGACTCGAAGATCCGCCACGTACTGGTCCGTCACGAGCAGGGGGCCGGTCACGCCGCCGAGGGCTACGCCCACGCCACCGGTCGACCGGGGGTTTGCATGGTGACGAGCGGTCCGGCCGCAACCAATGTGGTGACCCCACTGGCCGACGCGTACCTCGACTCGGTTCCGATGGTCTGCATCACCGGGCAGGTGGCACTCGCCTCGATCGGCACCGATGCCTTCCAGGAGTGCGACACCACCGGCATCACCCGGTCGATCACGAAACACAACATGCTGGTCACGAGGGCCGCCGACATCCCTCGGGCCGTCCGGGAAGCGTTCCACATCGCCACCACCGGCCGCCCTGGTCCGGTGCTGATCGACATTCCCAAGGACATCGTCGACGCCAACAACCCCAACGCCTATTTCGACTTCGTGTATCCGCCCGAGATCGATCTGCCCGGCTATGCCCCGCAGCCGGAACCGGCGTCGGCTGACATCGCCGCCGCCGTCGACTTGCTGAAGGCGGCTGAACGGCCGGTCCTCTACGTCGGCGGCGGGGTACTCAAGGCGAGGGGGGCCGAGGCGCTGCGTCTGCTGGCCGAGCTGGGTGACATCCCGGTCGTCACCACCCTCATGGCCCGGGGGGCGCTGCCCGACAGCCATGAACTCAACCTCGGTATGCCGGGAATGCACGGCAACTACACCGCGGTCACCGCCATCCAGAAATCCGATCTGCTCATCGCCATGGGGGCCCGCTTCGACGATCGGGTCACCGGCAGGGTCTCGGCATTCGCCCCCGACGCCAAGGTCATCCACGTCGATATCGATCCGGCCGAGCACGGCAAAGTTCGCGTGCCCGACGTATCGGTGATCGGCGACTGCCGGCTCGCCATGGAAGCGATGCTGCGATCGCTGACGAGTGAGGGAGGTGCCGATGCGTTCGCCGACCACACGCCGTGGCGGCAGCGGCTTTCAGGCTGGCAGGAGAAATACCCGCTCACCTACGAGCCGTCGACCCCTGGCCAGTACGTCAAGCCACAGCAGGTTCTCGAGAGCCTGCGCGACGCCTGCCCATCCGACACGATCGTCTCCTCAGGGGTCGGTCAGCACCAGATGTGGGCCAGCCAGTACTGGCACTTCGAGCATCCCTACACCTGGATCAACTCCGGTGGGCTGGGGACCATGGGATTCTCGATCCCGGCCGCCATCGGAGCCAAGGCCGCCTTTCCCGACCGGATGGTGTGGGCGGTCGACGGCGACGGCTGCTTCCAGATGACCGGGCAGGAGCTGATCACCGCATCCGTGGAGCGCATCCCGATCAAGGTGGCGCTGCTCAACAACGCCTACCTCGGCATGGTCCGTCAGTGGCAGGAGCTGTTCTACGACGAGCGGTACTCCGAGGTCTACCTGAGCCACGACATGCCCGACTACGTGAAATGGGCCGAATCGATGGGCTGCGTGGCATTCCGAGTCGAGGAGCCGACCGAGATCGACGTGGCCATCGCCAAGGCCAACGAGATCAACGACCGTCCGGTGCTTGTCGAGTTCCGCTGCCTCAGCGAGGAGAAGGTGTACCCGATGGTTCCGGCCGGCGGTTCGAACGACGACATCATCGTCGACCCGTCCCAGCGGGGCGACGCAAGGGGCACTGTCGACCCGTCCCAACGGGATAGCGACGACTCCGAGGGAGCACAATCATGAGCGAACCGCGCAAACCGCAGGACCGGACGATCGTGGTGCTGGTCGAGAACAAGGCCGGGGTGCTCGCCCGGGTGGCCGATCTGTTCGCCCGCCGCGGCTACAACATCATCTCGCTCGCCGTGGCGCCGACCAACGACGACCGCTTCAGCCGGATCACCATCGTGGTCGACGTCGAGTCGGCCCCGCTCGACCAGATCGTGAAGCAGCTCTTCAAGCTGATCAACGTGGTGGAGATCGCCGAGCTGGCCCCCGAGCTGGCCGTTGAGCGTGAGCTGCTCCTGGCCACCGTTCGTGCCACACAGGACACCCGCAGCAACATCATCGAGCTGGTTGACGTGTTCGAGGGCAAGATCCTGGCCGTGTCGCCCGATCACCTGACGGTCAGCCTCGATGGCAGACCGTCGAAGCTCGACGACTTCGAGGCGCTCCTCGAGGGGTACTCGATCGTCGAGCTGCAACGATCGGGTCGGATCGCGCTCCCCAAGATCGGCCGGGACGTTCCTCGACTGCGCGCCATGTCCGAAGCCGTGTGAACGGGTGGCTACGCCCGTTCCCCCCGAGTTCGGCTTTTGGCCGAACTTCGTTCAGAAGTGACAGATCAACAACCTCCCAGGAGTAAGGAACCCAATGGCCAACATCTACTACGAAGCCGACGTCGACCGCTCCCAGATCAGCGGCCGGAAGGTGGCGATTCTGGGCTACGGCTCACAGGGTCACGCTCATGCGCTGAACCTGAAGGAGTCCGGGATCGACGTGCGGGTCGGTCTCCGTGACGGTTCGTCATCCGCGGCCAAGGCCTCCGAGGCCGGCCTGCCGGTGAAATCGATCGCCGAGGCCGCGGCCGAGGCCGACGTGATCATGATGCTCATGCCCGACACCGAGATGGGTTCCATCTACACCGAACACGTCGAGCCCAACCTCGACGACGGCGATGCCCTGTTCTTCGCACACGGCTTCAACATACGCTTCGACCTGATCAAACCGCCGGCCGGCATCGACGTGTGCATGGTGGCTCCGAAGGGACCCGGCCACCTCGTGCGTCGTACCTATGTCGAGGGAGGCGGCGTGCCCTGCCTGATCGCCATGGAGCAGGACGCCACCGGCAACGCCAAGGCCCTGGCGCTGGCCTATGCCGATGCCATCGGCGGCGCCCGGGCCGGTGTCATCGAAACGACGTTCACCGAGGAGACCGAAACCGATCTGTTCGGCGAGCAGGCCGTGCTCTGCGGCGGAACATCGGCGTTGGTCCAGGCCGGCTTCGAAACGCTGATCGAGGCCGGCTATCAGCCGGAGATCGCCTATTTCGAGTGCCTCCACGAGCTCAAGCTCATCGTCGACCTGATGTACGAGGAGGGCATCGCCGGGATGCGCTATTCGGTGTCGGACACCGCCGAATACGGCGACCTGACACGCGGCCCACGGGTGATCAACGATGCGGTGAAGGCCGAGATGCGCAGGATCCTGTCCGAGGTCCAGTCGGGCCAGTTCGCCGAGGAGTGGGTGGCGGAATCCCGTTCCGGTCGCCCGAACTTCCAAGCACTGGAGCAAGCCGGTCACGATCACCCGATCGAGAAGGTCGGCCAGGAGCTGCGGGCCATGATGCCGTGGATCTCCCAGGGCAAGACATCGGTTCGCGAGACCTCCGGCGGCCAGGGCTGATCGCCGGTCGGCCGATCGGACGGAGATCGAGTCTTTAAAATGAAGCAGAACCGCGCGACTTTGCGCGGTTCTGCTCGTTTCGCCCTCGCTTCTCAGGTGGATGGTTCGAAACCCCGGAGCAGGCCGGCGAAGTTGTCGGCCAGCTCGTCGGTGGCGTAGCCGCCTTCCATCACGAGCACCGTCGGCAGGTCGAGCGACGCCAGGCGGGCGCCGATTGTCGGATAGACCGCCGTCGGCAGCTTGAACGTGCTGATCGGATCGTTCTCGTAGGTGTCGACGCCGGCTGAAACCACCAGCGCCTCCGGATCGAATTCTCGAATCCAGTCGATCGCCCGGTCGAGCGTCGCCATCCATTCGCTCGGACCGGTGCTCAGCGGCAATGGAAGATTCAGGTTGTGGCCGTCGCCGTCGCCCGTGCCGGTTTCGTCGGCGAACCCGCTGAAATACGGGAACTCCTGGACCGGGTCGGCGTGTATCGAGCAGAACGCAACGTCGTTGCGCCGGTAGAAGATCTCCTGGGTTCCGTTGCCGTGGTGGTAGTCGATGTCGAGAACCGCCACCCGCTCGACGGCCTGGTTGCGTAGGGCCTGGGCGGCGATTGCCGCATTGTTGAGGTAGCAATAGCCGCCGAATTGCCGAGGCCCGGCGTGATGGCCGGGAGGTCGGCACAGGGCGAAGGCGGCCGCTTCACCGCCCGCTGCTTTCCCGGCTCGTTCGGCGACCAAGCGGGCCGCCGTTTGGGCGGCGGCGGCACTCACCGCGACCGAGTTCCAGGTGTCGGGCCCGATCGAGCAGTCGGCGGCGAACGAGTAGTAGCCGAGCTGGCCGTCGAGGTTGTCCGGGCGCACGTCACGCAATCCCGTGGCCGGCCAGCTGAAGGCCATGGCCTGCGTGGCGCCGCGACCCTCCGCCGACCAGCGATCCCAGCAGCCGGCGAGGAAGTCGATGTAATCGCGTTCGTGTACCTGCTCGGCGAGATCCTGGTCGAACGGGTCAGGCTCGACCAGGACATGCGAGACGGCCAGACGTTCGGCCACCCGAACTGCGCGGACCGGACCCTCCCACGACAGCACGAGCTGACCGCCGTCGAGTTCGAGGGCGTGGTGAAGGGTCTGGGCGGGGGAGTAGACGACGTCCATGGTTCGCGGCCCACGTTAGCCCGCCACGGGCAGCCGGAAGCTGATCACATCGCACCTCGAATCGATGCGGTCAGTCCGAGTCGAAGGATCCGACCTGGAACCCGTCGTCTGTGAACTCCACGACCCTTCCCCGGTTGATGCTCACCCAGTCGCGGGCGTTCAGGTAGGTTTCGAACGACTTGGCAATCCGCTGCTCATGATGCTTCGTCTTGGGTTGCTGGAGTTCGTAGACATCGGGGAACTCGAGCCACGCCGTGACAGCCTGCCAAAGCCTGATGGCCGCCTCCCCTTCCGGCGGATCGATCAGCACCGGCCCGAACAGGCAGTGATCGTCGAATTCCGGGAAGAACAGCGTCGGCACCCCGTAGCCGCCGGCGTCGACAACCCGTTGATGATCCGACAGCACGTCGTCGTTGGTCGACGGATCGCCGACGGCTGCGTGCACCAGGTCGCCGTCGAGGCCGATCTCGGTCAGCAGCGCCGCGGCTGTCTCCGGGTCGTGAGCCTTCCGCCCTTCCTCATGGAGAGCCCGCCCGGCCGTCTCGTACCACCGGTCGACGAGCTCGGGGTCGTGACGGGCCAGCTGGGCGGCGATGCGGAGCAGTGACCA
Organism: Acidimicrobiales bacterium; assembly: GCA_041584095.1. GTDB lineage: Bacteria > Actinomycetota > Acidimicrobiia > Acidimicrobiales > SZUA-35 > JAHELU01. Next base: position 27,928 of record JBFHEP010000004.1, on the reverse strand, counting down.
GCCGTAGCTCCACTCCCGTTCCCACGGATGCTTCTTTCCTTCGCGCCGATTGATCTCCTCGAGGCTGAAGAACCGCCAGTTGATTGTGAGATCGGTCTGGTCACGGACCCGTCGGATCCAGCGTGAGGTTTGGTAGGCGTAGGGGCACATGATGTCGAAATGAAAGTCGACGACGGAGACGTTCGGAGATCCCATCCGACCAGTTAACCCCGCTCCAGCCGTCGGCGAAAGTTCGATCAAGCTTGCCGGACAGGAATAATCGACGCGGTCCGGGGGATACTGGACACGTGACCGATACCCAAACCGAACCCGTCAACCCGGCGCCGGCATCGTCCGGCTACGACATCGAATTCTTCTGGGATCCTGTTTGCCCGTTCGCCTGGATCACCTCCCGCTGGGTCGAGAAGGTGGCAGCTCAGCGGCACTTCTCGGTCGACTGGCGATTCATCTCGTTGCGGCTGCTCAACAAGGACAAGGACTACGCCACCGAGTTCCCCCCCGAGTACGAGCAGGGCCACACCGCCGGGCTGCGGATGTTGCGAGTGGCGGCCGCCATCCGTGAACAGGAGGGCCGTGACGCGCTCGGCCCGGTTGTCACCGCCTACGGTACAAGCTACTGGGACAGGCCGAAGGGCTCCGGCATGCGGTCCTACCTCAGCACACCGGAGCATGTCACCGAGGTTTTGAGGGAGGCCGGTTTGTCGACCGACTACGTCTCGGCGCTCGACGACACCTCCTGGGACGGTCAGCTCGAGGCCGAGACCGAGCTGGCGCTGAGCCGGACCGGCCGCGATGTCGGGACCCCGATCATCACGTTCAAGCCCGACACTCCGGACGCCATCTCGTTCTTCGGTCCGGTCATCTCCAGGGTTCCCTCCGACGACGACGCCCTCAGGCTGTGGGATGCCGTGACCACGCTGGCCACCTTCCCCGGATTCGCCGAACTGAAGCGAAGCATGCGGGAGGTACCCCAGCTCACGATTCTCGGTGAGCTCAGCGACTCGCCCCAACAGGAGGATTGGCAGGGCGGGCACCGCCGCGGCCATCTTCGCGGGGATCGCTCGGATTCCGCCGACTAGCTCGAGACGACGGGAATGGACTTGGGTCGGAGCCTTCAGCCCAGGCCGAGGAGCTTGCGGCCGATTTCGGCTACGGCCGGTTCGGCGGCCAGCTTCTCCTTGGAGTGAATCAGCGCCAGTTTGGTGCGCCGCCGCAGCAGGTCGTCGAGGTTCACGACCATCTCCCGCTCCAGATACAACGGCACCTCGGCGGCGAGCACGTCGGATTCGGCCATGATCGGCTCGGCAAGGTCGGGTTCCGATTGGATGGCCTCGACGATGCTGTTGGCGGCGAGTCCGTGTCGCCGCCACAAGACCTCGGCGATCGAACGGGCCCGTTCGACCTCAGGACGCCGGTCCAGTCCGACTGCAGCGGCCGCCTCGTGGAACGCCACCCGCTCCTCGTCGGTCGGCTCCCCGTACCAGCTCAGCTCGGGCCCTGCTTCGACCCCGAGCTTTTCGACTGCTTCGACCACCTCTTCGCCGACGTTCAGACAGTCCGTGAGCTTTCCGCCGAAGATTGTCACAACCTGGCGACGGCGATCGAACTCGATCTCGTGTTTGCGGCTCAGCGCCGTCCAGTCGGTTCCGGTGTGGTCGTCGTCGCCCCGCTCGACCACGAGGGGCCGAACGCCGTTGCGCTCGGCGATGATGTCCTCGGTGGTCAGTGGCTGGGCCAGGTTGAGGCGCGAATTGATCTGCTCGAGCAGAAAGTGTCGATCTTCGTCGGTGATCGGCTCCCGCGGATTCTCGGTCCGGGTATCGGTGGTGCCGATGACCGACCGGTGCGCCATCGGGATGACGTAGAACAGGCGCTGGGTGTCGTCGAAGAATGCGAGGACGCGTTCGCTCGCCGTCAACTGGGGCACGACAAGGTGGATGCCCTTCGAAAACACCACTTTGTGTTTGGTGGTGATGCCGAGATCGCGGTTGAGCTTGTTGCTCAGCGGTCCCGCGGCGTTGATCAGAACTCTGGCCCTGGATTGAAGCATCCGCCCGGTCATCGCCGTCCGCAGGTCGACCGTCCAACCCCCGCCCGGTTCCTGCCGGGCCCCGGTCACCGTCACATAGTTCGCAGCGGCGGCCCCGAGATCCAGTGCGGAACGGATGAACGTCCAGACGAAACGGGCGTCGTTGTCCTTCAGGTAACCGTCCGCATATTCGATCGCCGCATCGGCCGTTGCCGTGTTGACGATCGGTTCGATGGCGTTGATCTTGGATGCCCGATGATAGCGAGGCAAACTCGTCTGACCGAGACCGAGGCCCCAGTAGGCGACGCTGCCGGCACCGGCGAGCCACGACGGGAACGGTGACGAGTCGTCGAGGGTGGCGAAGAACGGGATCTCACTGACGACGGTCGGGTAGGCGTCCATCAGTTTGTTGCGCGATCGGCTGAGCTTGTAGACGAGCGGGATCTCGTAGTTCTTCAGGTAGGTGAAGCCCCCCCAGACCAGGTTCGAAGACTCCTGGCTGGTGAAGCTTCCAAAGTCCCCCTGCTCGGCCAGCCCGACCGACAAACCTCGCCCGGCCAGCGCCGCAGCGCTGACCGCCCCGTTGATCCCACCCCCGATGACGAACGCATCGAACGTGCCCCCGTCGAGGCGACTGAGCTGACGTTCCCGTAACTGGTGGGCCACGGACACCATCATAGTGAGATGCCGATGACGGCTCCTTGTCGACGTGACCAGCGGCTCGACCGCCGTCACCGTCAGCGGGTAGTCTCGACGGAGTTCGCATCGGAACAGGGAGGCCCCATGGGAGAGTTCGTTCGCCTGGAGGATTCGTCGATCGACGGTGTGGCCGTCATCCGGCTGGATCGGCCAAAAGTCAACGCCCTCAATCGACAGCTGTGCTCCGAGCTCGGGGAGGTGGTGGCCGACCTGGCCGATCGGCAGGATGTCCGGGCCGCCGTCCTCTGGGGTGGTCCTCGCTTCTTCGCCGCGGGAGCTGATATTTCCGAGTTCCCCGTCAACGACGGCCACCGGGATCCATCACCACTGGTGGCGGTCATGAACGACGCGTACAACGCCCTTGAAAACCTGCCGCAGATCACGGTGGCCGCAGTGAACGGTTTCGCTCTCGGTGGCGGCTGCGAACTGGCGATGACGACCGACTTCCGTGTGTGCGGGGAGTCGGCCCAGTTCGGCCAACCCGAGGTGCTGCTCGGCCTCATCCCCGGTGCCGGCGGCACGCAACGGCTCACCCGGCTCGTCGGCATGACCAAGTCGAAGGAGCTGAACTACACCGGGCGCATGGTCCCAGCGGCCGAGGCCTTGGACATCGGCCTGGTGTCGGCGGTCCACCCCGATGAGGAGGTTTTCGACAAGGCCCTGGAAATGGCGGCGACGTATGCCAGGGGGCCGGCATCGCTGGCCAACTTGAAACGAGCGATCCAGAACGGGGCGGACCTCACCATTCAGGTCGCGCTCGACGTCGAACAGAACGAGTTCGTCGACTGCTTTCAGACCGACGACGCCGTGATCGGTATCACCAGCTTTCTCGAGTCGGGTGCGGGTAACGCCGAGTTCACCGGCCGTTGACCATGGCATCCGAACGACCACCGGCGTCCGCCGAACCCGTGCCCTACCCACCGCCCGACGAGGTGGGGGAGGTCCTGGTCACCGAGGCCGAGATCGTTCAGCGAACCCACGAGATCGGCTCACAGCTGGCCGCCGACCTGGCCGGTGAGGTTCCGTTGCTGGTCGGCGTGCTCAAGGGCAGCGTGATCTTCATCGCCGACCTCATGCGGGCCATCGGGGGCCCCGTGGAGATCGACTTCCTCGCCGTGTCGTCGTACGGCAAGGAGACCACCAGCACCGGAGTGGTCAAGATCCTCAAGGATCTCGACAACGAGATCGCCGGTCGCCACGTCGTGCTGGTGGAGGACATCGTCGACTCCGGCCTGACCCTTCGGTACCTGATGGGCTACCTGGAAGCCAAGCAACCGGCCAGCGTTCGAACCTGCGCGCTCTTGCTGCGCCAGGGTGACCACAACGCCGACCTCGACATCGACTACGTCGGCTTCAGCCTCCCCCCGGCCTTCGTGGTCGGCTACGGACTCGACGCCCGGCAGAAGTACCGAAACCTCCCCTACATCGCCACCTATACGGGCGACTGACTCCCGACGTCGAGCGGGGATCAGCGACCGAGCCGTTAGGGTGAGCCCTCGACGCAACCCAAGGAGACTTTCGTGCCCGAGTGCCCCGCAGTTGACGGATCGAGCCCCCGCCAGACCACGTTCGACGGCGAGTTCGATATGTGCATCGACCCGTCGAAGACCTACACGGCCGAAATGGTGACCAGCATGGGCACCCTGACCAGTGCGCTCGATCCGATCGCCGCCCCCAAGACGGTCAACAACTTCGTCAGCTTGGCCCGGTACCACTACTACGACGGCCTCAATTTCCACCGGATCATTCAAGGGTTCGTGTGCCAGGGCGGCTGTCCCGAGGGCTCGGGCCGTGGCGGACCCGGCTACCGGTTCGCCGACGAATTGCCGAAGCCCGGCCGTTACGAGCTCGGCTCGTTGGCCATGGCCAATGCCGGTCCCAACACCAACGGCAGCCAGTTCTTCATCATCAGTGGTCCGAGCGGTATGGGTCTCCCGCCCCAGTACTCCCTCTTCGGCAAGGTTGTCGACGGTCTCGACGTCGTCGAAGCCATGGAGAAGGTCCCGACCGGTCCGGGTGACCGTCCAAAGCACGACGTCGTCATCGAATCGGTCACGATCACCGAGTCCTGAAACCGGTCCCGATCCAGCGAACGCCCAAGCCCTACGGGCCACACCAGGCCCTGAGCCGTTCGGCCCGGTCGGAGGCCGAGACATGACCCATGGTCCGATCCCCGATGGGATCCCACCATGGGTCTTGTCATGTCGTACCCTCCCCCCAGCCACCGCAGCTCGAGGCCTGCTCCACGACCCCGTCCTCGACCGGCCGCAGGCGGCGGGTCGTATCGATCCTCGCGTCTGCGCACCGCCACTCGAAGCGGCGGTCTGCAGCGCAGGGTGCTCCAGGCCGAACCGCCGGAGGGATGCACGCCGGTTCCGGAGCCGAGGAGTGCAACCCCTGAGTGGTTGGTGTTGTTGCGGTCCGGTGTCGGGCGAGAGCGGCTCGCCATGACCGTGGCCGTGGCTGTTGTCTCGGTTGCGGCGCTCGGGATCGTGCTGATTCCCCTGATCACAGGCCATCTCGGTTGAAAAGATAGGCTGAGGCCATGAGTGGCATCCTCGACGTCGACCTGCTGGCCTTCGAGAACGGCACGGAAACCCAACGACGGGCCGTGGTCGATGCGGTTCGATCCAGCCTCGCCACGGGTTTCGTCTACACCAGTCACGATCTGAGCCCCACGATGCTCGATGAGGCCTATGACATGCTGGAGCAGTTCTTCAGCCTGCCGGCCGAGGAGAAGGCCGAAGCCGTGGTTCCGGGCTCACACGGTCAGGCCGGCTACACCGGCCTTCTGGTGGAGACGGCGGCCATCAGCGACACACCAGACTGGAAGGAAATGCTCAACTGGGGCGCTGACATCCCAGCCGGGCACCCGCTTCAGAAGCTGTACCCGCACCGCTATCTCGGACCGCACCTCCCCGAGGACCAGGTACCGGGGATCACCAAAGTGCTCACCCAGTTCTACGACCAGGTGCTCGACCTGCAGCGCCGCTTCCTGCGGATCATCGCCGTCGGCATCGGCTGCCACGAGTCGTTCTTCGACCAGATGATCACCGACGGGACCACCCTGACCAGGGCCATCCACTACCCAGCCATGGATCTGGCGCCCGGTGAAGATCACGTCTGGGCCGCCGAGCACGGCGACATCAACCTCATCACGGCCTTGCCCCGAGCCACCAGCCGGGGCCTCCAGGTGAAGACCGACGACGGTTGGGTCGATGCGATTCCCCCGGACAACGGCGTGATCATCAACACCGGGATCATGCTCGAACACCTCACCAACGGCGCCATCCCGCAGGGCATTCACCGGGTCGTTGCCGACCCCGATCAACCGGGGGATCGCTACTCGGTGGTGCAGTTCTGCCACCCGACACCGTGGACCATTCTCTCGCCGGTACCGTCGTGCATCACGCCCGACAATCCGCAGCGTTTCGCCCCGATCGAGGCCGGGAACCTGCTCGATCAGGTTCTCTACGACATCAACCTCGTCGAGGATTCCCGGCGGGTGTCTTGATCCACCGCCGCGGCTTCGGGTGGCCGAGGAAGCCCGCGTGCCGGTGGTTCGGGTGTGCCATGCCCTGGTGTGCGATGCCCTGGACAGGGTCAGATCGCCGTGTTGTGACGGGGTTCGTACAGCAGCATCTCGACCCCTCCCGGCAGCGTCATCGGCACGGTGACACCCCAACCCTGGTCGGATGGCTCGCCTCCGAACTCGACGCCCTTGTCCTTGAGCTCTCCCATCGTCTGCTCGAGGTCGTCGCACATCAGGGAGATCTCGTGGGCGGGCGTGTCACCCGGGTGGACCCCGAGCTCGGCCGGCGGTAGCCGGAAGATCAACCACCCTTGATCCTGGCCGTCGTCGACGTGTCCGAGACCGAGCACGTCGACGAGGAGCGTGCGCAACTCTTCCGGTTGGGTCGAATAGAGCAGTGTGTGAACGCCAGTGATCGGCATCTCGGTGTCCTCTCGTCGGGATGGCTCCTGCACATCCATAGCACGACCACCCTTCTAAACACCCGCGAAACACGGAATCGAGATCAACGGCGGGGTGTTTCAAACTGCGTCGAGGGACCACCACCGGACCGGACGTCCGGGCGGCGGGTCCTGTACGTTGTTACCCTGAAAGGCAGTTATGGCCAAGAAGACCTTCACCGAAGCCGAACTCCGGGACCGATTGACTCCCGAGCAGTTCGAAGTAACCCAAAACGCCGGCACCGAGCGACCCTTCACCGGCATCTATGCCAACACCAAAACCCCGGGCGTCTACCACTGCGTCGTTTGCGACGAGCCGCTGTTCTCGAGCGAGACGAAGTACGAGTCGGGCTCTGGGTGGCCGAGCTTCTACCAGCCCGTCAGCGAAGGCGCCGTCACCACCGAAGTCGATCGCTCCCACGGCATGGTGCGCACCGAGGTCAAATGCGCAACCTGCGGCGCTCACCTCGGCCACGTGTTCCCCGACGGCCCCCAACCGACCGGTGACCGGTTCTGCATGAATTCGGCGGCGCTCAACCTCGACGCCGACGCATCTGCCGGATAATCACACTGCGGTTCGGGGTGGAGACCAATACCCTGTGGTGATTCCAACCCATCACCACACCTGGAGTTGATCCCCATGGCCGTTGGTCGTATTTCCTCCCGAGTCGCCGCCATCGCCCCGTCGGCGACGCTGGCCGTCACCAACAAGGCCAAGGCCCTGAAGGCGGCCGGCGAGCCGGTTGTCGGTTTCGGCGCCGGTGAGCCCGACTTCCCGACTCCGGACTACATCGTCGAGGCCGCCGTGGCCGCTTGCCGGGATCCGAAGAACCATCGCTACACGCCGGCCGGCGGTCTACCCGAACTCAAGGAGGCCATTGCGGCCAAGACATTGCGCGACTCCGGCTACGAGGTCGATCCGGCCCAAATCGTCGTCACCAACGGCGGGAAGCACGCCGTGTTCAACGCCATTGCCGGCGTGGTCGACGAGGGCGACGAGGTGCTCATCCCCACCCCGTACTGGACCACCTACCCCGAACCGGTGGCCCTGGCCGGCGGAATGGGGGTCCCGGTTCCGACCACCATCGAATCGGGGTTCAAAGCATCGGTCGACGACCTGGAGGCGGCGCGCACCGATCGAACCAAGGCGTTGATCTTCGTCAGCCCGTCCAATCCATCGGGGGCCGTCTACAGCCGCGACCAGATCGAGGCCATCGGTCGGTGGGCCGCCGATCACGACATCTGGGTGCTGACCGACGAGATCTACGAGCATCTCGTCTATGACGACAACGAGTTCCACTCGATCGCCACCGTCGTCCCCGAGGTCACCGATCGCTGTGTCGTGTTGAACGGCGTTGCGAAAACCTACGCCATGACCGGCTGGCGGGTCGGGTGGCTCATCGCACCCCCCGACATGGCCAAGGCCCTGACCAGCCTCCAATCGCATCAAACCTCGAATGTGGCCAACGTGAGTCAGCGGGCCGCGCTGGCCGCAGTGTCGGGTGATCTCACCGCCGTCCACAAGATGCGGGAGGCGTTCGACCGACGTCGCCGGGCTATGCACTCGATGCTCTCGGACATGAGAGGTGTTGAATGCCTTGCTCCGGAAGGAGCCTTCTATGCGTTCCCGTCGTTCGAAGGCCTGATCGGGCAGACGGTTGACGGGACCACGATCGAGTCGACGTTGCAGCTGGCTGATCTGGCCCTGGAGAACGCCAAGGTGGCCTTCGTGCCCGGGGAGGCTTTCGGCAGCCCCGGCTACGTTCGCTTCTCGTTCGCTCTGGGCGACGACGACCTGGGCGTTGGCCTGCAGCGCCTCGGTGACTACCTGGCCACGGCCTGAGCGCCAGGTCAGGGGAGCACCATGGCTGATCCGATGGATAACCCAGTGAGCGGATCCGGTGAGTGAAACCCGTGGCTGAGCTTGGTCGATGTGGGTCCTGGCCGTCACCGATCTCGGCCGAGCTCGTAGCCAAAGGCGGGGTCCGGGTCGAGGCGGTGGCCGTCAGCGGTGATGAGGTCTGGTGGCAGGAGACCCGCCCACTGGAGCAGGGCCGCTCCGTTCTCGTGTCGGCATCCAGCGGTGATCGGCTCGCGCCGCCGTGGTCGGCCCGATCCCGGGTGCACGAATACGGTGGCGGATCCTGGTGGTTCGGGCGGGAACATGCCTACTTCGTCGAGGCGGAGGATCAGGCCGTGTATCGGATTCCGATTGCCAGGTCGGCCGGCGAGGACGTGGCCGGCGGCGCTCAGACGCCGGAGCGTCTCTCGGCTCCCCCTCCATCCGGTGTCGACTGGCGTTTCGCCGACGGACGCGAACACCCCGACGGGTCGCTGGTCGTCTGCGTGCGGGAGGCCCACCGGTCGGTGCCCGACGGCCACAACGAGCCGGCCAACGAGCTGGTCGCCATTCGCACCAACCGTGGCGACGACCAACCGCAGGTGGTCGTGGCGGGCCCGGACTTCGTATCCGACCCGAGAATCTCGCCCGACGGCCGCCATCTCAGCTGGATCCAGTGGAATCATCCGAACATGCCGTGGAACGAGACGGAGCTGATGGTGGCGCCGCTCACGCTGGATCACGATTCGATCTCGCTCGGCTCCCCGATGACGGTGGCATCCGGTGTCTCGATTTCCGGGCCCGACTGGTCGAGCGATGGTCGCCTCGTCTACTCGAGTGACGTGAACAGCTTCTGGAACCTGCATTGGTGGCGCACCGATGGAACCGGCGGTCCGCTCACCGACCTGACGGGAGCCGAGATCGGCGCCCCGGCCTGGGTGTTCGGGACGCGACGCTGGGTCGAGTCGGGCGACGGACGGTTGGTCGCCGCGGTCACCCGCGATGCCGTCGACTCGTTGTGGGTCATCGACGCCGATGGCACGGTGAGTTCGGTGCCGGGATTCGGGTCGGCGGACGGCTTCGGAGCTGACACTCCGGTCGCCATCGGCTCGATCACCGCCGCCGGGCCGTCGCACCCGGCCGGCGTTTGCGTGATCGCCGCCACCCCAACCAGCCTGCCGGCCATCACGAGGATCGACGTCGACTCGGGATCGGCCGCCGTTATCCGACCCGCCGCCCGGAGCGGCGTCGACGCCACGTGGCTGTCGGTGCCCGAGTCGATCTGGTACGACTCTCACGGACGTTCAACCCAGGCCTTCTTCTACCGTCCGACTTCCGGAAGCGGCGCCGTTGACGCCGACCGCGCCGAGAAGCCGCCGCTCATCGTGATCGGCCATGGCGGTCCGACAGCCCACAACGGGCCGGAACTCAGCCTGAAGATCCAGTACTGGACAAGTCGGGGGTTTGCAGTTGTCGACGTGAACTACGGCGGGTCGACCGGCTTCGGGAAGAACTACCGTGACCGTCTCCATCGAGCCTGGGGGGAGGTCGACGTCGACGATTGCATCAGCGCCGCCGTTCATCTGGCCGATGCCGGTCTGGTCGACGGGAATCGACTGGCCATCCGGGGCAGCTCGTCGGGTGGCCTTACCGTGCTGGCCGCATTGATCAGATCGGATCGGTTCGCAGCCGGTGTCAGCCTCTACGGTGTCGCCGACCTGGAAGCGCTGGTCGCCGACACCCACAAGTTCGAGAGCCGGTATCTCGACTGGCTGATCGGCGCCTATCCGGAGGAGATCGAACGGTACCGGTCGCGATCGCCGCTGAACGAGGCGCAGGCCATTACCACAGCGATGTTGCTCATGCAGGGGACCGAGGATCGTGTTGTGCCGCCGAGCCAGTCCGAAGCGGTCGTGGCCGCATTGGCCGCCAACGGTGTCGATCACGTGTACGTGACCTTCGAAGGCGAGTCCCACGGCTTTCGCCGGGCCGAGAGTATCGTCTCGTCGCTCGAGCTGGAGTTGTGGTTCTACGGGCAGGTCTTCGGGTTTGGACCGGCCGACGCAGTTGTTGCCCCCGAAGCAGCGGTCGGTCGAGGTTTCGGTCTCGATCCGGCGGTTGGGAAGCGGTGACCGGAGCCGACATCACCCACGTCGAATCAACCGACGGTGTCATTATCGCCCTTCACCACTTCGGCGGCGACGGCCCACCGCTGCTGTTCTGCCACGCCACCGGATTCTGCGGTTCGGTCTGGAAGCCGCTCGCCGAATCATTGACCGATCGGTTTCGCTGCCACGCCCTGGACTTCCGGGCCCACGGTGCGAGCACGGCACCCTTCAGCGGCAATATGCGATGGTCGGGCATGGTCGATGACTTCCTGGCGGTCGCCGGCCACATCTCGTCCTCCGAGCCGATCCGCGCCGTCGGCCACTCGCTCGGTGGCGGTGTCATCGCCTTGGCCGAGGCGAGGGCGCCGGGAACCATACACAGTGCGTGGACGTTCGAACCGATCCTGTTCTCGCTCCCGCCACCCGACGAGGCACCGGACGCACCTCACCGGTCGATGATGTCGGACACCGCCCGCCGGCGACGGCAGCACTTCCACAGTCGTGACGAGGTGTACGAGCGCTACCGGTCGAGGCCGCCGCTCGACCGACTCGACGCCCGCTGTCTCCGTGCCTATATCGACCACGGATTTCGAGATCGACCGGACGGCACGGTCGAGTTGGCCTGCTCGCCGGAGTTCGAAGCGCGAACATTCGAGCAGCACCGAACCGGAGCCGCTGACGCTGCGGCCCAGATGACGGTGCCGCTGGTGGTGGCCGTCGGTGGGGACGACACGGTTCCGGTGAAGGCCGCGGTCGAAGCGGCGAAGCGCAACCCGCGCCTCGAACTGCTCCGCTATCCCGACCTGACCCACTTCGGGCCTTTGGAAGCCCCCGAGCAAATCGCATTCGACATCGCCCGGTGGTTCACCTCGGCCTGAGTTCTCGATCTCGTGCCCCCCGTCGCGTCCGGTTCGCCAGTCCGGACTCCTCAGTTGTTGGATGCAACCAGTTGGAGATGGGGCTGTTGTTCGAGATCGACGATCCGAGGGTGATAGAGCGACTGAGGAAGAACCCGGCGGAACCGGGTCAGAACCTCCTCTGCATCCGGTCGATCGGCTGGATCCTCGGCCAGCATCCGGTCCACGATTTCGGTCAAGGACACCGGGGCCGATCTCATCAGCTCCGAAAATGGAATCAGCCGCCGGACTCCTTCGGTTCGCTCCGACCGGACCGTCCCGGCCGCCGCATGATGCATCAGCGCGCCGAGCGAGTAGATGTCCATCGCGGGATCAGCGATCGCTCCGGCCCGCTGCTCCGGCGCGATGGCCCGATGCTCACCGCGCCGTCCGTTGCCGGTTCCAAGCGTCGCGGGTAAGGAGGATCCGATCGAACGGCTGTTGGTGAAATCGGTGATGACGATCGTGTCGGCCCTGGTCCGCACATGGCGGCTCCGGAGGTCGAGATGAACCCGCCCCCGCTGGTGGACGTAGTTGAGCGCCCCGGCCAGTTCGAACCCGACGTAGAGCACGTCGAGCGGATCGAGGCCGGTCCCCAACCGGGAGATCAGGGAGCTGAGTGACGGGCTGTCGAAGTATTCGAACACGGCGTAGGGCATTTCGGCGTCGACATCGACCTCATGGACCGCCGACACACCGGGATGGCGAAGACCGTCGACGATCTTGAATTCCCGCTGTATCTGCTCGAAGGCGTGATAGGTCACGGGGGCTGACGCAGGGATCTTGATCCGGACCGGGCCCTCCCGATCCACGCTCCACGCCGCCCAGACGTCGGTGTGCTCGGTTCGCTCCAGCAGGCCCGACGCCACGTAGCCGGGAGCGATTTCACCACCGACGGTGATACCCCAGGGGCCCGATGACGGGTTGGGCTGCGGCCTGATCAACCGAACCGTTTGGCGGACCGGCGGCGCCGACTCGATCATCGGGTCGGCGACCTTCGGCGACGATTCGGCTCCACGGGCCCTCGTTGCAGACGGCTCGATCTCGGGATCGTCGGAACCGGGGTTGTCCCAGAGTCGGGAGTGGTCACAGATCGCCCCTTTCGTCACGGACTCGTCGTAGTCGACGAGCGTGCCGCCGGACAGCACGAGTACGCGGTCGACCTTACGTGCGAGCGCGAGTCGACGGGAGAAGACGATCAGCGTACGGCCGCCGACGAGGCGGTCGAGGGAGCGGAGAAAGCGCTTTTCCTCCCTCGCACCGAGATCGGATGTGGGCTCCTCCAACACGAGGATGGACGGGTTGCGGAGCAGCGCTCGGGCCAATGCCACCCGACGGCGCTGTCCGGCCGACAGCACGATCGCCGCCGGTATATCGCCATCGCCGGTTCCGTCACTGACGACGGTGTCGAGGCCTCGGGGGAGGAATCGGACGAACGACTCGATGCCGGTGTGCTCGATCGCCCACTGCAATTGATGGCGGGACACCCCCTCCAGGCCGGCCGTGACGTTCTCGTGGATCGTGGCGTGCCGAATCGACGGCTCACGAGGGATCACGACGAGGCTGTCGTCGACTTCGGCGGGGGACATGATCGAAAGATCCGTTCCGTTGATGCGAATCGCACCCGAAACGACTTTCGTCTCACCGTTCAGACACGACAAGAATGCGGCCTGAGCCGATTCGTCGTCTCCGATAATGCAGTTCTTGGTGCCCGGTTCGAGTTCGAGCGACAAGCCATCGAGCACGACCGAGTTGTCGTCGGTGGTGACCGTGATGTCTTGAACCTCAAGCGAACAGGTGCGGCGGTCACGGACCTTCCGGAATCGGAAGAGCCGTGAGGTCTGTTCAGTTGTTGTCATGCAATCTTCAGTTGTAGTCGTTACCGCGTCGGAGGACCGCGCCCAGCCCCGTTGACGTATGCCGTGAACGGCATCAGCCGAACTTATTCGATCGCGGCGGTCGGGTAAAGGGGTTGTTTTCTCCATCCGAGGCGTCAACGGCGGGTCGGGCTGTCAGTGGGAGCCGTTCAGAACCGTTTCAGCGGCCGCCAAACCCGAAAGGAAGGCACCCTCGACCTTCGAGCCGGCGAATCCGTCGCCTGCGACCACCAGCGGTCCCGGCGACTGGGCCACGAGGAGGCACGGTTCGGAGCGCGGCTCGACCGGACCGGCGTAACGCCACCTCTTCACCTGCACCTCGCTCACCGCCGCCCCACCGAGATACCGGCACATTTCGGCGTGAACGTGGGCGAGGACGTTCCCGTCGTCGAGGCTCCACAGCCCCGCCGACAGCTTGTGGGCGCAATGAAAGGTGACCGCCGGGGTTTCGCTCACACCTTTGGCCTGGTTGTCGGCAACGAAGGTGAAGGTCGGATCGTCAGGTTGCTGAATCGCTCCAGGCTCGGGAATGCCGGGAGCCCGGTCGAGCGTGACCAGGATGGCGATGACCCGGTGATAATCGATGGCTGCGAGGTTGTCGAGGTGCGGCGTGGCAACCACGCCGGAGCGGAGCAGCTCCACACTCTGGGGGACCGGCGGGGTCAGAATGACAGCGGTCGCATTGTCGGGCTCCCGGCCACCGGCTGCGTAGGTGACCGTCCAGGTCTTGCCGGCGGCGACGACGGCATTGGCCGGCGCCCGCGGCGTCTGGGTCGGTGGCCGGAGGAGTTCCGACTGGAGCCGGGAGGCGAGGTACTTGGCGATCGCTGACATGCCGTTGATGGCCCGGTAGCGGGGGTAGCCGTCGTCGGGCGAGAATCCGTTGGTCCAGACATCGACGACACCGTCTTCGATCCAGGTTTCGACCTCGGCTGCGAAGTCGGAGCTGCGAACGGTGAAGAACTGGGCCCCGTGGTCGAGCCGGGCGGTGCCGATGCGGCGTGTGGCGAGGCGACCTCCGGGTGATTTGGCCTTGTCGACCAGCAGCACCCGGGCGCCGGTGGACGCCAAGCGCCGGGCGGCGGTAAGACCCGCCAGCCCGGCGCCGACGATCAGACAATCGGTGTGTTGGGATTCGGATTGTGGGGATGAAGTCGCCGGTCCGCCGCTCACAGTCCTTCAAACGGTATCCAGTCGAGACGGGAACCGCTGTCGAAGTCGTGAACGCCGACGCCATTTTGGGCCACCGTGTAGAGGGTGTCGCCGACGACGACGCTGCGGACGATCTCCGGCGAGTAGGTCCAGCAGTACTGACCCGGGCCGGGCGCAATCGACACCGGGGCGTCGACAACAGGCTCTTCTTCGGGGTCGTCGACGAAGGATGCCTCGGCATCACCGGAGGCGGTGTCATCGGGGTCCTCGTTCGTCGACTCGTCCTCGGCGTCGGGGTCGAGGCCGCCGGAGACCGAGCCTTCGATCGATCGGCCGGCCAAGATGGCGTCGAGGTCCTCCGGTTCGACGTAGGTCACGGACCGCTTCTCGCCCTCGCACTCTCGTCGCATCGGATGGGAGACTCGATCGACTTCCACGAGCCGGTCATTGTCGACGCTGACCATCACGGCCTCGGTGCCATTGATCTCCAGCCACTCGCCATCGGTCTGCCGGGAGAGCCACCAGCCGACCGGGATGATGGCCGTGTCGTCCCAATAGGTGAAGGCCCGAGGATCGCCGTCGACCGGGCTGTAGGTGTGACCGAAGACGTTGTCGGTCTCGTCGGTCACGACACTCGTCAACGGCAGCTTGTCGAGGAGTCGAGGGTCGTTGGGGTCGGACACGTCGAACAGTGAGGCGACGGAGCCGCCGGTCACGCCGTCATCGTCGCCGTCGACACCAACGGCCAGCAGGAGCCCGTCGTCGAGCGGGTGGAGGTAGGTCGAGAAGCCCGGGATCTTGAGCTCACCTTCGACCGTTGGGTTCGTCGGATCCGAGAGATCGACGACGTAGAGCGGGTCTATCTGCTCGAACGTGACGACGTAGCCGACGTCACCGAGGAAACGAACGGCGAAGATCCGTTCGCCTCGGCCGAGCCCGCCGACCTGGCCGACCGGGACGAGCTCCCGATCACGCTCGTCGAGCACGGTCACAAAGCTCTCCGAACCGACCGAGTTCCACGGAGTACCATCGGTGGTCGCCACCCGCAGGTAACCGTCGTACTCCGACAGGGAGTACCGGCTGAGCAGCGTCCCCTTGACGGAGCCGGAGGCGACGTAGTCGGTGCGGTCGAGGTCGGTGATGTCAAAGGTGTGGAGGGCCGTGCGGTAGTCGAGGTCCTCCTCCGGTTCACCGGTTCGGGGATCGAACTCCGGCCAGCGGGGCGTGGCCACCACCATGCGGTCGGTGGAGGAGTATACGGTCTGACCGTCGGTGAAGACCGACACCGAATCGGTCAGGTCGAGCCCGTTGTCGAGGTCGGTGGTGAGGATCACCAGCGAACCGAACCCGGCGAACTCGCCGGGCAGGTACACCCGGTCGCAGTCGACGATCGGGCCCTGCTCGACGACATCACCGTCGACACCGTCGACGATCCGGTAGGTGGGGATCCACTGCTCGATCGTCGATTCCTCGACCAGCTTCCGGTTGAACTCTTCGGCCGAATCCTCGGCCCCGACGTTGGAAGGGAAGACGAAGGCGAAACGATTCGCGGAGGCCTGCAGTGCGATGCGGATGGTGCCTTCGACCTCCCGGGCCGACAGGTACGAGCCTTCGAACTCGAACGTGCGGACGATCTCGCCGTCGTCGAGGTCGAGCTCCATCAGGCGCCCGGTCGGCATGCCCGGATACCAGGCCAGATCGGACGTGCGGACAGCGTCGACCGGCATGAACGGCACGTCGGTCCAGCCGCTCGTCATCAGGAGCGCCGAGTCACCGTTGAGGAAGAGCTCCCCGCCCCAGAACTGTTCCGGCAACTTGATGGTCGAAACGAGGCGGGGATCGTCGTCGTCGGTCACGTCGAGGACGTTCACCTGGTTGCCGGACACGGTGACCAGGCGTCGGCCGTCGGTCTTGACCAGGTCGGCCTCGTCGACCGAGGACTCCTGGTTGTTGGTGCCGGAGAAGTCGTCGTTGCCGCCCTCGCTGTCGCGGGCGAACGCTTCGGAACCCTGAGCCGCGTCGAACGAGGCCGAATCGGACGCCGGGGCTGCTTCAGCCGCTTCGTCCGTAGCGCTTTCCTCCACCACCGCGTCGTCGAACATGATGACAGGACCTCCGTCACCGAAGCCGTACGGGCCGACCCGCTCCGAGGCCTCGGCCCGGAGGCGGGCCAGAAGATCATCGCAGCTGTCGACCGTCTCCAAAGCGGAGGTCAGGAGGATCTCGGATGAGTCGAGATCGAGCGCCGGCAGGGTCTCACCGTCGTCCCCGGTCGATCCGGGGCTGCACGCGGTGGCGGCGAGCGCCACGGTCACGGTCACAGCGGCGATTCGGGTGAGCATCGAGGTGCTTCGTCGAGATGGCATCGGAGGTTGCTTTCGTGAGGGTCCAGCGATTGCTTGCAAACCCTGGGACGATCCCCAATCGGCTCCTGGTTCCCCAGTCACGGCCGCGACAAAGAATTCGTCACGCCCTCGTAATATCAACGATCCCCGATTCTGTGCGCTCAACGCCCGACTAACCGGTCGTACGCCGCACAGAACAGGATGGGATGGGGTGGGGTCGGTAAGGGGTGGGGTGTTGGTGGACCCTAGGCCGAGGTGGGCATCCAGGACGGCCGGGACGACTCGTAGGCGTCGATCTCGTCGGCATGGCGAAGGCTGAGGCCGATGTCGTCGAGGCCCTTCAGGAAACGTTCCTGAGTGGCGTCGTCGAGAGGGAACGGTTCGGCGACGCCCAATTCGGGTACCTCGACCAGGCGTCGTTCGACGTCGATCGTGATCTCCAGCTCGGGGTTGGCCTCCACCTCGGCCAGCAGCCACCGCCCGAGTTCGTTCGAGACCACGACGGGCACCAGGCCGTTCTTGGTCGAGTTGTTGCGGAAGATGTCACCGAATCGGGGTGAGATGACGGCTTCGAAGCCACCCTGCTGGATGGCCCAGACCGCGTGCTCCCGAGAGGACCCGACGCCGAAGTTGGGGCCGCCGATCAAGATGTTGGCCCCGGTGAACCGCTCGTCGTTCATCACGAAGCCGGGATCGTCGCGCCACTCCGAGAACAGGCCCTTCTCGAATCCGGTGCGTTCGACCTGCTTGAGCCAGTCGGAGGGGATGATCTGGTCGGTGTCGACATCGGACCGATCCAACGGGACCGCTCGACCGCTCACGACTCGTACTGCTTTCATATTGACTGTCCTCACTCGATGCTTCGCCGTCGGCGAAACTCGGGGTGGGCGGCGAAGCCGCTTACCCGCTAGTCCAAATCCGCCGGGCTGGCGAAGTGGCCCAGGATGGCGCTGGCGGCGGCCACTCCGGGCGAAACGAGATGGGTACGGCCGCCCCGACCTTGGCGACCCTCGAAGTTGCGGTTGCTGGTGGAAGCGGACCGTTCGCCGACGGTCAACTTGTCGGGATTCATGGCCAGACACATCGAACAGCCCGGCTCCCGCCAGTCGAAACCGGCGTTGGTGAAGATCGTGTCGAGCCCCTCGGCCTCGGCCTGCTGTTTGACCCGGAACGAGCCGGGCACCACCAGGGTGCGGACGCCGTCGGCGACACGGCGGCCCTTGGCCACCTCGGCCGCCGCCCGCAGATCCTCGATACGGCTGTTGGTGCAGGAACCGATGAACACGGTGTCGACCGCGACGTCCCGCATCGACGTGCCGGCCGTCAAACCCATGTACTCGAGGGCACGCTCGGCCGCTTGACGATCACCGTCGGTGGCGAACGTGGTCGGGTCCGGAATGGTGGCGTCGAGGGCCATGACCTGACCGGGATTGGTGCCCCAGGAGATCTGCGGACCGATCGAGGCGCCGTCGAGCACGACCTCGGCGTCGAAGGTGGCCCCGTCGTCGGTCTGCAGTTGCCGCCACTCCTCCAGCGCCTCGTGCCAAGCCTCGCCCGTCGGAGCGTGATCGCGCCCCTCCAGGTAGGTGAAGGTCGTCTCGTCGGGAGCGACCAATCCGGCTCGGGCTCCGGCTTCGATCGACATGTTGCACACGGTCATGCGCCCCTCCATCGACATTGCCCGGAAGACCTCGCCCCGGTACTCGATGATGTGCCCGATGCCGCCCCCGGTTCCGATCGTCCCGATGATGGCGAGGATCACGTCTTTCGGTGTGGTGCCGGGCTGCAGTTGGCCGTCGACGGTGATGGCCATGGTCTTCGGCCGCATCTGGGGGAGCGTCTGGGTGGCCAGAACGTGCTCGACCTCGCTCGTGCCGATACCGAAGGCGATCGCCCCGAATGCGCCGTGGGTTGCGGTGTGGGAGTCGCCGCAGACCACGGTCATGCCCGGCTGGGTCAAACCCTGCTCGGGGCCGATGACGTGCACGATGCCCTGACCCGGCGATCCCATCTCGTGGTTGGTGATCCCGAACTCGGCGGCGTTGGCCCGGAGTGTATCGACCTGCTTCCGGCTGATCGGATCTTCGATGGGTCGATCGATGTTCTGGGTGGGGACGTTGTGGTCCTCGGTGGCGACGGTCAGGTCGGGGCGACGGACCTTTCGACCAGCGATTCGGAGTCCGTCGAAGGCCTGGGGTGAGGTGACCTCGTGGACGAGATGGAGGTCGATGTAGAGCAGGTCGGGTTCGCCGCCGGCGCCGGCGTGTACCACGTGATTGTCCCAGACCTTCTCGATCAGAGTCTTGCTGTCGGCCACGGGTCCTCTCCTCAGGTCTCGATGTCGACGACAGTGACGTTCATGTCACCGTTGGGGGCTTCGAACGTCACGGAGTCGCCTCTCTTGGCACCGATCAGAGCCCGGCCGAGTGGGGAACCGGGTGACATCACGGTCAACCCCTCACGCCGTTCCTCGATGGAACCGAGCAGGTACTTGTCGACGTCGTCGTCGCCTTCGTAGCGAATCGACACCACGCAGCCGGCCTGCACGGTCAGATCGGCGCCATCGCCGACGATTTCGACGATCTCGGCGTTCTCGATCAGATTGGCCAGATGCATGATTCGGCCCTCCATCTTGCCCTGTTCCTCCTTGGCGGCGTGGTAGTCGCCGTTCTCGGACAGGTCGCCGAGTTCTCGGGCCGCCTCGATCTTCTTCGCGATCTCGATGCGGCCTCTGGTGGTCAGATCGTCGTGTTCGGACTTCAGGCGGTCGAAGGCCTCGCGGGAGAGTTTTTGCGTATCAGCCACCCTGGCATCGTAGCCAACGAAACGCCTGGTTCCGGGCCGATGCCGCAGCCGAGTGGCTCAGGTGTTTGCGACTGCCACGGCCGGGTAGGGTCGCAGTATGAGAACACCTTCGTCCCTTGACCGAGCCACCGACCAGATTCTCGACGGTGCCGTCGAGACCGCCGACCTTGTGGCCGATGCCCTGGTCGATGTCGCGCAGACCGCAGCCGAAGCGGTCGCCGAGAGCGGTGAGGCCATCGTCGCCCTTTCGGCCGGACGTATCTCCCGGCTGTTCAACCCCAAGACGTTGTTCGTCCTGCTCCTCGTGGCCGCCGCCGGAGCCACTTTCTACAAGTGGTACTCCGGACGCGACGATGCGGCGTCCGACATGAACGAGTCGACCGAGGACGTTCCCAGCCGGCGGCGTTGAGGCACCACGAGCTTTTACCCGGTCAGTTCCGCAGCCAGATGCTGCCGAACCAGGTCGCCGCCCAGCCGATCACGTAGGCTGCAAGCTGTTCGACGCGGCTGAACCGACGCCGAAACAGGTTCTCCTCGAGGATGAGCACGTCGGTGGTGTCGCCGTAGATCTCGTGAATCTCCCGGCGAGTCAAGAAGCCGAGCACGATCAAGAGCGTGATCAGATAGGCGATTGCCGCGGTCGTGGCCCGACCCTCGGCGTCGTCACGTCCGCATCCGGCTCGGACGATCAACGCGATCAGGAGGCCGGCCGGAATTGTCAGCCAGGCACTCTCGAAGAGGCCGAGCATCTCGGCCGTAGCCCAGGCGGAGCCGGTGACGAGGGTGGCCACCAGGCCCGCCAGGAACAACGACACGGCGTTGACCTTGCGGGGCATGACGGCGACGGTGGTTGTCTGCCTCACGCGCTTGGCCGAGAACTCCGATGACTGGGGCGACTCACGTTCGGCCTCGAACCACGCCCGTGGCGTCTTGCTCATCGAGAGGTCGCGCGCGTCCTCCTCGGAGTTGTCCGAATCGGGAGCCACCGGCTCCGATTCCTTGCTGGGAACGGTTGATCGATCAGTCACAGAAGGGTCCTTGTCTTCTCCATCACATCGGACGGCATTCGGCCATCTTGAGTGATGGCGCTGGATAACCTGGGCCGCATGGCTGAAACGACCTATCGAGTAGCCGTTGTCGGTGGTGACGGAATCGGACCGGAGGTGATCGCCCAGGGGCTCCGCGTCATCGAGGCGACCGGAATACGGTTGAACACGACCGACTACGATCTCGGGGGAGCCCGCTACCTGCGAGACGGCACGATTCTCCCCGATTCGGTGCTCGACGAGTGGCGCGACTTCGACGGGATCTATCTGGGTGCCGTCGGCACGCCGGAGGTCGCGCCGGGGGTTATCGAGCGGGGGCTGCTGCTGAAGATGAGGTTCGAACTCGACCTCTACGTCAACCAGCGTCCCTTCCAAACGGACACCCACGACTTCGTCGTCATTCGCGAGAACACCGAGGGCTCCTACGCCGGCGAGGGTGGGCTGCTGCGCAAGGGAACGCCGCACGAAATCGCCACTCAGGGATCGGTCAACACCCGCATGGGAGCAGAGCGGGCCATCCGTTACGGATTCGACATGGCCATGAACCGCGACAAGCACCTCACGCTGGTCCACAAGACCAACGTCTTGACCTTCTCCGGCGATCTCTGGCAACGAACCTTCGACGAGGTCGCCGCCGAGTATCCCGAGGTTGAAACGGCCTACAACCACGTCGACGCCGCCTGCATCTACTTCGTCCAGGATCCGCAACGCTACGACGTGATCGTCACCGACAACCTGTTCGGCGACATCCTCACCGACCTCGGCGGTGCCGTCTCCGGTGGCATCGGGCTTGCCGCGTCGGCCAATCTGAACCCGGCGAGAACCGGCCCGTCGATGTTCGAACCGGTCCACGGCTCGGCGCCCGACATCGCTGGTCGGAACACGGCCAACCCGATCGCCGCCATCCTGTCCGGTGCGATGATGCTGCGGTTCTTCGGTGAGACGGAGGCCGCGGACCGGATTCACCGGGCCTGCGAGGCCTGCAGCCACATCGAGGGCTCGACGGCCGAGATCGCCGACGCCGTTCTGGCCAAGTTGTAGGCCGATGAGCGAACCGATTCCAACCGACCCCTCCGTCGGCGCCGGCGAGATAAGCCGGCGCGGCGTGCGTGACCCGCGTTGGCCGGAGGCCATCGACATCTTCGACACCACGTTGCGCGACGGCTCTCAATTCGAGGGCATCGCCCTTACCGCCGATGACAAGCTCAAGATCGCCCAGTTGCTCGACGGCCTCGGCGTCCACTACATCGAGGGTGGCTGGCCCGGTGCCAATCCGCGTGACGACGAATTCTTCCGCCGGGCCGCCGAGGGCGAGCTGAAGCTCGGCACGTCGACGCTGGTGGCCTTCGGGTCGACCCGCCGGCCCAAGGGCAAGGTCGACGCCGATCAGACCCTGGCCAACCTGCTGGCGGCCCAAACCGACGTGGTCTGCATCGTGGCCAA
The DNA here is from genome assembly GCA_041584095.1 of Acidimicrobiales bacterium. GTDB lineage: Bacteria > Actinomycetota > Acidimicrobiia > Acidimicrobiales > SZUA-35 > JAHELU01. The sequence goes on along the minus strand of JBFHEP010000004.1, from coordinate 5,716 downwards.
GTCATGGGATTACCACGTCACGCAGGCGTTGCGCACCACGCTCGACGAGGGCGTGGCCATGATCGGTGATTCGGTCCGCTATCTCATCGATCAGGGGAAGCGGGTGTTCGTCGACTTCGAGCACTTCTTCGACGGCTACAAGCGCAACCCGGAGTTCACGCTGCGCGCGGTGGAGGCAGCGGCGATGGCCGGAGCCGATGCGCTCGTGCTGTGCGACACCAACGGTGGCTCCCTGCCCCATGAGGTCGAGTCGGCGACATCGGCCATCGTGTCGGCATTCGGCGATCAGACCGTCGGCATGCACACCCAGAATGACACCGGCTGCGCGGTGGCCAATGCCGTGGCAGGAGTCCGAGCCGGAGCCACCCATGTACAGGGCACGATCAACGGCTACGGCGAACGAACCGGAAACTGCGACCTCACCACCTTCATCCCCAACATGACCCTCAAGATGGGCATCGCCACGGTTCCAGAGGATCGGATGGTTCGATTGAGTTCGATCAGCCACCACGTGGCCGAGCTGGTGAACCTGCCGCCGATGCCCCAGCAGCCTTACGTCGGCCAGTCGGCGTTCGCCCACAAGGCGGGGTTGCACACATCGGCCATCGCCCGTCGACCCGACGCCTACGAGCACGTCGACCCGGCCGAGGTCGGCAACGGCACCCGGTTCCTGGTTTCGGACCTTTCCGGCCGGTCGACGCTCGAACTCAAGGCCCAGGGCATGGGCCTCGACGTCGACGGCGGTCAGCTGGGCGCGATCCTCGACGAGCTGAAGAAGCTCGAACACGCCGGCTATCACTTCGAGGCGGCCGATGCGTCGCTGGAACTGTTGATGCGGCGGGCGACCGGGTGGCGGAACCGATTCTTCGAGCTCGAGTCGTTCCGGGTCATGGTCGAACACCGTCCCGGTCTTCCCATGGCGGCCGAGCAGAATCCTCTCGGCCACTATGACGGCGTCGAGACCGAGGCCACCATAAAGATCCGGGTCGGCGACGAACGGGTTGTGGCGACCGGTGAGGGGAACGGTCCGGTCAACGCGCTCGACGCGGCGTTCCGCATGGCCGTGGCGCGGGTCGACGCGCCGGAGTTCGCCGTGCTCGATCGGGTCCGCCTGACCGACTACAAGGTGCGCATCATCGACTCGACGGAGGGCACCGGCGCCATCACCAGGGTCCTCATCGACGCCACCGACGGCGAACGCCACTGGAGCACCCTGGGGGTGAGCGAGAACATCATCGAGGCATCGTGGCAGGCGCTGGCCGACTCGATGATCTACGCCCTCTTGGCCTAACGGTGTCCGGCGGGCGCAGGCTTGGAGACTGACAGTCCTCCAACCGATGGCTAGGCTCGGTTCCGTGAGTCGTGACGCCCGCGATGTGCCGTGCCACTTCGTCGACGATCCGACACGGTTGGTCGAACTCGACAAGGCGCTGTCGGTGGCCCAGCGGGTTGTGATCGATACCGAGGTTCCGGTCCACGGTCCCAACGCCGGCGTCCTTCGCGTCGCGTCGGTCGCCGTGCGGGCCGACGATGGAAGGGAGGCGGTGTTCGTCGTCGATGCCCGAGACGTCGACCCCACCCTGCTTGGTCCCCTGCTCACCGACGTGACCGCCGACGCCTGGAACGCCTCGTTCGACGCCCGGGTACTCGACGCCGCCGTGTGGAGCCGGACCGACACCACCGATTCGATGAGATGGTGGGACGCCCAGCTGGCCGATGCCCTTCTCCACCAGGGGCGAAGCGGGTTCACCTGGTACCACGGGCTGGCCTGGGCCACCCGCCACTACCTCGGCGTTGAGATCGACGGCAAGGGCACGGTCCAGCTGTCCTACGACGCATCCAGCGACCTCACGGCCGAGCAGATCGCCTACGCCGCGGCCGACGCCGTCTACACCCTCTGGGTCGGCGATCGGATCCGGTCCGAGCTGGCAGCCGCCGGCCTTGAAACCGTATGCGAGATCGAGCAGGCGGCTCGACCGTTCCTGGATCGAATGGAGCGCAGCGGTCTTCCATTCGACTGGCCCGGTTGGCGGGCCGAACTCGACCGGCTGGAGTCCCGGAAAGGCGAAGTGCTGACCCGACTTGCCATGCTCACCGGTGGCGGCCAGGCCTCGCTGTTCGAACCGACCGTCGAGCCCGGTTGGAACCCGGCATCCGATCCTCAAGTCCGAGACGCCTTGAACCGGTGGGCGGCCGATGAGGTCGGCGCCTGGACGACGTTACGGTTCGGACGGTCCCGACCGCTCACCAGGTTCGATTCCGTCACGGCCTCGGTTCTGCGGGAGATCGGGGGTGACGTCTGCACCACCCTGCTCGAGTTCCGCAACCTGTCGAAGACGCTGAGCACCTACGGCGAGTCGATCCACGAGCACCTGCACGACGACGGTCGCCTGCGACCCCAGTATCTCCAAGTGGTCGGCACCAACACCGGACGGCTCGCCAGCCGCAATCCCAACGCCCAGAACCTCACGCCGAAGATGAAGCCGTTCGTGCGGCCCCACGACCCTGACCGTGTCTTCGTCTACGCCGATCTGAGCCAGGCCGAGCTGCGATACCTGGCCCAGGTCGCGGGGGACGAGGCGCTGCGGGCCGCGTTCGCCCGCGGCGACGACGTTCACGTGTCAACGGCGGCCACGATGTTCGGCTTCGACCCCGACAAGCTCCGGGCCAACGATCCGGACCGGTTCAAACACCTTCGACAGATCGCCAAGGCGCTCAACTTCGGGATCGTCTACGGATCGGGCGCTGCGGCGCTGGCCCGATCGCTGAGCGCCGAAGGAGGCCCGACCACACGCGAGGAAGCCGAGGCACTCCTCAATCAGTACCATCGGACCTATCCCGGTGTTGCCGCCTGGGCCCAGGGTCGCATCGCCGAGATCGATCGCCTGCGGGCCACGACCGACACCATCGACTGGCGGCAGACCATGCGGCTGGCCCGGGGCTATCGGGACCTGGCCGATCGCCGTCGCACGTTGCGTGCGACGAACGACCGCTGGCCGACACCGGAGGAGCTGGTCGACGCGCATCCCGACCGCCTGAACACCGAGCGTCGGGTTCTCCTCACCGAAACGGAGTGGTTGCTGCGCTATTCGGCTCCGGTGGCCCTGACCGCCGGTGGGGAGCCCTTCACGTTCGCCAGCCGGACACTGTCGGGTCGCCGCCAGCAGTTCAACCTCCACCTCGATCGTTTGTTCCTGGAGGCGGTTCTCGACGGCCTTCGTTCTCCATCGCACGGAATGGTCGCGGTTCGTCAAGCGTTCGAACGAGAGCACGGCCTTCGTCTCGAGATCCGTGACGGCGACGCGGTCGACGCCGCCACCCGCCTGGCCCGGGAATTCGACGATCGATCACTGCGCCGGGCATACATCGAGGCCGTCGGGGCCGAACTGGGGGAGCGGGTGGCATTCGGCTTGTTGGATCGAGCGGCGAAGGAACGCATCTCGGCCATGGTCAACGCCTGGCGCAATGCTCCCATCCAGGGCGGCGTGGCCGACATCATGCTGGTCGCCTACGCCGACCTCCACGTACGGCTCGGCCGTTACGAGGCGGCGGTCCCGGTTCAGACCGTGCACGATTCGGTCACCGTCGAGTGTTGGCGGGACGACGCCTCGGCGGTTGCCACCGACATCACCGAGGCGCTCGAAGCGGCGGCCCGCCGCTTCCATCCGGAGGTCGTCCCGAAGGCCGACGTCGACATCCGCCGGTCACTCGACGAGGCCGACCGACTCATACCCTAATGCCGTGAGATCGCCGATCGGCGGGCGTTGTGGCGTCAGCCTCGGTGACGTCGACGGGTGATGAATCGGCCTCGGATGTGGTTCTCGGATCCAGCCGCCGGTCCACTATCGCCTGCGGCCAGAAACTCGTGGATCCGCTGAGCGGTTTCCATTGGCTGGGTGTAGAGGAAGAGGTGCCCGCCGTCGACGATCTCGAGTTCGGAAAGTGGGATCTCCCGGGCCATGGCCTCGGCATTGGAAGCCGGGATGATCGGATCGTCGTCGCCCGCCATGATCAGCGTCGGCTGGGTCAGGTCCCTCAGCCACGGCCAGCTCGTCCACCGTCGCAGCGCCATCAGTTGCCATGTGTAGCCCAGCGTGGTCGGTGGACGGCTGGCCCGTATCCGGGCGTGCTCCCTGATCAGCTTACGATTGTTGCGAATCGCCCCGCCGTAGAGCGTGGGCGCGATCTGATACAGATACCTGGGTGAGTAGTACCGGGTCGGTGACAACAGGATCGACATGGCCGCCGGGCGTCCGGGGGTCGACGTCCACCCGTGCATGGTGGCCGTGAGGACCAGGCGGCCAACCTTGTCGGGGTGGCGGTATGCCAGCTCCTGGGCCAGCGCGCCGCCCCACGACAGGCCGAGCACGTCGACCTCGCCGTGATCGAGCGCATCGATCATGTCGGCGAGGAGCCGCGCGAGCTGGCGGATCGTCGGGGGGTAGAGCGGTGTCGATGAGAACCCGACGCCGGGTGCGTCGAAGGTGATGATCTCGCGGCTGCCCAGAATCTCCACGGTGTCGACGAACGGCTCGAACAGCTCGCCGGTGGCCCCAATGCCGTTGATCAGTAGCAGCGGGCGGGGGCCGTCAGGGGTGGAGTAGCCACGCTGCTTGACCGCGATTCGAAGCCCGGAGATGTCGAGCATCCTCCGCCCCAGCTGATCGCCGGGGTCGGAGACCACCTCCGAGCTGTTGCCGTTGATGGCCGAATCAGGCCGTCTCGTGGACGTAGGTGCCCGGTGCCGGTCCGAGGCTCGGGTACTCGGCGCTGTCGAGCCGCTTGGGCGCGTTGACGAGGCCATCAGAACGCTTTTCGAGCCACTCGAACCAATGAGACCACCACGACCCAGTATGTTCGGTCGCCTCCTCGAGCCACGAATCAGGGGTGTAGCGCTTCTTCTTGCCTCCGCCCTTGGCCCCGTTCGGTTTGTCGATGGCCAGGTACTTCGCTTTCGGGTTGTCGAGGGGGCAGACAAGGGTCTGCACGTGTCCCGACTTGCAGAGCACGAACTCGGCATCGCCGCCAACCATGTTGATCGTGCTCAGGCAACCCTCCCACGGTGTGATGTGGTCGGTCTGCCCACCCACGACATACGTGTCGGTCTTGATCTGGCGAAGATCGATCTTCTCGCCGAGCACTTCCGTGGCACCGGGGATGGTGAGCGTGTTCTGGGCCGAGATGGTCATGAAGTCGGCGTGTAGCCCGGCCGGCATGTTGGCCGAGTCGACATTCCAGGCCAGCACGTCGAACGCCGGCGGCTTCTTGCCCATCAGGTAGTTGTTGACCCAGTAGTTCCAAACCAGATCGTTGGGCCGCAGGAACGCGAACATCTGACCGAGATCGCGGCCCGACAGAATGCCCGAGGCCTGCGAACGCTGCACGACGGCTCCGGTGTTGGCGCCCGAGATCATGGCCGCAAGGAGGGTGGGATCGCCCCAGTCGAGCCCGGTCACCAGGTAGCTCGTGGAGTTGATGCGCTCATCGCCGATGGCTTGCAGATAGCCGGTGAGCACGGCGGTGGTGATACCTCCGGCGCAGGTGCCGAGTATGTTGAGGTCGTCCTGCTTGGTCAGCGACAGCACAGCGTCAATGGCCTCGATGAGCGACACGACGTAGAAGTCCATGTCCCAGTGCCGTTGCTCGGCGGTGACGTTGCGCCACGACACCATGAACACCTGCTGACCCTCGGCCACCGCGGCTTCGACGAGACTGC
>JBFHEP010000003.1:0-38431 GCA_041584095.1 Acidimicrobiales bacterium | reverse complement strand
CGACCAAGGGCAGCACCAAGGTCAACAGGCCCAGAAGCTGCATGGAGCTGTCATGCATGACACGACCCGCCGTCACTGGGCCCGCCGGTCGGCTCGAGATGCGGTGTCTCGAGATGCGGTGTTCCGAGTTCACAGCTCAATGGTCCAGGATCTTTCCTCGTGAAAAAGCAGCTGGGAATCCGGGCGTTCCAGCAACCACTCTGCGAATTCGTCGAGCGCGCCGGCGGATTGCCCCCGACCGTGAACGCTCCAGCCGACCTGGCCGTCGGTCAGGATCACAACGATTCGACGCTTGCCGGTGGCGGCCGCGTCGGCCCCGACCATCTCGATCCAGGCCTCCGACGCCTCGACGGCTCGGATGGCGAAGGCGTTGCTGCCCAACCCCTCGTCGCCCCACGGGATGAATGTGCTGTCGGCCACGAACAGTGTGTCGTCGTCGGCGCTGTCGTAGGCCGCCCGAATCGCCGCCCGGTCCGGCTCGGTGGTGAACTCGAATCGCTCGCCGCCGAAACGGGTGAGCAGCAGCAGCGGGCACAGGACGGCTGCGACGACGGCCCCGATCACCGGTAGCGCGCCGACACGAACGGAGGCCAGGACACGGCCGGCCAGGATCGATGCAAACGGCAGGGTGAACCAGACGGCGTGAATCATCGATGCGCCGTCGTAGCCACCCAGCGCAACCAGCAGGACCGGCGCGGCGATCAGTGGAACGAGTGGCACGGCGGGCCTCAGGTGGCGCAGGCGCTCCCCGCCCATCGCCATGCCCATGAGCGCGACCGACCCGAAGGTCGCCAGGGTGAGAAACAGCCGGGACCGCATCACCAGCCGGTGGTCCGGCGACGCGGCGGTGGCGGATCCGGTCAGCTCGGCGGCCGTCTGGTCGAGTAGGCCTGCGAACGGCCTCGTCAGATCACCGGGGCCGTTCCACCACGGGTGTCCGGAGACCAGGAACCAGACGATGTAGGCCAGCCCCACGAAAAGCAGCAGACGCCAGGCCATGGAGCGTCCGTAGAGACCCAGAAGAAAGAGGGCCAGGCAGATGAACAGGGGGGCCATGGGATGGGAGACGACGGCACCGAGGCTCAGCACCATCAACGCCACGAACGCCGTTGTGGACCGCAACGCGGGCCGATCACCGCCCGACGCGGAGACCCCGGACAGGATCGGGACCATGCTGCTCCAGGCCGTACCGGTCTGGAGCGGACCGCTCTCGAGCAGCACGAGAATCGCGACGAACCAAAGCAGGCCGATACTCTGCGGCGAGAAGTAGTCCTGACCGGTCCAGGCCAACAGAACGTAGGTGAATGCCGAGAGTGAGCCGATGAGTGGAACCGTGGGATAGGATCTGCGGGCGAGGGCGGCGACCAGGATTGTCGTGGTGCCCGTGATGAATGTTGGCCAGATGCGCAGGAGGCTCTCGAGTAGCCGGCTGTCGAGCCCTGCCAGCGGTGCCATGAAAACCCCGTGGACACCGGGCCACCCGAGCCGGGGGTCGGTCACCACGTCACCGGTGCCCGTGGCGTCGAGAACACCGAGGAGACCGAGGTGCGTCCAGGCCGTCGGGAAGCGAGGGTGGGCGTGCGCAAGCTGGGGTGCGGTGTGTAGAAGCAGAATCCAGAGCATCGGCACGGCGGGGGCGTATCGGGTTCCCTCGTTGGTTGCGGCCACCCGCAGGAGGATGAACGTCCCCACGGCACCCAGTGCGACACCCGTCCAGTAGAGACTGGGAAAGGCCCTCAGGAGCCCGAGTCCGTCCACCAGCTGCGAATCGACCGCGCGACCGCCGACAAGGCCACAGAGGGCGGCTACGGCGGCCAGGGCCAGCCCGAGGTTGCCGAGCCTGTTGAGCTCGCCGACCTGGGGCGTCGCGGTGTGCTGTGCGCCTTCGAGCTGGGCGATCACGTGGACACGTGCTCCGGTGTCTCCTCGACGGCCAGCTGCTGCTCTGACGAAAGCAGCCAGGCCAGCACCACCCCGTATGCGGTCGCGGCCAGGACGACCAGCTCCGGTTCGGCGAGGTTGAACCAGACGAGCGCTTGTGCCGCCAGCGCCGACAGCGCGATCGACAGGGCCACGCCGATCACCGCCACGACGGCTCGTGATCGCAGCTGCGGGTACAGTAGCCAGGCCAGCGGTGCTCCGACGAGGCCACCGAGCTGGAGCAGGGCCAGGAACCGTCCGATCGTCAGCTGTCCGATGAGCATCAGCCCGACGGTCACCAAACCGAACAGCCCGACCCAGGTCGCCAATTGCCGCACCGAAATAGTCACTGAACCTCCATCACTCGGCACGACGCCGATCCGGACGGTGGGAGGCATCCGGACTGCTCGTTGGCGGGCGGACGTGTTCCAGCACCGGCCGTGTATGACCAGCAACAGCCAGGCTAACAAATCGGTGTCGCCAGAGAGGGCCTGTCGAGAAGATTCCACCGCTGACGAGTGTCGCGTCGCCGAGCCCGGAAGGGGCAGCGACTACCATTGTCACCATGATCGGCGTGACCGAGGCGGTCGACGACTTCTTCCTGGCCCGGATGCCGCGCAAGCATTCCCGGCACACCCTCGACGCCTATCGTCGTGATCTGGCCGCCATAATCGCTCAACTGGAGACGGTGACCGGTCGACCGGCGGAGCAGCTCTCGGTCTCGGATCTCGACGTGAAGACGCTGCGTCGCGCCTTCGCCAACATCTCCCACCAGTCAGCCGCGACCATTTCTCGAACGTGGTCGACCTGGAATCAGCTGTTCGCCTTCCTGGTGGCCGAGCAGGTGTTGCCGGGAAACCCCATGGCCGCCGTCGAGAAGCCGAGAGTACCGAAGAGCCGACCCAAGGCCATCGTTGGCGACGATAGTATCGAACGCCTCATCATCGCCGCCTCGAAAGGTCGGCAGGGAGCTCGTGATCCCTGGCCGGAACGCGACTTCGCGGTGATCGTGACGCTCCTGACTTGTGGACTCCGACTGTCCGAGCTGCTCGACCTGACCATGCGTAGTATCGACGGAGCGCCCGGTGACCGGGTCATCGGCGTGCGGGGTAAGGGCAACAAGGAACGGACTGTTCCGCTGGAGCCGGAGGTCGAGGAGGTCATCAAGACCTACATCGAGAGTCGGCTTCGACGCTTTCCGGGCCGTATCGCGTCCGATGACGCGCTGTTCGTGGCTAACAGCGGCGAACCGATGAAGCGGGGTGCGTTGCAATATCTGGTCGATCAGCTCTATCGGGAAGCGGGCATTCGAACGAAGGTGCCGGCCGGTGCGCTGGTCCACGCCCTGAGGCACACGTTCGCGACGAGCCTGGCCCGCAACGGCGCATCGGGCACCGAGCTACAGCGTCTTCTGGGTCACGAGTCGCTGGCGACCACCCAGCGGTATGTCGACGCCACCGCTCGGGAGATCAGGCAGGCGGCACGCTCCAACGATGCGTATCGGGCGCTGCGAAAGACCACCGGAACGCCGTCGACCGACTGACGCCGGACACCGGCGTCACTCCCCCGGTGCCGGCGACGTCGTGTGCCTTGTGTCACCTGCATTTCACCTCCCGCGCGGGGCGTGGAGGCCCGGGGATGCCCAATAGGCTTTGAAGCCGTCCGCCATTTTGCCGTTGTCTGGCTTGGTGGCGCAGCGTTGACGTCGTGGTCCGGTACGCAGCTTTCATCGGATCCATTTCTTGACATCAACCGGCTCGGCGACCGTTGGACGCCGCGCCGGTGAGCATCGAAGGTGCGGCTCCATCGTGATTCGGGGTGGCACCGCAACGAAAAAGGGTAGGTTCTTCACTGTGGGCCGCAGAATCGAAGTTGAACTCACGAGCACCCGGGACGACGGTTCCTGGACCTGGCGGGCCGCCGGGGCCAGGCAGCCCAAAGGCGAACTCAGTGGAGACCTCCTCTACGCCGAGGCGAAGGTCGGCGACGTGGTGAAGGTCGAGGCCGACTTCCATCTCGACGGCATTGAGATCGTGGAGGTCTTTCCTCCGAAAGCAAAGAAGGAACGTGGCGACGTGCTCGAACTCAAGTCCCGTCCGCTGCGGGACGACGAGCTCGTGACCACACAGCGGGTGGCCCGCCGTGACCGTGGCGACCGTGGAAGGCGCGGCGACCGTCCCGGTCGGTCCGATCGGGGTGACCGACGGGACCGGCGAGGCGGGTCGAATCGCGAGGAAGCCCGCCCCGATCGTCCGCAGCGGCCGAAACCGAAGCGGCTCCGGCCGAAACGGGAACACCGCGACGCACTGCTGGCGTCGGTCACCGAGGAGCATCGCCCGATCGTCGAGCAGGTCGTCCGCGACGGTATGCCCGGCGTGCGCGCCGCCATCGAGAAACAGAATGCAGAGGCGAAGGAAGCGGGCAAACCGGAGATCGACGCAGCCCCGATCCTGGCCATCGCCGAGCGCAACCTGGCCGCCGCCCGACTCGCAGAGTGGCGGGATCGGGCTGACGCCGCACTGGCAACGATCGACGATCTCGATCTTCGGGATCTACGCCAGGTGGTTGTCGTCGGCAACGATGTCGCTCGCGACGATGAGAGCCGCGCCCTCGCCGAGCAGCTGAAGTCAGCGCTGGATGAGCGAATGGAAAAGGATCACGGACAGTGGCTGTCCGATCTGCGCAACGCGGTTGCCGATGGTCGTGTGGTGAGGGCACTGCGGTTGTCGTCTCGACCCGTCAAGGCCGGAGCTCCCCTGCCAACCGAGCTGGCCGGCGAGCTGTCGAAGCAGGCGACAGCGGCATTGGCTCCCGACGTGGAGCAGTCGCGCTGGGCCATCGTTCTCGACGCGCTGGCATTCTCGCCGGTTCGTGGGGCGGTTACCCCGGTCGGGATTCCGGCTGAGCCGGGCGAGGAACTGCTCGACGAGGTACGCCGGCTATCCGACCGCCTACCGGGGATCGCCAACATGTTCGGGATCGACCCGGCCCAGGTGCCGCGCCGGGCGAAGCGACGCCGACCGGCTCGTTCGGGCGGCAAGACACAAGACCGCAAGCCGAAGAAAACCAAGAAACGGGCCGGGTCGAAGGCGGCGGCCAAGGCCGAGGCGGTGGTGAAGGCCGAGGCGGAAACGGCGGAGTCGACGAGCGATCCCACGCCGGAGGCCGCCCCCGCCGAAACCCAGGCCGAGCCGGAGACCGAGGTCGAGGCGGTGGTGAAGGCCGAGTCGCAAGCAGAAGCGCCTGAGCCTGCTGAGCCCGAGCCCGGCGCCGGTGCTGAGGAGCTGACGGAGCCGGAGGCCGAGTCGGAAGCCGGCGCTCACGAGGACGGCGCCGCGCCTACGCCTGTAGACATGGTCGAGCCGGCCGCTGAATCCGACACTGGAGCCGAATCCGCAGCGGTTGATACCGCCGATGCAGGTGACGAAGAGGTTTCGTCGACCGATTCCGAAGAGGAGTAGTCCGCCCAACGTGGTCTTCGGCGCCCACTCCGGTTTGAATGACGCGCAACCGACGGATGCGAAGAATTGTCCATTCGTTCCGCTTCGCCATCAAACCGGTCCGTTCGACGACCCGGCGGAGCTACGGCGGATCGCCATCCAGGCCGACGTCAAACGTCGTCGAGGACGGCGTTGAGCGGAGCCGGCACCGCTCCGGGTTCGACGGCTTCGACCAAGAGCCTGGCGTAGCGGAGAGTCCGCCTGGACTTGGACCCGAGAAAGCGTTGAAGCTGAGAATCCGTGGGACTCCCCCGCCATTCCGGCTGTCGCTGGAACGTACGAAAGGCCCGCAACTCACCCTCGGCGTGGAGGATCCGCTCGACGACTGCGGGCCCGACCGCTCGAATCAGTTCGTCCTCCAGATCCTCGACGCACACGTGAAATCCCAGATCGGCCATGGCGTCGACGGTGGCCGGCGTCCCAACACCACATTGATGCAGGCCCCGCCGCACGAGTTCGGCGGCGTCGGCATCGCAAAGACCGGCGAGGTGTCGGCGTTCGCCGTGGGGCCCGAACCGCCGGAGGTAGCGGGCCACTGCCTGGGCACCCCCGACCGGTAGCACCACAACACCCTCCGATTCCAGATCACGTCCCCGTCGCCGGGCCAGCGTTTCGACCGCGATCTGATCGCTGATGCCCTCGACGATGATGATCGAGTCGGCCCAAGCGGCCTTGTGCAGCGCAGCCTGAGTGGCTCGAAGAGGTGCGCCGGGTCCGTGCGGCCAACCTTCGAGTGCCCCAGCCGGATCAAGCCGTTCAATCCGATCGAATCGTTTCACGGCGACCTCCTGTTCGCACGACCGCCTGAGGCAACGCTACACGAGCTGCTGCACCTCCCGCCCACCGTTTCATCCCGTTCCGACGACGCCGTGCTCCCGGAGGAAGTCGAGGAGGCCCGAAACGAGATCCACCGTGGGAAGGTCCTCGAACGGAACCCAGCGGGCCTGACCGGCATCGTCGCCAGCGGTGAGCGGTACCAGCGTCGATCCGCCGGCGGGTGATGTCTCAATCGGCGAGGCCAGGAAGTCGAAGATGACGAAGTGAAATCCGGGGCCGATTCGCTCGACCCAACCGACGAGCGAGCCGCATTCCACAACCAGGCCGGTCTCCTCGGCGACCTCACGCACCACGGCCTCGGTCATCGACTCCCCAGCCTCCACCCGGCCTCCGGGCACTGTCCACTTGCCCGTGGCGGGTGCGTTTACCCGCGTCACCAGAAGCAGGTGCTTGTCGACGGTGACGATGGCTCCGACGGCCAGCACGGGACGGGGTGTCGCTTCCGTCGATGATCTCATCGGGTTCGCCTTCTCCCTTGGCGACACGGTCGAACGCTCAGTCCTCCGAGAGCGACCGGTGGACCACCAACTGGCGCGCTTTCAGACCGAACGATTCGAAGAAGTTCTTCGTCTCCCGATCGCCCGGCAACGCGATGGCGTCGATACCGATACAGCCCCGGGAGCGGGATTCGTCGACGATGGCGTTCATGATCGTCTCGCCGATGCCGACCTCTCGGGCGTCGGGTTCAACGATCAAATGCTCGACCCTGGTCAGCCTACCGCCGTCGTCAAGCTGCTCGAAGACGGCAAGCGCATAGCCGAAGACGACCCCTTGGTAGGTGCCGACGACCAGCAGGGCGTCGGAATCCTCGATGGCAGCGACGAGCCGGGCGCGAAGTTCCTCTTCCGTGTAGCACAGCTCCCGCCGCAGCAACAGGTCGGCCCCCCGATCCCCGCCGATCCGGGAGGCGTGGTCGACTGCGATGCGAACGAGGGTCTCGACGTCATCCGGTACCGCCGGCCGGTGGGATGCACCGATGTCGTCCAGGGCTTCGGTGCCCACCGTTTCGGTCACGGGACGAGCCGGTCGATCTTGGCCAGCACCGTCTTGCGGTTCCGATGGGAAGCTTCATGTTTCCGTACCCGTAGCAGCTGACTCTGGGTCAGATCCTCGAGCAACCCGATGATCTCCTTGGCCGTCAGGTCGTCGTAGCCGGCGATCGGGAGTCGGGCCTTCTTGATCGAAGCAGCCTTCGCCGGCGTCGGGGCATCGGTGCCGGTGGACGCGCCGTCGGCCACACCCGCTGCATCACCGTTTGCCCTCGACTCGGCCGGCCGTCCGGCCTCGTCGGCCGACGGGGTCGACGTCGCACCGGACGAGGGTGGTGCAAGCCCCACCTGGGCGCCGAGTTCGGTGATGAATCGAGCGGCCACTTTGGCAACGGCGTCGGCGGCGTGGGAGCCGGCCGTCCCGGCGGTTCCGGCGCCGGCCAGAGCGGAGTCGGGAATCGATGCGCCGCCCTGTTTGGCCGCCATCTGTCCGAAGAACTTTGCGAGCTGGACCTGGCTGCGGCCCTTCCTGATCAATCGGGGAAGCACCTCCGGGTACTCGTACAACATCCCGATCGGTGCGTAGACGAACAGCTCGATGAGCTGCTCCAGTGGATTGTCGTCGGCCTGCTCGGTCATGGGTCTACCTTTTCACACCCGAGACGCCCGCCGCCAAGTTCAACCCGTGAGGCTCAGCGGCTCGCCGCAGTGCGGGCAACTCGGTTCGGCCTGCTTGGCCACCTGGCTGCGGTTGACGAGAAGGAAGCAGCTCGGACAGGGAAACTCTTCGCCTCGCGGACCCCCTCCTCCGGCCGGGGTGGCCGACCCCTCCTCACCGTCATCGTCGTCTTCGGACGCGGCCAGCCGGTCACGCAGAATCGCGTCGAGGTCGGCCTCGACGTCGTCGGGATCGAGATCGTCGTCGTCATCGTCGTCGTCCGAGGACAGCTTGCGGGCCCGGGGCCGTGGCTCCTCTTCCTCGTCGTCGTCCTCATCCTCGTCGTCGTCATCATCGTCGAACACGTCGAGGTCTTCGTCGAGATCGTCGTCGAGATCATCGTCGTCGAGGTCGATGTCCTCGTCGTCGATATCGAGGTCGTCGTCATCGGGATCTTCATCGTCCAGATCGTCGTCATCGATGTCGTCGTCGTCGAAGTCGTCGTTCTCTTCCAGTTCATCATCAAGATCGTCAATCATCGATGGTGCCTCACAATTGACTTGAGCAGGACGGCCGGACTCTAGCCTCACATTCCGCCGTTTCTACCACTCCGAACAATTCTTTTTTGCAAACTCCCGATTTCGTCGCGGCATTCCCGCAGCGCATCGGTGGCGGCCCTCAATCCTCGAGCCATCATTCCATGTCGAGCGTGGGCGCGCGGGACTTTGGCCAAAGTTCGCGTCCGGGACATTGCCAGAGATCACCCGCCGGCCGCCGAGGGATCGTCGAGCCCGGTCCGCTCAGCCTTTGGTGAACAGCGAGCGGATCTGGGCGATGTTTGCGATGTATGCCTGTGTGTCGTCGTAGTAGCCGCGGGCGGCCACGGAGCCCAGCCCCTGGTAGTAGCCCGCCAGGGCCGCATCGGTCGACCCCGTGTAGCCGATGAGCCATGCGAGAAATCGGGCACTCATCCGGATGTTGTCATCGGGATTGTACGGATCGAGTTCCGGTATCTGAATGAGATCACCTGCGATCCAGTCCGCCGTACGAGGCAGTATCTGACCGACGCCGATTGCGCCCGCTGGGCTCACCACGTTGGTCTGCCAGCCGGACTCCCGGTATGCCACCGCCATGACCAGGTCGGTCGGCACACCGTAGTGCTTCGACCACTTCTCGAACGACGGGATCAGGGTGAGCCGGCTGGGATTGGCCCGAAGCTTCGAGGGCAGATTGTTGTAGCCCGCCGCCGGATTGGCCGGACTCGTCCGCGTTCCGGCGGGAACGGTCAGCTTCTGGCCGATTCGGATAAGGTCGGCGTTGCCGAGCCCGTTGCTGTCGATCAGGACCCGGGTGGAGATACCGGCGGCCGCTGCGATCTCGCTCACGGTATCCCCGGCTTTGACCGTGTAGGTGGTGGCGCCGCCGTCGGGTATCCGGAGGACCTGCCCGACCCGTATCAGGTGCAGGTTCGAGATCCCGTTGTCGGCCGCGAGGACCGACAGGGACACGCCGTGGCGTTTCGCGATGACCGACAGGCTGTCGCCGGGTTGCACGACATACCGGTCATGGGCCGCCGCCACGGACGGGGTCAAGAGAATGAGAGCCAGCGCCACCACCGCGGTTCTGAGCGCGCCACGACTGCCGACGGAGCCGACCTGGCGACGAGGCGAGTGATCTACGGAATTGCGGGCCATATGCCCCTCCTGCAAAAAGACGGTGAGCTCCCACCGAGCTCCGGGCACTACAGTTGGGCGGCGCTACCCGTCCGCTTCGCTTCTGCCCGTCTTTCTGCATCCAACCGCTCTAGCTCCGCCTCAGAGGAGTGGTTGACGAACGACATCATAGCCGCAATCGCGTGATGGCCTGCTCTTTCGGCGATCAGTTTGTGCATCTTCTGGGCCACCGACCGATATGCCGGATGCCCCTGAGGCGTCGAACGAAGTTCGGTGGTGTGCATCGCCGAACGGGCGTTGAGGTTCAGATTGAACCGCAATCGGTAGGCGAGCGACACGGCGTAGGAGGCCTGAGCCTCGAAGCCGCGCTCGTGAAGTGCCTCGTACAGTCCGGACGACCGTTCCATGGCATCGTCGAACTGGTCGGTGGCACCGACCTCGTCGACCAGCGGTGGGCGGGTGTAGCCGTGACGCGGATTGAGTTTCTGCCACTCGACGGTGAGCATTCGATGGCGCTGCAGATCGCGGAATGCGCCGTAGTCGGCGAGGATGTCGAATCGGTAGAACGGCCGCTCCAGCGCTCGCCCCGGCCGGTGCCGGCGATTGGTGCGGTCGCCGGCGTAGGCTCTGATGACTCTCAGTCGATCGTCGATCGACATCACCCGGACCTTGGCCTCGATGTCGGCCTCGGCCATGTTGGTGTAGGGGTACAGCATCGACGCCACGAGTTTGATCTCGGCGTCGGGATCGAAGTCGATCAGCTCGACTCGCTCGTCATCGTCGTAGACGTCCGGGTCACCGAGCAGCTCCGCCGTTGCGGCCTCCATGGCCGCTCGGTTGTCTTCGAGGTACTGCGAGGCCACCTGGCCGCGATCGGGCAGATCGACCCGCTTCACGAACGATGGGATGACCTTCCGGAGCTCATCCAGGATCAGGTCGGCGTAGAACCGGGCTTCCGGTAGCGGATCGGCCCGCATGCGAATCAGCATTTGCTCGTAGCTCTGCCCGGTGGCGTAGATCCCGACGTTCGACTGGGCGGCTGCTGGAAGGATGCCGCGGATGGCGTCGAGGGCTTTGGCTTTGATGGCCGACCGGTAGACGAAGTCGCTGTCGGACGACAGCTTCGGCGTGGCCTGTCGTAGATGATCGGTCAGCACCGGTATGAGCCCGCTGTAGATCTCGAACAGCCGGTCCATGTCGCCGATGTAGCGCGCGCCAAGATCGGAACTCAACACATCCGGATCTCGAAAATAGCGGTACCGGCCGTTGACTCTGGAGTCGTAGGCGATGTAGCGCGTCGACTGCTCGAGGTACGCGGCCAGACGGCCCCACTCGAGGATCTTGGTCAGCAGGTTCGACGCTTGCTCGCACGCCAGGTGGATGCCGCCCAGCTGGGCGACGGAGTCGTCGCCGTACTCGAAGAAGATCCGATCGTAGAGGCGTTCGGCCTGGGCGAGCCCGACGGTGGCGTCGATCGACGTGTCGCCTTCGATGTCGAGTTCGCCGACGAACTCGTCGAGAAACAGTCGCCGAAGGCTTTTTGACGATCGGGAGTATCGGGCGAACAGTGCTCCTTTGACCACTTCCGGCAGATTGACCAGCGCGAAAACGGGTCGATCGAGGTTGGTGAAGTAACGGCGAAGGACGTCTTGTTCGCTCGGAGTGAACTCCTCGGTGACATACGCGCTCACGGCGGCAAAGATTAGGCTGTCCGGCGGCTCTTTGGGCGGACCGAACCGGAGAAGCCTGTCGTTTGTTCGACAACATGCGCTTGTTTCTTGCCGATTCGGCGTCGGATTCCCCGGCCCGTCGATGGTCGCGAATGGCGAGGGCAGGCCTAGGAGCGTGTCAGTTCGGCGACGAGCTCCCTGGCATCGGGAAACAGCACCGTCAGCTCCGCCCGGTCCCCGAGCTCGAAATCACCGAGCTCGAATCGAGGGGCCATCGTCGTGCCGACCAGGCTCCACGCCCCGGTGGTGCGGCTGCCCTGCCACCGTCCTCCTTCGACCACCAGCACCGGTCGTTGCCCTGCGGCCAACCCGGGTCCGAGAATACGCCGCTGTACTCCAGTCTCATCGTCGAGTGTGACCAGCTCAACCGGCGCGCCCAGATAGTGGTGGTAGACCTCCGGTCCCGGGAGGCGATGGAAGGCCGAGAAGTCGTCGGGGGTGAGCAGGAAGTAGATCGCGCTCGACCATTGGTCGTACCAGATCCGGCTCCACCATCCGCCCTCGTCGGCCAGCGGCTCGAGGCCGAGGATCCGCTTGATCGAGTCGGCGTCGAGATCATCGGGGAGGCCGCTCATTCCGGTCGCTCGCCGTCGCGACAGCGGACAATCCGGCGGTCGGTCACGATGGCGGTTATGAGTTCCGCCGGTGTCACGTCGAAGGCCGGATTGAGGGCG
Source organism: Acidimicrobiales bacterium (assembly GCA_041584095.1). Classification (GTDB taxonomy): domain Bacteria; phylum Actinomycetota; class Acidimicrobiia; order Acidimicrobiales; family SZUA-35; genus JAHELU01. The sequence goes on along the minus strand of JBFHEP010000003.1, from coordinate 26,450 downwards.
GCCGCACCCGCCGGGGCGAACCGGACCTCACCGAAACCGGTGACCTCGGCCTCGGCTCGAAGCTCGATATCGATGTCGCTTCCGGATGCGGTGTCGCTGTCGACCGTCGACTCCGGTGCCACGATCAGGAACGGGATGTCGGCGCGGTGAGCGGCCAAGGCCAGCGAATACGTGCCGATCTTGTTCGCCGAATCGCCGTTGGCCGCAATGCGGTCGGCGCCGGCCACGACAACGTGGACCAGCCCCCGGCTGATGAGCGCCGGGCCGGCCGAGTCGACCACGAGCCGGTACGGAGCGCCCATCCGGCCGAGCTCCCAGGTGGTGAGCCTGGCTCCCTGGAGCAGCGGGCGGGTTTCGAGCGGGTAGGCGATCTCGAGGCTGCCGCGTTCGTGGAGCGTTTGGATGACGGCCAGGGCGGTCCCCCGCTCGACGGTGGCCAACCCGCCGGTGTTGCAGATCGTCATGGCTCGAATAGGTTGCGTGCCGACGAGGTCGGCCACGAGATCGGCGCCCCGCTCCCCCATGGCGATCGATGCCTGGATCTCCTGGTCCTTGATCCGATGCGCGGCAGCCAGTGCCGCCTGGCGTCCGCCGGCGACCATGGCCAAGACCTCATCGACCCGCACCGCCAGATTCACCGCTGTCGGGCGGGCGTTGCGGAGCCGGTTGACGAGACCACTGAAGGCCGCCGGATCGGTGGCCGGGTCGGCTTCTCCCATCGCCAGCACCACGCCATAGCCGCCGGCCACACCGATCGCCGGTGCGCCTCGCACGACGAGCCGCTTGATGGCGTCGACCAGCTCGGCCACCGTGGTGGCCCGGAACAGGCTCAGCTCCTGGGGTAGTTTCGTCTGGTCGATCAGGTCGATCGCTTCATCGTTCCAGACAATGGTCTCCACGTTTCGAACACCTTCCTCGTCGATCTAGACGACCCGGTCGCTGCCGCCGTCGATGGGAATCTGGGCGCCGGTGGTAGCCGCGAACGCCGGCCCGCAGAGCGACACGACAGCTTGCGCCACCGTGGCCGAGGTGACCTCGGTTCGGAGCAGGTTCCGGCGCTTGTACTCCTCGGCGGTCATGTCGTAGCTCTCTGCCCGCTGCGCCACCAATTCGTCGGACCACAAGCCGGTGTCGAACACCGCATCCGGGTGGACGATATTCACCCTGATGCCGTCGTCGGCCCACTCCAAGGCCGCAACCCGAGCCAGCTGGGTCAGGGCTGCCTTCGACGCCGAATAGGCTGCGGCACCCCGACCAGGAGCTGCCACGTTCTTCGAGCCGATCACGACAACCCGGCCTTCGACCGGTGAGCGTTGCAGCAGCGGATGGACCTTGTTGAACAGGGTGACGACCGAGTCGACATTGACGGCCTGGGTCCGGCGCCAGGCTTCACCATCGAGTGCGCTGATGGGCAGCGACGCGGCGAAGACGCCGGCGCAGACGACGACGATGTCGACGCCGCCGAACCTGGTCACCGCGGCATCGAGGCCGGCGTCGACGGCGTTCTGGTCGGTCACGTCGAGCTGCAGTCCGAGCCAGGCCGGATGTTCGAAGGTGGTAGCGGTGTCCGAGGACAGATCGAGCCCGACGACTGCCGCCCCCTGGGCCATCAGTTCGGCGGCGCAGGCCCGGCCGATCCCGGAGGCGGCACCGGTGACGACGGCGACTTGGCCGGCCAGCGGCGGCGGCGCACCCTGCCTGCGTAGTTTGGCCTGTTCGAGGTCCCAGTATTCACAGTCGAAGATGTCGGCGGCGTCGAGGGCCACGTAGCCCCCGAGGTCGTCCTCCGTGGCCGTGATGACGTCGATCGTGTGGTGATAGATGTCGGCCACGATGTCGGACTCAGCCGGGGTCCGACCGATCGTGAGCAGCCCCAGCTCCTGATCGAGGATCACCCGAGGGGCCGGGTCGAGCATCGTCAGGTCGTTCCGCCCGGCCTGGCGGGCCCGCTCCTGGTTGTTCTCGAAGTAGCGTCGATAGTCGGTCGCGAAGGATGCAACGTTCCGGCCGATCTGCGGAATCCGCTTGGTTCGCAGCACGTGATCGGGGGTCAGCGGGCCCCGTTGCGCCAGGTCGGCCCACTCCTTGCGACCGAGGAAGGCGGCGACGTCGGGCCCCTGATGCACCGTGGTGATCATGGGGCGATCCGCAGCCGCCGACACGTCTGCTCTGACCTGGCAGATTCCGATCCGGTCGATTGCGAGCACGGCCGGAGGAGGAGATGCTGCCGGCGCAGTGTGCTGATCACGCAACCACGCTTCGCACCGCTCGATCAGCTCGACGTGTCGGGCCAGCGCCTGCTCGGTGTCGGGTCCGAAGGTGAACAAGCCGTGATTGAGCAGCACCATGCCGGTCGTGTGATCGCCGGCCTGGCCCGGCCAGAGGTTTCTCACCTCGCGAGCCAGGTCGAATCCCGGCATCACGTACGGTATGACAACCACATCGTCGCCGTAGATCTCCCGACAGTTGGCCGCACCATCCGCCGTGTTCGTCATGGCCACAATGGCGTCGGCATGGGAATGCTGCACTGCTGGAAACGGCAGATAGGCGTGAAGCAGGGCCTCGACCGACGGCTGGGGTGCCGCCGGATCGAGCTTGGCCGCCGCGAGCTCACGGGTCATGTCGGTGTCCGACAGCCGATCCAGGTCGAGCAGCTCGTGGAGCCGGCTCAACCGCAGCGGAGCGAAACCCGCCGGTTCGATCGTGGCCAGGTCCCAACCCGAGCCCTTCACATAGAGGGCGTCGACAGCGCGGCCGGTTATGTCGTCCCAGCGGTGCTTGACCGACGTGTTGCCGCCGCCGTGGAGCACGAAGGAGGGTTCACGCCCCAGGAGCCGGGAACCGTGGCAGCAGGCGTGCACCGGGTCGGTGAGATCGAGTGATCCTGCATCGAGATCATGCCAGCCGGTGGGGAGGGTTCGGGGTTTCAGCACGGATTGTCCTCCAGACGTTCGTTCTACCAGCCGGCCGTGGCCATCACGCCGGCGTCGACGACGAGGTCGGCGCCGGTGATGGCGGCCGACTGGTCCGACAAGAGGAACCAACAGGCCCGCGCCACCTCCTCCGGCGCCACGAGACGACCCAGGGGGGCGATCGACAACCAGCGCTCGACGCCCTCCGGCCACTGGGCTTCGATGTCCGGTCGATGACACAGGCCGGGTGAGACGGAGTTGACTCGGACGCCGCTGGAGCCGAGTTCGACGGCAGCCGCCTTCACGTACGAGATCAGGGCTGCTTTCGTGGCCGCGTAGTGACCGTGGGCCGGGGCGGGACGATGTCCTTCGATCGAGGCGATGTGTACGACGGACCCGCCTCGGGTCACGGTCGCCGCCATTGCTGCGGCGACCTCCTGGGTGAGATGATGGGCACCGGTGAGGTTGACGTTCAGCGTCGTCTCCCACTCCGCCCCGGTCAGTTCGTCGAGGCGGCCGACGTGCTGAACGGCGACGGCGTTGACGAGGCCGACGATCGGGCCGACCTCGGCCACGACCTGATCGATGACCGACGACAACGCATCACGGTCGGTGATGTCGACGACGAACTCCGGAATCGTCTTCGACGGTTCCGGAGAGGCGCGATGGACGAGAGCCGCCACCGGCGCCGAGTGAGCCCTGCACTCGGCCACGACGGCTCGGCCGATCCCTCCGGCGGCGCCGGCCACGACCACTGCTCCATCGAGTTCAGCCACCATGATGGACCTCCACCTTCTCGGGAACCAGTGGGGTGTTGCCGAGGATCAGATCCGACGCCTTTTCGGCGATCATCATCGTCGGAGCGTAGATGTTCCCGTTCGTGATCTCCGGCATGACCGAGGCGTCGACCACGAAGAGATTCGAGGCGTTGTGAACCGCCATCGTCGCCGGGTCGACCACCGCCATGTCGTCGATCCCCATTCGGGCCGTGCATGAGGGATGCAGGGCCGTCTCGGCATCGCGGGCGACCCAGGCCATGATCTCGGAATCGGTGTCGACCGACGGTCCGGGCGAGATCTCCCCCCCGTTGTAGGGTTCGAACGCCGGCTGGTTGAGAATGTGGCGGGTCACCCGCACCGCTTCGATCCATTCCCGCCGGTCCTGTTCGGTTGACAGATAGTTGAACCGGATCGCCGGCTTCTCGGTCGGATCGGCCGACCGGATTCTCACCGTGCCCTGGGAGTCGGAGTACATCGGTCCGACGTGAACCTGGTAGCCATGACCTTCGGTGGGTGCCGTGCCGTCGTAGCGGATGGCGATCGGGAGGAAGTGGAACATGAGGTTGGGGTAGGCCTCGGCGGGGTTGCTGCGAACGAACGCCCCCGCCTCGAAGTGGTTGGTGGCCGCCGGACCCCGTCGAGCCAACCACTGCAGCCCGATCCACGGCTTGCGCCAGTTGGCCAGGTGGGGCTGCATCGACACCGGCTTCGTGCAGGCGAACTGGATGTACACCTCGAGGTGATCCTTGAGGTTCTCACCGACGCCGGGCACGGCGGCCACCGGGTCGACGCCGACCGACCGAAGATGGTCGGGATCGCCGACGCCGGAGAGCTGGAGGAGCTGGGGTGTGTTGAAGGCCCCGCCACAGCACACCACGTTGTCGGCCTTCACCGTATTGGTCCGCCGGCGATGGCGATAGGTGACGCCGACCGCCCGATCGCCGTCGAAGTCGATCCTGGTGGTCAGGGCCCGCGTGACGACGTCGAGGTTGGCGCGGTCCATTACCGGGTGCAGGTAGGCCCGGGCCGCGCTCAATCGCCGCCCCCGGTACACGTTCTTGTCGAAGGCGGCGAAGCCCTCCTGCCGGTAGCCGTTGACATCGGCCGTGCGGTTGAACCCGGCCTGAGGTCCTGCGTCGAGCCAAGCCTGAAACAGTGGCGATGAGGCCGGACCCCGCTCCAGGATGAGCGGTCCGTCGCCACCCCGCCACTGGTCGGCTCCGGCGAGGCAGGTCTCCATCCGCTTGAAGTAGGGCAGGCAGTGGGCGTAACTCCACTCCCCGAGGCCCGGCTTGGCCGCCCACTTCTGGTAGTCCATCGGATTTCCCCGCTGGAAGATCATGCCGTTGATGCTGCTCGATCCGCCGAGCACCTTGCCCCGGGCGTGGTAGACCCGCCGACCGCCCATGTACGGTTCGGGCTCGGTCTCGTATTTCCAGTCGTAGAACCGGCTGCCGATCGGGTAGGTGAGCGCGGCGGGCATGTGTATGAACACGTCCCACCTGTAGTCCGGGCGCCCGGCTTCGAGCACCAGCACCCGGTTCGACCGGTCGGCGCTCAGGCGGTTGGCGATGGCCGAACCGGCGGATCCTCCGCCGATGACGACGAAGTCGAACCGGCGGTCCTCGACCGATTCGGTATCGTTGCGTCGCTGTGGCAAACGGTGACCTCCATGGCCTGGACCGGTCCGTCGCGCCCGGTCGTGCGCTGATTGGACAAATCCACGCTAGCTGGACCCGGTCACCACGACCCGCAGCCGCCGGGGACCGTGAACCCCCTCGATCCGGTTGAGTTCGATGTCGCTCGTCGCCGACGGCCCGCTGATCCAGGTCAGCGGGCGGCGGGGATCGAGCCGGTCGAGGGCGTCGGGGACCCGGGCCACCAGCTGATCGGTGGTCACGACCACAACGTGGAGATCGGGCAGGAGTGTGAGCGCCCGTCGTCCCTGCCCGGCTCCCCCGTCGAGCACGATGGTGCCGGTCTCGGCCACGGCGACGGCGCACGTCGTGATCACACCGTCGGCGGCGTCGAGCTCGTCGACCGAGAGTGGTCCGGAGTCGTCGAGTCGAACCAGACCCGGCTCGGTGTCGGTCGGGGCCTCGACCCACTCGTCGGGAAATCCATCGGGTACGACGATCCGGACGGCGCCTTCGGTCGCGAGATGGCCGGCAACAGCGGTGCCGACATCGGCCGGATCACATCGGGTGACATCGGCCTTGTAGTCGACGAGTCGGTCGATGAAGATCTCGAGCATGGTGTCGAGGCTGGGCCGCGGGTCGGCACCGGCCTGCCGGTAATCACGGGGCACCGGGGCCGGTGAGAAGTCGGTGGTGGCGGTCCGCACCCGATGGAGAATCGCCTGACGGGACGTTCGGGTGGCCGGCACCGAAGCCCTGTTCTGCATCGGATCAGTCATGGATCCTCCCCCTCACCGTGGCGTTTCCCGGGCCGTCCACCAGTCGCGGAACGACTGCTCGGGCGGTGCCGGGAGATCGCGGGTGGCCGACCAGCCGTTCAACGGCGGCGGCAGATTCCGGATCGAGCCGTTGCGAGCCAAGAACCGAAACGCCCGCATCGAGCGGAGCAGCCTCGACCAGCGTTTCGGGCGCGACATGAACCACGCCGCCGACCGGAACACCGCCCGCTCCCTGGCGTCTCCGGTGGACTCATCCGCCGCCACCTTGGCTCTGAGGCTGACCAGCATCGTCGGGATGTCGATGGCCACCGGGCAGACGTCATAGCAGGCCCCGCACAAGGTTGACGCGAAGGGCAGCGAGGCGTTGTCGGCAACCCCGGTGAGCTGGGGCGAGAGTACCGCGCCGATCGGGCCCGGGTAGATCGAACCGTAGGCGTGGCCGCCGGTTCGCTCGTAGACCGGGCACACGTTGAGGCAGGCGGAGCAGCGGATGCAGCGCAGCGCCGAACGGCCTTCCGGGTCGGCCAGGACCGTGGAGCGGCCGTTGTCGAGCAGCACCAGGTGGAACTCCTCGGGCCCGTCGCCCGGTGTCACCCCGGTCCACATCGTGGTGTAGGGGTTCATGCGCTCACCGGTGCTGGAGCGGGGCAGGAGTTGCAGGTAGACCTCGAGATCGCGCCATCTGGGAATGAGCTTCTCGATGCCCATCACGGTGACCAGCACCCTTGGCAGCGTGAGGCACATCCGGCCGTTTCCTTCGGACTCCACCACCATGACGGTGCCGGTTTCGGCCACCCCGAAGTTGGCACCGGAGATGGCGACGTCAGTCGTCAGGAATCGGTTTCGAAGGTGGACTCGGGCCGCCTCGGCCAGCGCCGGCGGGTCGTCGGTGAGCCCATCGGGGGCAGGGACGCCGACCTTGCCCATCTCCCGGCGGAAGATGTCGCGGATCTCGGAGCGGTTGCGGTGGATCGCAGGCACCAGGATGTGGCTGGGCACATCGCGACCGAGCTGGACGATGAGCTCGGCCAGGTCGGTTTCCCAGGCGGAGATTCCGGCGTCGGCCAGGGCCTCGTTGAGACCGATCTCCTGGGTCGCCATCGACTTCACCTTCACAACGTCGCGAGCCTCGGCCCGGCGGGCGATCTCGATCACGATCCGGTTGGCCTCGTTCGCGTCGGCCGCCCAGTGCACGACCCCACCGCGCTCGGTGACCTCCGCCTCCAGACGTTCGAGGTGGTCGCCGAGGCCGGCCATCGTCGCATCCTTGATAGCCGCACCGGCCGCCCGCAGCTCGGCCCAATCGTCGAGCTCGGCGACGACGGACGCCCGCTTGTCGCGGATGGTGGTGGTGGCCTTGCCGATGTTGCGCCGGAGCTGGGGATCGGCCAGCGCCACTCTGGCGGCTCGGGGAAAGGAGTCACCGTGGAGGTGCATCGTGTTGGTGGCCCGTGGCCACCGGGTGGTCGGCGTCCCCCTGGTCGGCTCATTCGAGGTGCTCATGGATCCTCCGTCGAGGCGAGCACTTCGGCCAGGTGAACGGTGGTGACGCCGGTTCGGTTTCGTGACAGCCCGCCCCCGATGTGCAGGAGGCACGACGCATCGGCTGCCACACAATTCTCGGCACCGGTCGACAGGACGTGGTGGATCTTGTCGGCGAGCATGGCGCTCGACACGTCGGAGTTCTTGAGGGCGAACGTGCCGCCGAAGCCGCAGCAGCTCGTCGCCTCCGGCAGCTCAACCAACTCCAGGCCGCGAACGGCCCGGAGGAGCTGCAGTGGCCGATCTCCGATGCCGAGCAGGCGGGTGGCGTGGCAGGCCGGGTGATAGGTGACCCGATGGGGGTAGAACGCGCCGACGTCGGTCACGCCGAGTACGTCGACGATGAACTCGGACAGTTCGAAGGTTCGCTCGGCCAACCAGTGAGCGGCGGACACGTGACGATCGGTCAAATGGTTGGCGGCCACCCATTCGTGTTGGTGTTTGACCGAGGCGACGCAGGACCCGCTGGGGGCCACGATGTACTCGTAGTCGGCGAACGTCTCCTGGAAGCCGGCCACCATCGGCGCAGCCTGGTCGGGGTAGCCGGAGTTGGTGTGCATCTGACCGCAACAGGTCTGACCGAGGGGGAACTCGACGGTGCAGCCGAGGCGTTCGAGGACCTCGACGGTGGCCTTGCCGACGTCGGGAGACATGGCGTCGACCAGACACGTGGCGAACAGCGCGACCCTCATCATCGGTCACTGTAGTGTGACCGCCGAGTCTGATGTCGAGACGGTCAGCGTGCCTTCTCGGCCCGGCCCGGCTCCGCCGACCCGGCCCGTTAGGCCTGGCCGAGACCCTCGGCCAGGAGCGCCATCGATTCGTGGAGAAGTGGTTCAGGAAGTCCACCGATGTCGAGGAGGAACAACTGCCGGTCGAGTCCGAGGGTCTTGTCGATCTCGACGATCCGTTCGACCACCTCGGCCGGGCTACCGGCGATGGCGGGTCCCCGCAGGAGAGAGTCGTAGTCGACCGGTCGACCGAAACTGCCTCGCAGCGACATGGCGAAATCCCGGTACGACTCAAGGTAGGGCCGCCACCGCCGCCGGGCGAGCTGCGAGGTCGGGGCCACGTGCACGTACGTGGGAAAGCCGATCTCGATGCCGTCGTCGAACCCGTTGGCCGTTGCCCGCTCCCGGTACCGGTCGACGATGTCGCGATAGTCCTCCGGCCACCGGAACAGGCTGGGGAGCATGAACCGCAGGCCGAGATCGGCGGCGAGGTCGGCCGAGATCGTCGAGAGTCCACCGCCGACCCAGATCATGTCTCGAGGCGGCTGCAGGGGTCTCGGTTCGAGCCGGACATCGTCGAGCGGTGTCCGATGCTCGCCGGTCCATGTGACGGTGTCTTCTTCGAGCAGGCGAAGCACGAGCCGCAATGATTCGTCGAACTTCGGTCGAAGCTCCTCGAAGCTCTCGGACCCGAACGCCCGGGCCGTGGCCTGCGACGCGCCCCTGGCGAATGTGACCTCGATGCGGCCGTCGGTCAGCACGTCGAGCACGGTCAGTTGCTCGGCAAATCGAACCGGATCGAGATTGGCCAGCAGCGACACGGAGGTGCCGAGCCGAATCCGGACGGTGCGGGCGGCAACATAGCTGAGCAGGAGTTCCGGGGCGGGCATGATGTACCGCCCGAAGTGGTGCTCGCCGACGTTGAACCCGGCGAATCCGAATGACTCGGTGGCCACCGCCTGGTCCACCACCGACCGGATCCTCTCCCTTTGGCTCGGCAGGTGACCGGTCTTCGGGTCGGGTAGGTGGTCGATCAGGCTGAGTATCTCGTAGGTGCTCACGGCTTGTTCACTGCCTCCGCGCCGATTGTCATGTGAGCGCATCGTAGTACCAGGCGATCCAGCAGGCGCCGTTCAGCGCGCGGTGGGCGGCAAACCGCCGTGCGGTCGACGGCTACGGGGAGGCGGTCAGGCCCGGAGTGCGTTCCCGTTGGGTCGTGTTGGGCACTTCGCCGGTGGATCCGCGATCGAGGATGGGTGTGGCCGACCCCTGATCATCGGTTGTGGTGGCGTTGTCGATCGGTCCTTCCCGGTGGTGGCCGGCGCTGGTCGGCGTGATCCGTTCGCGGGTTTCCATCGGCTCCACCGATGTCGTCAGCGCCACCAGCCAGTTCGGGCCGTCCGGCGATTGTGGAAACGGGGTTCCCGGCGGTTTGTGCGTGGTCTCGATATCGGGGCCCAGATTGAGGTCGAGGAACAACCGCAGATCGGACGGGCCCCGTCGCCACCAGCTCGCCGCGGTCGACCCGACCGCTTGTTGGGTGGTGGCCGCCCGGGTGGTCGAGATCGATCTGGACGGTCGAGTTGTGGTGTTCACACCGCTCGCCGGCCGTGGACCCGGTGGCGCGGTCGGGCCGGCGCCCACGACCGGAACCGGGCCTGCTGGTCCGTTTCCAGCGCGGGCCGTGTCGGTCGACGGTGTCGCGGACGGCCGGATGGCTGGAACCGATGTGGTGGAGTCCCGGGTTGGTTGTCGCGTCGAACGGGTGCGAGCGGTGGTCGTGGGCGGTGAAGATGATTTCGGCTTCCTCGGCGCCGACGAGGATGTCGTGGCGACCGTCGTCGACTGGCGGGTGGTCGTCGGCGGCGGTGGGGGCGGAGCCGTCGTCGTCGGAGGGGGCGATGAACGCAAACGTAGACCAGAGCCGGGCCCTGCACCGCTGTCGGCTGTGCCGGTCACCGGTCCCACGAGGTCGGCCGCCGTCACGATGATGTCGGTGCCGTTGCTGGCGGCACCGGTGGAAGCACGGTCGACGATGTTCGACTCGACGTTCAGTGTGGGCGTGATCTGCCCGGGGTCGGTGTAGCTGTCGATGCAGCCCTGGTTGCAGCCGATGATCGTGTTGCCGACGATGTCGACCCGGTTGGCCGTCGGGTTGCCGAAACCGTAGGCCCAGTCGGCGTTGTTGTCGTCGCCGTGGACCTGGATGGTGGCCGTCCAGGGCCACGAGTCGGAGATCCGGGTTTCAACGCTCCATATCCTGTTGTTGCGGATGACGGTGGGCCCGTGGGCCACGGCGATCGCCTGGGCGTAGTACAGGCCCGACGACACATTCCAGATCGAGTTCTCCTCGACCAGGTAGTTGGCCGGGCCCCAATTGTTCTTGTTCAGGCCGAGGGAGATCGCCCCGCCGTAGTAGGGCGTGACGTCATGAATGAGGTTGTGGCGGATGGTGACATCGGTTGTATATCGCTTGACGTCCACGGCCTCGTTGGCGATCGAATGGATCTCATTGCCCTCGATCAGTACACCGGTTGTGCGGTCGACGACACCCGTGCTTCCGGTGCCGACGTAGATGCCCTCCCCGTATTCGTGATCGAGCATGCCGGTGTGGTGGATTCGGTTGCAGCGGATGACCGTGTTCGACGATGGTTCGTAGCCGGAGGTGGTTTCGGCGGCGCCGGTCGCGACTCCGACCTGGCCGAGGTGATGGATGTGGTTGTGTTCGAAGGTGATCGACGCGCTCCCCCGCGACAACGCTCCGAAGATGCCATTGCGGATCTCCAGCCCGCGAACGCGGACGTGCGCGGTGCGAATGAGGGAGACCGCGAAGCGACGGCTCGGGTTGCCGTTGTCGCCGGCGTCGACGATCGGGGAGGCTCCGGCAGCCGCCTGAATGACGATCGGAGCCGACGCGGTGCCGGGGCGGTGGCCCCGATCGAGCTGGTAGTCGATGCGGGTGTACACACCGTCGGCCAAATTGATCACGTCGCCGGGGCGGGCTGCGGCCAGCGCCGCGGTCAGCTCGGCCTGATTCGACACGGAGCGGACGACTCCCCCCGACGGTGCAAGCGGCGTGTAAGGGCCACACGCGAAGTCGGTGGCGGCCGCCGGCTCGACGGTGACACTGAGCGGCAAGCCGAGGTAGCGAGCGATCGGCGACGCGCCGACCAGCATCATTGTGACCGCCGCGAGCACGGCAAGCCTGACCACCAAACGCCCGCCCGCCGGGCTGGATCCGGGCATATCCGGTAATCGTCGGGAAGACGACGGGCCTTGAGCCCGGGATCGACCGTGCGGTGGGTTCGCCGACGCTGTGGCATGCTGGGGCCATGCCCGAGCATCCCATCTCCCGTTTCGCCGTTCCCGAACTCGACGACCTGCCCGACGACATGCAATCCATGATCGCCGAGGTGCAGGAGAAGTCCGGTTTCATCCCGAATGTGTTCTTGGCCCTGGCCCACCGGCCGGACGAGTTCCGGGCATTCTTCGATCACCACAACGCTCTGATGAACTCCGATGTTGGTCTGTCCAAGGCCGAGCGGGAGATGATCGTCGTCGCCACCAGCGCTCAGAACGGCTGCCTGTACTGCGTGATCGCCCACGGCGCCATTCTTCGAATTCGCAGCAAGAACGAGATCCTGGCCGACCAGCTGGCCATCAATCCGTGGAAGGCCGATCTCTCCGATCGGGAACGGTACATCGTCGACTTCGCGCTGGCCGTGGCCCTCGACTCGGCTGCCATCACCGACGAAGACCTCGACGACTTGCGAGCGGCCGGCTTCAGCGACGACGAGATCTGGGATATCGGCGCCATCGCCGCCTTCTTCGCCATGTCGAACCGCTTGGCCAACATGTCGGCCATGCGGCCGAACGACGAGTTCTACCGGCTCGGACGAAATCTCGACACGCCGACCTGACGACCAACGCGACTGATGAAGCGTGGCACGGTGGTCGAATGAAGCCGGCGACCGCGGAGCTGTGGGCGAAGCAGAACCAGCACAACGGCGACCGACTCCGTCTGTTCGCCGCCGTTTCGAAGCGAGTCGAGGCGTCACTCGTCCTGTATCCCGGCTCCTTCGTGGACATTGCGGCCTCGTTCGTGTTCCCGGCGGTCACCTACGTCGACACCGATCGCCGAGCGAAAACGTTCTTCGATGACACCGAGGGAGTCGACCAGATCATCGCCGACAACCAGACGAGTCACGAGAGCCGAACGGTCGTGTTCGTCGCTGGTGACTACCGGGCCGACTTGGGTCTGCTGGAGGGTTCGTTCGACCTGCTCGTGTCGCTGTACGCCGGCTTCGTGTCCGAGCACTGCACTCGTTACCTGCGGCCCGGCGGGCATCTCCTGGTGAATCCCAGCCACGGCGACGCGGCGATGGCCGACATCGACGACCGCTACCGGCTCGCCGCGGTGATCACATCCGGAGGGCCGGACGGCTATCGGGTCGACACTCGCGAACTGCACACCTACTTCATCCCCAAGAGGCGCCAGCTCGTGACCGTCGAGCGCCTTCACCAGCTCGGCAGAGGGATCGGCTACACCAAATCCCCATTTGCCTACCTGTTCGAGCGGACATCGTGAAGGACGAGCCGCGGAGCGATGGGGAGGAGGTCCACCGCCCAGCCGTCTACAGGCGCGCTGCAAGGTCGTCGATCAGTGAAACGATCTGACGAGCCACCTGCACGTAGAGACCGAGCTCTCCACCGCCGGGATCGATGATCTCCTCGTCGGGCCCGGGCACGTGGGCGTCGAGGCCCAGTTCGGTGACCCGCTTCGTGAGCGGCGACGGCGCAGTCGACAGGTTCCGCACGAGATGGATCAAGGTCGCCGTCCGAGCGATGTGGCCCGGGTGCTCGCGGCGGACCCAGGCAACATGCTCAGGAGCGGCGGCGATCACCAGGCTCGACTCGGCCAACATCGTCGCGGTGGCCTGCCGTGATCGGTGCTCCGACGGCGTGACACCGGCTTCGAGCATGGCCTGGCGGGTCCTGGTGCTCATTGGTAGACCTTCGAGCACCAACGTGCCGGCCGTTGCCACGGGAAGTTCCGGTCGGCGGCGGGTCAGGGCTGCGGCGGCCATCACCGATCGGGAGGCGTTGCCGGTGCAGAGGAAGAGGATGGAGGGCGCCGGCCCGATCGACATCAACCGGTGGACGACGTCGACCCGCTGGTCGACGCCGACGTCGAGCTCGATGTAGAGGTGGAGGTCGTCGTTGCGGTCGTTTCGGTCCCGTTCGTCGTCGAGACTGTTGTCGATGTGGTTGGTGCGGTGGTGCTCGTGACCGTCGACGTCGAACCGGCCGCCGTCGACTGGCTGCCCGTCGCCGACGAACTGGTCGTATCCGCCGATGTCGTGGTTGTGGACCGTGCCGGCGGTTTGATGGAAGCATGATCGGCGCGGAGGCTGTTCGATCCCCAGCAATGGCGGCTGGCCAACCAGGGTCTCGTGCCGTCCCGTTTCACGGTCAGCACCGCGGCCTCGTCCTGCTGCGCCGGGGTCGCCAGATCGGCGCGGGCCGCTCCGTAGCGGGCCGCATGGCCGTAGTACTCCCAGCTGCTCGTGAGGAACTGGTACGCACCGCGAGCGCTGGAGACGGCGTGGGCCGCTTTGTAGTCGTTGGTGGATTCGCAGTATCGGATCCGGAGCAGGACCTCGGGTACGGCGACACCATTGCCGGCGTCGATCCACTCCGACTCCGGCGGGATCGGGCGTTGAGCCCAGCCAGCGGTCGTTGTGGTCGGGGCCGTCGTCGAGGTGCTCGAGGTGGTCGACTCGGCGGGTGGAGCGATCAGGCCGAGGAACTCGGCCTCCGCCGAAGACACGAGATTCGGGCTGATTCCGGCAACCAGTTCAAGCGGTACCGTCGACGCCGCCGGATTCGTCTCATCGGTGGCATCGGGCGAGACCGACGCCAAACCCGCAGTCTCCAGATTCACCGACGTATCGGTGAGGGGACGACCGGACGAGAACGTGACGACGACCAGGGCAATCCCCGAGATGACCGCCACCATGCCCGAGAGCCGCTTCCACGTCCGCCACGATCGGATTGCCGGCCGGCCCGCCGGCTTCAGCAGGGCCAGCCAGTCGCCGGTGGTGAACGCGACATCGTCGGGAAGCGCTGCAAGATCGCGGCCGTCCCATCCCAGATCCTCCTCGATCGGATCGAGGTTCTCGACGTCTCCGCGTGTCAACACCAGATTGTTTCTGCCTGCTCGGCCGGACCCCCACAGCCCGACTTTGTTGCGACCATGTTACGAGCGAGATCAGCCTGAAGCGAGGACTTCACCAAATCCGCGTCGAACGTTAGTGATCGGCCGAACGTGGAGCCGGCCATTTCCCTGGGAATCACAGCGTGTCGAGGGTTCGCTCGATCGACGCCCAGAGAGGCTCTGTAGGCTCGCATCCGACAGACAGTCGGACATAACCTTCGGGAACCCGGTCTCCCCAGCGTGCTCGCCGATCGGCGATCGTGTGGGTCCCGCCGAAACTGGTGGCCGGGATGACGAATTCACTCTTCTCGGCGAACGCGTCGGCGGTGGCGGCGTCGGTGAACTCGATCCCGATCAGGAGCCCGTGACGATGCATCTGACGGCCGGCCAGATCGTGTTGGGGATGGGAGGCCAGGCTGGGGTGGTTCACCGAGCGGACATTCCGGTGCCCGACCAGGCGGTCGGCGATCACCTCGGCCGAATCGCACATGCGGTTGAATCGCAACTCGAGCGTCTCCAGCCCACGGTGAACCAGCCATGACTCGAAGTGACCGGGAATCGCCCCGGTCACCTTTCGCCACTGATTCACGGGTTCCATCAGCTCTGGATTTCTGGTGGCGACGTGACCGAACAGCACGTCGGAATGTCCGTTGACCGCTTTGGTGTCGGACGAGACGACCATATCGATCCCGTGATCCAACGGACGTTGACCGAGAGGGGTCATCGTGGTGTTGTCGGCAACGGTGAGAGCACCGGCTGCTGCCGCCCGCTCGCCCAGGGCGCTCAGATCGCAGATCTGCAGCGTCGGGTTCGATGGCGTTTCGACGAAGACGACGTCGATACCGGTGAGATCGGCCTCGTCGAGCGAATGGGTCGGGCACTCGTCGACGACCACGCCATTGGGGCGCAGATACTGTTCGGCCAGCAGGCGGGTGGTGTGGTAGCCGTCGGACGGCAGCAGCACCCGCTGCCCGGATCGCACCAGCGAGCACAGCACCGATGCGATGGCCGCCATCCCCGACGGGAAGCTGACCACCGGGGCACCCTCGAGGGTCGCCAGGGCGTGCTCGGTGGCGTCCCAGGTGGGGTTTGTCCATCGACCGTACTGGTACGGGCCCGCCGGTTCACCGGGCAGAACGTACAGGCTGGCCGGGACGATCGGCGGGCCGAGTGGACGCCCGGCCGTGAGGTCGTCATCGGCGTGGTGCAGAAGCTCCGCGGCCGCCCGGTCCGGGTCGAATTCGGTCACTGATCTACCTTCCGATCCCATACGAAAGACACCAGCGGACGGTGTTTCGCCGCCAGGCGAGACTCGGTAAGGACCTCTCCGCAGGTGCGACGGTCATGGGGCCTGTCTATCACGAGCGGCACCGTTCCCGATCATCGGCCGAGCCGCAAGCACCGGGCGTTGTTCACCAGACGGCTCCCAACCGCTCCGGCTTGCGAAAGATGTGGCCCCGGGATGGCGTCGAGTTCGCCTCGTCGAGGCGGATCGTGGGAAGCATCATCAGGAGCGTCTCGAGGGCCACCGCAGTTTGCAGTTTGGCCAGATGCAGACCGAGGCAGACATGGGGACCCCGGG
The DNA here is from genome assembly GCA_041584095.1 of Acidimicrobiales bacterium. Classification (GTDB taxonomy): domain Bacteria; phylum Actinomycetota; class Acidimicrobiia; order Acidimicrobiales; family SZUA-35; genus JAHELU01. The sequence continues at coordinate 10,271 of JBFHEP010000003.1, read as the reverse complement.
CGAAGGCCAGATGTTGGCCGACGCCGGCCCGACCCGGGTCGAATCGGTCCGGGTGATCGAACACGTTCGGATCCCGATTGGCGCCGGCGAGCGAAACCTCGACAAGATCACCGGCCACGATCGAGACGGTCCCCGTCGGGCCGGGAAGATCGATGTCGGCCGTCGCGTATCGATCCACGACGGCGGCCGCCGGTTCGAGACGTAGGGATTCGTTCACCACCCGGTCGACGTCAACGGACCTGTCACGAATCCGTTCAGCGCAGAACCGGTCGGCCAGCACGTGGGCGATGGCATTGGCCGTCATCCCCTCACAGGTTTCGATGGCCCCGAAGAGGATCACCGCCACGTTCGAGCGGAGTTGTTCCTCCGCTACTCCGCCTCTTTCGATCAGTTGTGCCAGCGGCCCACCGGCGCCAATCGCCTGCTCGATGAGCTGTCCGAGGTCGGCCATGGCGTCGGCCGCGTCGTCGGGATCGGCGGCGCCGGTCCCCAGCCCGACAACGGTGTCGACGATGGTTCGGTACGCCTTCAACAGTCGGCTGTCCACCTCGGCCACATCGGCGGCAGTCGTGCGATCGTCGTGGAAGCCGAGAAAGGCGGCGATGACCGAGACCGCCAAGGGCGCGGCGTAGGCCGTTCGAAGCTCGGCAGCTCCACCGGAGTTGAGCTCCTCCACGAGATCCGCCGCGGTCGAACGGATCGTCCCGGTCATCTCGACCACGGACGCCCGGCGGAAAAGCGGCTCGAACGGACCGCGGTGGGCTCGATGCGCTTCTCCGTCCGTCGACAGCATCGACGGGCCGACAACCCTGCCGGTGGTGAAACGTTCGTCGTCGACGGTGAAACGGACGGGGTCTCGAAGAACCTCCAAAGCGCCGCCGTACCCGGTCACCAGCCAGCCGCCGATCGACGGCAGCCAGGAGATCGGCTCGCTTGCCCGGAGCCGGGCCAGAGTGGGGTGCAGATCGTCGGTCAGCTGGTCGATGGTGACCGTGGCTCCGATCGGGAAACGGCCGATTCGAGCGGCGGATACCGAGGCGTCGATCTGCTGCACCACCTCACGGTATCGGTGTCGATCAAACCTGGTCCGACGACTACGCTTGGCGCTGTCGTACAGCGCCGCCATGAGCAGCAAGGGGTAATCCGGTGAACCGTCTCAATCCTCCGTTCCGAGCCGATCACGTCGGCAGTCTCCTGCGACCCGAGCGTGTCCACAATGCCCGGGCCGAACGGGCGGCCGGCGAGATCTCGGCCGAGGAACTGCGGCACGTCGAGGACGAGGCCATCGCCGAGGCGGTCGCCAAGCTGGAGGGCACCGGCATGCAGAGCATCACCGACGGCGAGTTCCGCCGTGGCTGGTTCCATCTCGACTTCCTGGAGCAGCTCGACGGCGTGGTTGTCACCGGCAACATCGCGTCCAGTTCGGATTCGGCCGACACAGTACACATGACCCCACCCAAATTGACCGTCGACGGGCCGCTTCGCCACGTCCGAGACATCCAGGTCGACGACTACCGGTACCTGGCCTCGGTCACCACCAAGACGCCGAAGGTCTCGATTCCGTCACCGACAATGGTCCACTTCCGTGGCGGACGGGCCGGGATCGACATCGACGCCTATCCCGATCTCGAGGTGTTCTTCACCGACCTGGCCGCCGCCTACAAGGCCGAGATCGACGCCCTGTACGCCGCCGGCTGCCGCTACATCCAGCTCGACGACACCAACCTGGCCTATCTCTGTGATCCGGTCATGCGGGAGGGGGCCGTGGAGCGGGGCGACGATCCCGACGAACTCCCGCGCTCCTACGCCGAGTTGATCAACAACGCCATCGACGGCCGACCCGACGACCTCACCGTCGGCGTTCACCTCTGCCGGGGCAACTACCGCAGCACGTGGTTCGCCCAGGGCGGTTATGAACCGGTGGCCGAGGTGCTGTTCAACGAGCTGAACGTCGATGCCTACTTCCTGGAGTACGACGACGAGCGTTCCGGCGACTTCGCCCCCCTTCGCCATGTGCCGGCCGACAAGACGGTCGTCCTGGGTCTGGTCACCAGCAAACGTCCGGAACTGGAGGACTACGACGATCTGGCCCGGCGTGTCGACGGAGCCGCATCATTCGTGGCCATGGAACAACTCTGCCTCAGCCCCCAGTGCGGCTTCGCCAGCACCGTGGAGGGCAATGCGCTGACCGAGGGCGAACAGTGGGCCAAGCTCAGCCACGTGGTCGAGACTGCCGACCGGATCTGGTCGTAGGACGCCGATTCGGCGATGTCAGCGGCGGCCAGCCGCTACGGCCAAACCACCAATCCGGATTGGCAGCGTTCGCGTACACCACCCGCGCGAAAACGCTGCCAGATCCGCTGAGTGGCTGTTAGACCGCCGGTCCGCCGCCCGGTGCCCGATCTCGAATCGCACCGATCGTGACGACCGCCAGGAACAATACGACGGCGACCAGGGCCATGGTGGCTTCGGGGGCCGTTCGGTAGTGGTAGGCCATCAGGAGGCCGAACACCACGGCGACGGCGCCAATCACCACCGAGACGGCCATGATCACCGGTACTCGCTTCACCAGGAGCGCCGCCGTGGCCGGTGGAGCGACAAGGAAGGCGAACACGAGGAGGTTCCCGACGGCCTCGAAGGAGGCGACGATGGCAATCATCACCAGCACCAGGAGAACGGCGTGGGCAAGACGGGGGCGCAGGCCGAGCAGTTGCGCCAGCTGGCGGTCGAAGGTCAGGGTGACGAAGGAGCGATGGAAGACCACGACTCCGGCAAGCACCAACACCGCGGCGGCGGCTTGACGGGCCAAGTCGATCCCGTCGATGGCGAGAATCGAGCCGAACAGAAAACGGTTGAGATCACCGATGTACCGGTCCGAGCCGCTCGACAGAATGACCACGGCCGAGGCGAGAAAGCCGACGAAGAGTACGCCGATCGACACGTCCTCGGCCATCGGCGACCGTTCGCGGAGCAATGTGAGGGCCCCGACCATCAGGAGTGCGGCCATCAAGGCACCTGCCGTCGTGCTCACACCGATGATGAATGCGATCGCAACGCCGGGAAGCACGCCGTGAGCCAACGCGTCGCCGAGAAAACTCATGCCCCGCAGTACCACCCAGGTGCCGACCACCGACGTTGTGAGCACCACCAGGAGGCCGGCGACCAGCGCCTGGTGCATGACCGGGGTCGTGAACGGTGAGATCCACCAGTCGACGGGATCGGTGACCGGAGCCATCGGCTAGCCGCGGTCGCCGAGCGCGGCGACGATCAGGTCGGTGTTGGTTCGCATCAGATCGACATAGGTTTCGAAACCGGAACCATCCGGGCCGAGGGCGTCGGTCTGCAGCCGAACCGCGGCCACCCCCAGCCGGTCGGCAAGCGCCTCGGCGTCCTCGCCCTCGTGGCCCCCCTCGGTGAAAATGGCCGGAATACCCTCCGCCGCGATGAGATCGCCGAGGGCTTCGAGGTCTGCGGGGTTGGGCTGGGCCATCGACGACGTCGACGGAAGGACCGTGCCGACGACCTCGAAGCCGTAGCGGTCGGCGAACCGCCCGAGGGCGTCGTGGTTGGTGACGATCTTGCGCTGGTCTTCGTCGAGGGTGGCGACCGCCTGGGAGAGCTCCGCGTGGAGAACCTCGAGCTCCGCCACGTAGCGGTTGATGCAGTCGACGATTTCAGCATCGTACACACCCTCACCCACCATCGGATCGCCGAGGGTCCGGGTGGCCTCGATGACGAGCATCGGGTCGAGCCAGAGGTGTGGATCGTCGCCGTCTGCTCCGATCGCCTCGGTGAGTCGGATCACCGTGACGCCGTCGGATTCCGCCTGCTCGACCAGGCTCTCCAGAGATTCCTCGAGCCCGCCGCCGTTGGCGATGATCACCGACGCCCCACGAACGGCCTCTGCATCGGCGATCGACGGCTGGTACTCGTGAGGGTCTGCGCCGGGCGGGATCAGCGGCTCGAAGGAGCCGGGAGACGAACAGGTTGCGTTCTCCACGACATCGGCCCAGACGCTCGTGGTGACCAGCACACCACCGGCCGATGTACCGGTTCCGACTGCGGCCACATCGGTCGACCCGGTCGGCCCGCAGGCGGTGAGGACGATAGCGAGGAATGCGGTGAGACGAGCGGTCACGGTCGGCATACGGTACATACGAGGAGCGGAAATCACCCTAGTGAGAATGAGTCTCATTCGCACCAATGCCGGTCAAGATATGCTGATCCGATGGGTGCGCCAACCGGCCCGTCCCGTCGCTCGACGTCGAGCCGGCGGCATTCGGGCCCCGATGAAGCCACGATCGACGATCTCCACGCTGCCGTGGCCCGGCGGTTGGAGCGTCATGACCACCGCTACACCCGCGGTCGCCGGCACCTCGTCGAAACGCTGGCCCGGGTTGCTCGTCCCGTAACCCTCCCCCAGCTCGCCGACCATGCCGACGATCTGCCCCAGAGCTCGGCGTACCGCAATCTCGAGATTCTCGAGCGGTGCGGGGTGATCAGCCGAATCGCCGGCACCGCCGACCACGCCCACTTCGAGCTGGCCGAGCCGCTCGTCGACCACCACCATCATCTCGTCTGCGTGAGCTGCGGTTCCCTGCAGGACGTCCATCTCGACGAGGCCGTCGAGGCGCTGGTCGACGCCGAGCTGGCCGGTGCGGCCGCCGCCGCCGGATTCACCCCCAGCCATCACAGTCTGGATCTCCACGGCTTCTGCAACGATTGCGAGACCGGCTGAGAGCGGCTTCTACACTGGGAACCATCGCCTCCGAATCGTCAGCTCCTCAGGACCAGGACCAGGGCCACGACCACAGCCAGGGCCACGACCACAGCCAGGGCCACGACCACAGCCAGGGCCACGGCCACGGCCACGGCCACAGCCATGCCCCGAGTTTGCGGGCCGGTGCCCGTCACCTCGGCCGGCTCAAGATCGCGTTCACCGTCACGTTCGTGTTCTTTGTCGTTGAAGCCGTCACCGGCTGGTTGACGAACTCACTGGCTCTGCTGTCCGACGCCGGCCACATGCTCACCGACGTCATCGGACTCGGAATGGCGCTCGCCGCCATCCAGCTGGCCGATCGCTTCGAGCGAAACGCCGGCGCGGCCACGAGCCATACATTCGGTTTGTACCGGCTGGAGATCCTGGCTGCGTTCGTCAATGCGCTCCTGCTGTTCGCGGTGGCGATCTGGGTTCTGGTCGAGGCGGTTGGTCGTCTCCGTTCCGATCCCGCCGTGCTCGACGGTCCAATGCTGATCGTGGCCATCGTCGGGCTGGTGGCCAACTTCGTGGCGTTCTGGCTGCTGCGCGAGGGCGCTCGGGAATCCATAAACGTGGAAGGCGCCTACCTCGAGGTGCTGGCCGACATGGTGGGCTCGGTCGGCGTGATCATCGCAGCCCTCCTCATGCGTTTCCTCGACTGGGGCTGGGCCGATCCGGTGATCGCCGCCCTCATCGGCCTCTGGATCCTGCCCCGCACCTGGCGTCTCGGTCGCAATGCCGTTCGGATCCTGCTCCAGGCTGCCCCCAAACACATCAGCCTCGATCGGCTCAAGAGCGATCTCGGCGCCATCGGTGGTGTCCTCGATGTCCATGACCTCCACGTGTGGACGCTCACCTCGGAGATGGAGGCGGCGTCGGCTCATCTGAAGACGAGCGACGACAGCGATCTCCACAGCGTCCTCGATCAGGCTCGAGATCTCTTGTCAGGGACCTACGGGATCGAGCACGCCACGCTTCAGGTCGAACCCGAGAGCCACCTCGGCTGCGAAGAGGTCAGCTGGTAATCACGGCGGCGGGCACCCCGTGCACCCCGGATCGTCAGGTCTCCAACTGGGCCTGCAGGCCCTCGACCGCCTCGATGAACTCCTCGACCATCTCGAACACGACTTGGGCCGAAGTCTTGCGCTGGTTCATGGTTCCGACGATCTGTCCAACAAAATAGTTGGCCAGCTTCTCGGCCCCGGAACCCCTGGTGTGGGCGGCCCGGGCGATCCGGCGTTGCGCCCGGGCGGTCAGCACCGGCTGCATCGGCATACCGAGCGGATCGGGGGTGTCCTCCCGCTCCCACTCGTCGGTCCAGGCCGAACGCAGCATCCGAGCGTGCTTCCCGGTGAGCGACCGGGAGCGGATCGTGTCGGCCGACGAGGCGGACAAGAACTTCTCCTTCACCACTGGATGGGTTTCGGCCTCGTCGGTGGTGAGCCAGACCGAACCGCACCACACACCGTGCGCGCCGAGCGCCATGGCGGCGGCCATCTGGCGACCTCGGCCGATCCCGCCCGCTCCCAGCACCGGTAGGTCGACCGCGTCGACGATCTCGGGGATGAGGACCATGGAGCCGATCTCGCCGGTATGGCCGCCGGCCTCGTACCCCTGGGCGATGATCAGATCGACACCGGCGTTCTGATGTCGCTCCGCGTGCGACGGCCGGCCGGCCAGCGCGCCGACCAGGCGGCCCTCCTCCTTGCACCGGTCGATCAGGAACTGCGGCGGTGGGCCGAGCGCGTTGGCCACGAACACCGTGTCGTGAGCCAGCGCGATGTCGAGTTGCGGTCCTGCGGCGTTGGCCGAGAACGGAGCGTCGTCGCTTGAGCCGGTGATCTCGGTGTTGGCCCGAGGCGTCTCGTCGTCGGGCAGATCGGGCACCTCGTACCGGGCCAGGATGTCCTCGACGAACTCCTGGTGTTGCGACGGAATCAGCCTTCGGATGTCGTCCAGGGTGAATCCACCGCCGTCGTCGCCGGCGTACTTGGCCGGGACGATCAGGTCGACCCCATAGGGACGATCGCCGATCTCGTTCTCGATCCAGCCCAGGTCGGTTTCCAGTTCCTCGGGGGAGTGGGCCACAGCGCCCAACACCCCCATACCGCCGGCCTTGGAGACGGCGGCCACCACATCCCGGCAGTGGCTGAATGCCAGGATGGGGAATTCGATGTCGAACATCTCGGTGACACTGGTTTTCATGATTGCTCCTCGAGCCGATTGCGGCCTTGTCGGTAGGCGGCCTGTGTTTCGGCCCACGTCATGCCCTGCTGCACGTTGGGTTCCCGGGGCAGACCGAGCACCTGCTCGGCCACGATGTTGCGTTGGATGGCCCAGGTCCCGCCGCCGAGGGTGAGGGCCGGGGACACGAGGTAGCCATAGTGCCAGATCGGATCGACCGGAGGGAACTGACTGTCGGCGCCACGGCCGAAGTTGATCTCGGTGATCCCGCTCTGCTCCCCCACCGGCACCTGACCGGCCGGTCCCGAGCCCTCGAGCATGCCGTCGGCCCCCTGCAGGTCCTTGGCCAGCTCCATGACCTCCTGGCCGTGTTCATCGGCCATCAGCTTCTGGATCGACGCCTCGGCTCCCGGCGTTCGACCCTGGAGCTTGGCACTCAGGGTACGCAGCCGGTTCAGGCGGAGCACCTCGGCGTCGCAGTGGAGGCGGGCGAGACGTTGCCGGATGACCGGATCGGTGACCTGTGGACCCCGGCGCACCAGGTCAAGCAACGTGTCGGCGGACGGGCCTTCGCCCCACAACGACCCGGCCGACGACAGCGACACCCGTTCGTTGGCCAGCGTCACCTTGGCCAGCCGCCAGCCATCGCCTTCGGCCCCGATGCGGTGGGACTCGTGGAGCCGGACGTTGTCGAAGAACACCTGGTTGAACGAGTGGGCGGTGGCCATGTCGATGATCGGCGACAGGCTGATGCCCGGGGTGTCCATGGGACAGGCGAAGTAGGAGATGCCCCTGTGTTTCGGCGCATGCGGATCGGTGCGGGTGATGAGGATGCCCATATGCGACCTGTGAGCTCCACTCGACCAGATCTTGGACCCGTTGACCACGTACTCGTCGCCGTCGCGCTCGGCCCTGGTGGCGAGGTTGGCCAGATCCGATCCGGCCTCGGGTTCGGAGAACAGCTGACACCAGATCTCGGAGTGATTGAAGATCTTGGGCAGGTAACGCTGCTTCTGTTCCTCGGTTCCGGCCAGCAGGATCGTCGGGGCGGCCCAGCCGATCCCGATGGCGTTGCTGGCCATCTCGTCCGAAGTCCGTTTGATTCTGAGCCCCTCGAGCTCCTGGGCGATGATCACCTGGTGCACCGGATCGGCGTTGAGGCCCCACGGTTCGGGCCAGTGGGGCACGACATAGCCGGCGTCGGCGAGATCCTGCTGGGTCGGCTCCGGGTTGGCGTCGCGCCACTCCCGGACAGCCAGCCTGCGAGGGTCGTCATCGGGCGGAAAGTCGAAATCCATGGTTCTCCTCCGTTGCCTCCTCAGTTCCCGCCCGTTGGTGTTCGGTCGCTCGGAATCCAGGCCGCCTGGCGCTTCTCCAGATAGGCGGACATGCCCTCGGCGGCCTCGTCTGAGCGGAACAGCGCTCCCGACAGCCGGCTGGTCCAGTCGAATGCATCATCAACGGTCATGGCCGGCACTCGGGCCAAGAGCTGTTTCGAGGCTGTGAGGGCACCGGGTCCACCGGCGAGCAGATCCTGCACCACCTCACCGACCGTGGCATCGAGCTCGGCGGCGGGAACCGCCCAGTTGATCAACCCCATGGCGGCGGCCTCCGAGGCGGGAAACCGTCGACCTCGCAGGATGGCATCGGCCGCGTCGGCGGCCCGCATCTTCGGGAGGCACAGGACGGAGATCATGGCCGGCGCCACCCCAATTCGTACCTCGGTGAACCCCATTATCACGTCGTCGATCGCCACCGAGATGTCCATCGCCGCTGCGAGGCCCATTCCGCCGGCCACACAATGCCCGGCGATCCGGCCGACGAACGGTTTGGCCGACTGCCCGAAGCGGCGGAAGAGGCCAACCGAGTCGGTGTTATCGATCGACGACGCTCCCGCCGTCCGACCGACAGCGTTCTCCTCCGAGCGGTGGCTCAGATCGGCGCCGGCGCAGAAGACGCGGCCATCGTTGGTCAACACGATGACCCGAACGGAGTCGTCGGCCTCGGCGGCGTCGATGGCGGCGTTGAGCTGGGTGACCAGGGCGTGACTCAATGCATTCCGGCGTTCGGTGTCGACGAGCGTGATCGTGCAGACGCCTCCCTCGATCTCCATCTCCACGCAGTTCCGATCGCTCATACCGTGCTCCTTCGAAGACCGTCGAGGACGAGGTCGACCATGGCATTCGCCGACCGGGCCGGGGAATGATCGAGGCGCCCGAGCGCCTCGGGCCGGGCGAAGTCGCGCCCCAAACCTCCCAGCATTCGGGCCAGCGCTGCGGTATCGACCGACGTGGACGATGCGCCATTGGCGGCCGGCTCGATCTCCCCTCGCTCGATTGCCAGGTCGAGCAGTGCCTCCGTGACGTCGATCAGGTAGTTGCTGTGAGCCTCGTTGAGTGCAACGCCCTCCTCGATGGCCGCCATGTCGGCGGCGAACTCGGGCGTCACCGAGCTGACGGCGTTGTTTGCGGCGTGTAGATAGGCCCGAAGAGCCTCGAGCGCCGACATGTCCTCGGTCACGGCGCTGTGGGCGGCTCGTCCGTGGGAGCGCAGCACTCGGTCGATCACCATCACGACGAGTTCATTGCGGCTTCCGGCCAGGAGGTACAACGTGCGCAGCGAGCAGTTCAGACGGGCGGCCAGGTCGGCCATCGTGAGGTTGATGAATCCGTCGGCTGAAACCATTCGACCCAACTCGTCCAGGATCTCCCGCTGCCGATCGGTCAACGCCGCCTCACGCTGCCGCGTCATCACCGGACGGGGCGGCGTGACGGCCCGCATCACATCGATGACAGCGGAGGCCGTGGATGTTCCGCCCGCCGGTGGTCGGGTGGCGCTCACGACGCCTCCGCTTCGGCGGCCAACAGCTCGACCGGGATGTCAAACAACCGAGCCCGAACCCACTCCCCCAGGCTCTTGGCCTGCCCGTCGACGCGGGTGGAGGCGGCCACCCCCTCTTGGAGGATCCCGTGGATCAGGAAGTTCAGCGACCAGATGTTCGGCAGCTCATGACGTTCGATCTCGAGCCCGGCGGTCTCGGGAAGCAGCTGCCACAGCCGCTCGGTGGTCATCTCCTCAGCCAGCCACACGTAGGCGGCCGGCGAACGGGCGAAGAGCCCGAGATTGGCGTTGCCGCCCTTGTCGCCGGATCGGGCGCCGATGATCGTTCCCAGCGGGGCGTTTGCGGTGGGTCCGGTGACCGGCTCCGGGAGTTCGGGCAGCACCCGTTCGATCGACACGGACGGATTGCCGGCCGCGGAAGCGTCGATTGCGGATTCGATCACCGTCGTGGCGCCGCCCAGTATCGTCACCCGTTGGGGAACCAGGT
>JBFHEP010000002.1:0-40022 GCA_041584095.1 Acidimicrobiales bacterium | reverse complement strand
GGGGGCCGAAGGCTCCCACACGATGCGGCTCCTGCGGCGGGTGGCCGGCGTCATGGAGGACGAAGGCGTCACGACCGACATCATCCATCTCAGGGATCACACGATCGCCTTCGGGATGGCCAAGGATCTGTCCCGGACCGAGACCGACGACTGGCCGTCGATCCAGCGTCGGATCACCGACGCCGACATTCTCGTCATCGGCACGCCGATCTGGCTCGGCGTCAAATCGAGCGTTGCCACGCTGGCCGTCGAGCGACTCTACGCCTACAGCGCCGACACGAACGGCAAAGGCCAATACCTGTACTACGGCAAGGTCGCCGGCTGTGTTGTGACCGGAAACGAGGACGGCGTCAAGGCCGTGGCGGCCGAAACGCTCTACGCCCTCCAGCACATCGGCTACACCATCCCACCGCAGGCCGATTGCGGTTGGATCGGCTCGATCGGACCAGGGCCGAGCTACGGAGACAGCGTCGATGGCCAGGAGACGCCGGTCGGCTACGACACCGAGTTCACGAACAAGAACGCCACGATCATGGCCTGGAACCTCATGCACATGGCCGCCATGCTCAAAGCGAACGACGGCATCCCGGCCACCGGCACCACGTCGGAGGGGTGGCGGTCGGTCTCGAACGCCGCCGACCAGCACGTGAGTCCGGTCCCCGGCGGCTGAGCTGTTGCCGCCGTAGTCACCATGTCGGAGCCCAGAACAGACTTCGGGGCCGTGCGTTTTAGCGCTACGTTGGGCCCATGACAAGCTTGACTCCGGTTCTCGAAAGTTACATCCTCGGCAGCTGGCACACCCCGGTATCGACCGACGGGCGGGTGCTGACCAGCGCCGTGACCGGCGAGCCGGTGGCCACCCTCGTGGACCACGGAATCGACATGGCGGCAGTCCGCCGGTACGCGATCGACACCGGCGGGCCCGAACTGCGGGCCATGACATTCCACCAGCGGGCGGCCATCCTACGGTCGCTCGGGAAGTACCTGATGGAACGCAAGGACGAACTGTATTCGGTATCGACCGCGACCGGTGCCACCCGATCCGACTCGTGGTTCGACATCGACGGCGGGATCGGCGTGCTGTTGAGCTACGCCTCCAAGGCCCGCCGCGAACTTCCCGATTCAACGGTGCTGATCGACGGCGACGTCGAACCACTGGCCCGTGACGGCTCGTTCCTCGGCGCTCACATCGGAACATCGCGAACCGGAGTTGCCGTCCAGATCAACGCCTTCAACTTCCCGTGTTGGGGCATGCTGGAGAAGTTCGCTCCCGCATTCCTGGCCGGCGTCCCCACCATCGCCAAACCCGCCTCGCCCACCGCCTACCTCACCGAGGCGGTCATGCGTCTCATCGCTGAGTCGGGGCTGCTGCCCGACGGGTCACTCCAGGCGATCTGCGGTGGCACAGGCGATCTCCTGGATCAACTCGACGGCCAGGACAGCGTCGCCTTCACCGGATCGGCCACCACCGCCGCCCTGCTGCGGGCCCACCCCACCATCATCAACGAGGCCGTCCGGTTCACGGCCGAGGCCGACTCGCTCAACAGCGCCATCCTCGGCTCGGGCGCGGCACCGGGCACGGCCACCTTCACCGGATTCGTCAACGAGGTCGTCAACGAGATGACGACGAAGGCCGGCCAGAAGTGCACGGCCATCCGCCGCATCCTGGTTCCGGAACAGCACCGCGATGCCACGATCGAAGCGCTCGAAGCCGCACTCGCCGACGTCGTCGTCGGCGACCCGGCCGACAAGACCACCACCATGGGCGCCCTGGCCGGAATCGACCAGCGGGCGGAGGTCCGCGACGCCGTCGCTCGGCTCAAATCCGCGGCCGCCGTCATCACCGATCGCTGCGAGTTCGTCGGCGTCGATCCAGAGCGAGGGGCGTTCATGGCCCCTACCCTGCTGCAGGCCACCGACAAGCGGGCCGACGCCATCCATCAGGTCGAGGCGTTCGGTCCGGTGTCGACGGTGATCGGTTACGACTCGGCCGACGAGGCGGTCGAACTCGCCGCCCTCGGCCGGGGCAGCCTGGTCGCCTCCGTGTTCACCGACGACCCGGCCGAGGCCGCCACGCTGACCGTGGCACTCGGTTGCCATCACGGTCGGGTCCAGGTGGTCGACGAGACCAGTCTCGAATCACACACCGGTCACGGCGCACCGCTGCCAAACCTTGTTCATGGTGGACCCGGGCGCGCCGGCGGCGGCGAGGAACTCGGCGGGATGCGAGCGGTGAAGCATCACCTCCAGATCAGCGCCATACAGGCTTCGCCGGCGGCCATGACCGCCATCACCGGTGAGTACCAGGCCGGCGCCCCCCGCAATGAGACCAAGGGCCATCCCTTCCGGCTCCACTTCGAGGACCTCGAGGTCGGCGACTCCCTCGTCACCGATAGCCGAACCGTGACCCTTGATGACATCGAACGGTTCGCCGATCTCACCGGCGACAACTTCTATGCCCACATGGACGACGATGCGGCCAAGGCGTCGCCCATCTTCGATGGTCGGGTGGCTCACGGCTACTTCGTGCTGTCCGCAGCGGCCGGGCTGTTCGTCGACCCCGACCCGGGCCCGGTGCTGGCGAACTACGGCCTCGACAGGCTCCGCTTCGCCACGCCGACCTATCCCGGCGACACGCTCACCGTCACCCTCACGTGCAAGCGTAAGACGCTGCGGGCCGGTGCCGGCTACGGCGAGGTGGCGTGGGACACGCAGGTCGTCAACCAGAACGGCGAGGTCGCCGCCGTCTACGACGTCCTCACGATGGTCGCCACCCGCGATCAACCGTCGTAAACTGAGGTGTCCGCACAGGAGGGGAACGGATCGTTGACGACGGATGGAAGCGTGGCGAGGCGCTGGCAGGACGACGAGCGGCTACGGGTGTGGCGCCTCTTTCTCGAGGCCCACACCAGGATCGTCCGTCAGATGGACGACGATCTCCAGGCCGGACATGAACTCTCAATCGAGTGGTACGACGTCCTCGTCCAGCTCGTCGAAGCCGGCGGTCGTCGAACGATGGGGAACCTTGCGTCGGCCCTGCTGATCTCGCCGTCGAACTGCAGCCGTCTGGTCGATCGTCTGGCAGCCGAAGGCCTGGTTCGCCGCGAGTCGGACGCCGACGACGGACGGGTCAAGCACGCCGTCCTGACCGACGAGGGATTCGAGGTGCTCAAGGCGGCCAGCCCCACCCACCTCGACGGCATCGAGCGGTACTTCACCCGTTTTCTGGGCGATGATCTCGGCTCCGTTCTGGAGCTGCTGAATCAGATATTGGCCGCGCTCGGCTACAGCCATGACGCGACAGTCGACCCAACCCAGTCTCCCGACTCCCCAGAGCGAGGTGGAGGCACGTAGCGGCGGATCGGTGCCTCCACCTCTGATCGGGGCGACGCCCCAGGCGGTTGTTTGGAGCGTCATGTTCGATTCTGGTCAGAAATGACACGAAAAGCGAGCCTTGAGGCAAGAAATCCTTCAGGTGCAAACATCCGAGCTGCGGACGGCAGCCGATGCGGCCCGTCGATCAGGTGGGGTCGATGACGAACTCGATGCGCCGGTTCCGGCGACGTCCCTCGGCCGTGCTGTTGTCGCCGATCGGCTGCTCCGGACCGTAGCCGGCGATCTTCAGCACATCGGTGGCGACACCCAGCTCCTCGAGTGCCGTACGAACGGTGATCGCCCGGCGCTGGGACAGTTCGAGATTGTCGACCCTTGACCCGGTGCTGTCGGTGTGGCCGGCAACGGTGAGTTTCCAATCCGGATTGGCGGCGAGAACCTTCGCCATCGTTTCCAGCACCGCACTGTTATCGCCTTCGAGCTGATCACTGCCGACCCCGAACGTGAGTCCTTGGTTGGCGATGAACCGCCCGGACGGCGGCGGCGAGCCCGGCACCACCAGCAATTCGTTCACAACCGTCACACCCGATGCCTCGAGCGCCGAGATGAGGGCGTCGAGGACCTCCTGGCTGTCGACCTCGCCGGTGGCCACCAGCGTCGACCCCTCGAATCGGACGCGGGCGCCGTTCAGAAGCGGGTCGGGGTCGGTGTCGAACAGTGCCGAGCCGCCGTCAAGGTCGGGAAGGAGAGCCGGGTCGCGCCGATCATCGAACGGATCGGCTTCCGACAGCTGTCCGCGCACGGTGTACTCACCGCCGACGTCGTGCATCTCACCGTAGTACTCGGACCGATCGGCCAATATCTCGTTGATGTCGTCGAGATCGTTGGCGACACACTTCTCGACCCCGTCGTTCATGTCGCCGAAATTCACAACCACCGGACCCCGTTCCCGGAAGGCGCCAAGGTGGATGTGTGAAGCGTACGGACCCGAAACCCCGTCAGTCGCCACCAGGGCGCACGCCTCGCCGGTGTTGGCATCGATGGTGAAGGTCACGCTGCCTGTTGCGTTGGTGGTCTCGCCGGTGAAGATGTCGCGCATGGGAACGTCCATGGTGACGATTCCGGTGTAGTCGGTGGCCAGGGCTGCGCCATCGCCGGACTCCGCCGCCGCGGCGTCGGTCGACTCGTCGGAGCCGGACGCCTCGTCGGTTGCCGTGACCGCCGAGTCGACCGCTTCGCCTTGGGCGGAGTCGACATCGGTGTCATCACCGCCGCCGATGAGCCACCAGACACCGCCGGCCAAGAGCAGCACGGCGGCCAATGCCACCGCTATCGGCCACCGTCGAGGCTTCGGCTCGGGCATCGGTGCTCGGGGCCGGGTATGCCGATGCGCCGGCTGGGGCGCGGTCATCGGGCGACGGCGGCCCGACGCGAGGCGCGGATCGGGATAGTCGGGTCCACGTCCGCCGCCGTACTCGATCGGTGCGGGGCCACGGCCGGGGCGTTCGGGTGGTGCATATCCGCCGAGGCCGACTCCGCCCAGACCCGCCGCCTCGTGTCCTTCCGACCGGCGGCCGGTGTTGGGGGGTTCGGGCGCAAAAGAATGTGCGGGCCCATCGCTGCGATCGCCCCGGCTCACCGGAGGCGGGTACCGGCCCGAGCGGTCCCCGGTACTGGCGGTGGTGGTTCTCGGTGGAGTGGGAAGGGAATCGACGTAGAGGGTATCGCTGCCTCCGACTGCGTTGGTTTCCCACTCGACGGCGCGGATCCACGGATCCCACCCCTGCTCCGAGAGCAGCCGGCGTTCCTCGTCGGCCACCCGCAGCAGCGTCTGCCGGTCGAGGGAACGGCTGTAGCGATTGACGAGCACGGCCAGCAGCATCCACGTGCAGGAGCCGAGAATGCCCTGCGCGGTTTCGAAGTCGACCCGGGCCCGCTCGGCCAGCTTGGCGATCACGGTTTCGTGGGTGCCTTGGCCGTTCTGGTCACGAAACAGAATCTCGGTCAGGTCCGGGCCCATGACCGCGCGGTGGGAGGTTCGGCTCCACATCGCCTCCGTGCCGAGCTGGCTCGTGTCGAGCGAGCGAACCAGATTCAGGAGATTGACGATGCCTGCCGAATCCTCTGCCCGGCGTTTCAGGCCGGCAACCACCAACGGCAAGCCGTAGTCGACGGCGGAGGAGGTGGAGGCGATCGTCGGCGATCCGTATTGCGACATCAGTGCCGCCTTTGCATTGTCGCCGGTGAGGTAGTCCCTCGCCTCCTCGTTCAGCTCCACCATGCATCAACTCCTGAACGTTCCGACCGTCCGCCCCCGCATCGAACCCGTTCGGTCGTTGCGGCAAACGTCCCTCTTGGACCGCTTTGTTCTTCGTCCGCTCACTCCGGTCCTCGGACCTCCCTGCCGTGGGACCTTCTTTGAGCCGACGTCCTGGTTCCTCTAGTCACCGTTACGAGCCGTTTGGCGGGTTGGGCGGCAGCCTGAATCGCCGAACGTCTGCACCGAGCCTAGCGGCAGCAGCTTGAATGTTGTAGTCCAACCGGAGGATTTGATGGCGTCGTAGCGACACCGTCCCCTTCAGCACCCCGCCGGCGGTGACCGGCCAATCTTACGGAACGACGTCGAAGCGAGGGCGACATGACACGCGACCACCAGCTGAAACAGGGTCCGTAGAGTCGTAATATTTCATCGCGATGACAACGTCCTCAGGTATCGAAGTTTGGGGCTGCTGGTGGTTTCAGGTTGACAGATGCTGATGAGGCGCTAATCTATGCGTTGTCGCACGACAGAGCGACACCTCACCCGCCGACAAGGAGGACCACCTCCGGAACCCTATTCGTGGATGATCTGCCGCACACTGAGATTTCCCGTAAGGGATTTCCGGTAACGCACGCTGAGACAACAGGTATCTCTGTGGATGATCCGCCGCAAACCAGGACTCAGGAGAAGGTTCTCCTTTCGAACGTTGTGACAGATAACTGAGCAGCGATCGATAGTCGAACTCCAACCTCGGAACTCCCCGATTTTCTCACCAGGAAACGCCCATGTGGCGTTCAGGAAGATACCGCGTGAGCTTCCGGAGTTGGACATGTGCCCGGGCCGTTGGTCCGGGCACATGGGCGTTCCGGCGCTGCGGTCCCTGCTCCTCGTGGCTCGCTGCTCGTCCCCCGACCGGTCAACCTCACAGCGCGTCGATCAGCTCGCTCAGCGAGTCGGTGAACCACAAGACCAGCACGATGAGAGCGATTCCGGCGATGAACACGAGCGCTGCGGGAAGCCAACCGCCTCGGCGGGGCGGGTCGTCCCACGACTCGATGACATCCATGGCATCGACGAACGCGTCGTACCACTCGTCGATCGTCTCGAAGCGATCGTCCGGATCGTCGGCCAGGCCCTTCAGCAGAAACGGTTCGAGCGCCTTCGCGAACGGACCGTCGTAAACCGTCCAGTCGATCACGGCGGAGGCGCTGAAGATGTCGGTTCGATGATCGACGACGGTCACCTCATTCAACTGCTCGGGGGAGGCGAAACCCCTCGTTCCGCCGCCGGCGGTGAAGCCCGAGGCCCACTCCAGATCTTTGGCGAAGCCGAGGTCGGACAGGATGAATCGTTCCCCTGGTTCGAGCAGGTTGGCCGCCGACAGGCCGGTCAGTTCGCTGCGATGTTGGATGAGGATATTGCCCGGCGAGACGTCGCGGTGAATGATGCCGCGCTGATGTAACGAGCTGAGTGCCTCGTGCAGGTGACGGCCCAGGGCCCAGAGATCGGTCCAGTCGATCGACTCGGCCCGGGCTCGCAGCTCATCGACTCGGCGACGCAGGTCACCTCTGTCGGCCAGCTCGAGCACCATGAACGGCTGCCCGGTGTCGGTCTCGCCCACGTGGTAGATCCGGGCGATGGCCGGGCTGTCGATCCCTCGGAGAATCTCCGCCTCGTCGTAGAACCGCTGACGCGGTTCCGGTAGCAGGCTGAGGTTCTCCGCCAGCACTTTGATCGCCACCTCGTAGCCGCTCGACTCGTCGATCGCCCGGTAGACCGTAGCCGATGAGCCGACACCGATCGGCGCGATGATTCGATACTTGTCGATTCGCTTCGAACGTGCGGTCGGCAGATTCGTCATAGGCCTCGGAATGCCGCCAGCTCCGTGGCGAGAAGCGCCCGACCCCGTGACAGGCGGGATCGAACGGTGTTGATGGCGATGCCTTCGTGATTGGCGATGTCCTCGTAACTCATTCGCTGCACGTCACGCAGGTAGACGATTTCACGGAAAATCGCTGGGAGTTGCCCGATGGCAGTCTGAATG
This sequence comes from Acidimicrobiales bacterium, assembly GCA_041584095.1. Classification (GTDB taxonomy): domain Bacteria; phylum Actinomycetota; class Acidimicrobiia; order Acidimicrobiales; family SZUA-35; genus JAHELU01. The sequence goes on along the minus strand of JBFHEP010000002.1, from coordinate 32,385 downwards.
ATCTGGCGATCGGTGGCCCGGGAGCTGAAACGCAGGGCGTCCTGTTCGTTGTTCGACTCGTCATCGTACGAGACCGCGGAACGGCTGCGACGCAACTCGGCGACGGCCGTGTTCCGGGCAACGGCGTAGAGCCAGGTGGTGAACTTCGAATCACCCCGGTAGCGGTGGATCGACCGGGCGACGGCGATCAGCACATCCTGCGCCACATCCTCCTGCACCGAGCGGGTGAGGATGTGGCGGCTGATACCCGGGTAGGCCAGCCGGTGCTCCGATATGAGGTTGAGAAGCAACTGCAGGGCATAGGGCGAACCCTGGGAGGCCTGGACGGCCACGCTGTCGAGCAGCCGATCGGCAAGATCCGGGTCGGCGTCCGCGTAGATCGTGGCCAGCCGCGCGTCGACGACCGGCGAGCCCGATTGGAGGAAGGTTAGGAGTTCATCGACTATCGCGGCGTCGTTGTGAATGATTGCTGTCCCTACAGTGAGCGCCTACACGCTTGCCACACCACGATATTGGAAAGGCGTGGACAGCCGCTAGGCCGGAGCCAGTATTTCCGATTTCTTGACGAGCGCCGACCAGGGTGGCGACGGGCCGAAAACGCGAACAAACGCCCCGCGCCAGGACGTTCATTCGATACACCACAGTTGTGGTTCGGCCGAAGCCGCTCTTCTTGGATGTTCGATCACACAGTTTGGTTACACAGCTCTCCGACGGCGAGAGGAAGGACCGGTATCGGTCCGGGGAGGAAAGCCGTCGGAGAGAGAGTGACATCTGGCAGCCATTGTTCAGCGGTTTGCGTTTAGGCCAATAAGCCCGCCTCAGGTCCGCCGCGTGGTCCAAGGCCGACTCATCGGATAGAGGAACTCCGGCTGCCAGATGTCAGAACTATGTGGAGCGAACAGCTCTACCGCACTCGAAAGTTCTCACCCGCAAGCAAAGATTTGCTGTCCGTTCGAATACTGAGTCGCGATACAGCGGGGAAAAGTTCCCGCATCGTCGAAGATTTCTGCCCTTTGCCATCCGAGCCGACCGGTCGGCGCAGTTGGTTCAGGAGAACTCCGCCCGGACGGCTTCGGTGTGCTCGCCGACTGCAGGAACCACGGGTGCCGCGGTGGACCCGTCGGTTCGATCGCCGTCGGTCCACCGAACGGGGTGGGCGGCCAGGTCGACGGCGGTCCCGCTGCTGCTCACAATCGTACGACGACGCAGCGCCGGGTGGGCGGCCAGATCGTCGAGCGAGTTGACCGAACCGTAGGCGATGGTCGCGGCGGCGAGACGGCGGTGGAACTCGGCCCGATCGAGTGCTCGGATCCGCCGATCCAGCTCCACCTCCAGTGCCTCCCGGTTCGCCACCCGATCGTTGTTGGACATGAACCGCGGATCGTCGACCAGGTCCGGGTCGGCCAGAGTCTCGGCGCACAACCGGACCCACTCCCGTTCGTTCTGGATCGAGATGAGCGTCAGAGCTCCCTCGGATGTGGCGTAGGCTCCGTAGGGGGCAATCGTCGGATGGCGAAGCCCGACCCTGGTCGGGCCGCCATCTCCGTACTCGTGCTGGACGAGGGGTACCGACATCCACTCGGCCATCATGTCGAACAGCGAGAGACGGATGCTCCGACCTTGGCCGGTCATGGTTCGGGCCAGCAGCGCCTCCAACACGGCACCGTAGGCGGTGACCCCGGTGCCGATGTCGCAAACCGAAACCCCGATCCGACCGAGTTCGTTCGGGCCGCCCGAAATCCCGATCAGTCCGCTCTCGGCCTGGACGAGGAGGTCATAGGCCTTCTTGTCCGCCAGCTCGGGAGACTCGCCGTAGCCGCTGATGTCGAGAGTGATGAGCGGAGGGTGGTCGGACCGGAGGCGAGCGGATCCGAACCCGGCACGTTCGAGCGCACCGGGCACCAGGTTCTGCACGAACACATCCGCGGCGGCGACCAGGCGCCTCAGCAGGGCGGCGTCGTCGGGCTTCTTGAAGTCGAGCACGACCGACTCCTTCCCGTGATTGGCCCAGGCGAAATACGAGCTGTCGCCGCCGGCCGCAGTGTCGTAGCCACGGGCGAAATCCCCTTCGGGACGCTCGATCTTGATGATCCGAGCTCCGGCGTCCCGCAGCCGAGCCGTGCAGACGGGGGCGGCCACGGCCTGCTCGACCGCCACCACCAGGATGTCCTCCAGCGCCGTCGTCAAGTTGCTCACTTCCGGACCCTCACTCGTCTGCGCACCGAGGGTAGCGGTTCGGCGATGTGGCCAGACGACCGGGATCGACGAAGTCAGAGCGCGATCTCCAGGAGGCGCCGACCGACGGCCACTACGGTGATGCGGTGTCTGTGACCCTGCCGATCGGATCGGAGAAGGTGAAACAGCGCCTGTTCGCGGTCGGCATCGTCGGCTTTCTGAGCGCCCTGTCGATCGGCGTCGATGGTCACGCGATCTTCCAGATCCTCGCGGTGGAGAGCCTGGCGCTCGGCCCGCGGGCCATCGGGATCGCGCTCGGATTGGGCACGCTGTCGATTCCCATCCAGATCTGGGCCGCCCGAATTCCCTTGCACCGAGCACGCCACAACGTGCGGCTGTTCCTCTGGACGATGGGCGTGATGGTGCTGGCCACGGCCGCGCTGGTCGCGTTCGCCGAACCAGGGTCGTGGGTGGCCGGGCTGGCGCTGGTGGTGGCGATTGCGGCCGAGATCTCGGTATCGGTGCTGATGGCCACCGCCTGGCAGCCGCTCATCGCCTACAGCCTCTCGCCGGTGCAGCGGGCGTTCATGCTCGGACCGGCGGCCGCCATTCGAGGAACGGTCATCCTTGGTTCAACCATTCTCGTCGGCGCACTCGACCGAACAGGCCGGACCGTCTTCCTACTGGTGATCGGTGTGGCCGTTCTCGTCGTGGCCGACACCCTTCGTCAGATCCCCGCCCCGCCGGATGAGGTTTCCGATTCGGGTTCACGTCCGGAATCGGTCATCGATGCCACCGGCCCGAAGCGGCAACCCCTCCCGGCGGGGATCTGGAGTCTCTACCTCATGACCGCCGCACTGGCGCTGGGCCGCTGGCCACTGCTGGTGACCTACGCCGCCATCACCCTGTGGCCGACAGGCAATCTCGGCCTGCTGGGGGCCGCGCTGTCGGCCGGAGGAATCGTGGCGTCGCTGCTGTGGCGAGACCCCGGACGGCATGTGCTCGCGGCGATCCGGAGCGGGGCCGTCCTGACCGCGGTCTGCACCGTCGGCCTCGCAACCATGAACGGCCCGCTCACGACGACATCGGGCACGGGTCTGCTGTTCCTACTGGCCGCCGTAGGCTCCGCGGCCCGAAATGTCACGGGAACGGCCTCGATGGAGCTGATGCACCGACGAATCGACACCACCAACTCCGTGCGGGTCATGACCATGCTCGACGTCATCGGATCGACGACATTCCAGCTGAACCTGTTCGTGGCCGGATTCCTGATCGCAGCGACCGCTGTGGCCTCGCCGTTCGAGATCCTGGGCTTGGACGTCTATCAGCTGTGGATCCTCATGATGGCCGCGGTGGAAGTCACAGCGGCGGCTCGCCTGCGTCTGCGGCCGGGCGACATCGAAGCGGATCTCATGCAGTAACGACCGGCCCGTTCGATGTCTCCAGCATCGGACGGGATAGCAGGTCACCGAGCCAGGCCACCCACGAGATCGTCGGCTCGGCCCCGGTGGTCGTTGCGTGCACCACGCTTGGATGATGGACGAAGACGTTGCCGGGGCTGCGGGGCAGGAACCCGTCATCGCCACGCAACCAGCGAGCCGTGCCCGAGACGACGCCGTACACCTCGATCGCCGGGTGATGGTGGCGGCCGTAGGTGACACCGGCGCCCTGAACCACCAGATAGAGGTTTATCTCGGGCGACAGCAGTGGGCTTTCCCCGCCGTCGTCCCTGCGGGGCGACACCAGCGGTGCATACGCGTAATTGGTCCAGAAACGGCGCATGGCCTGCGAGGTTGGAGCCCCGGCATAGGCCGTCTTCCAGCCGAGGTACGGGGAAACGGAACGAAAGGCCTCGGCGAGCGGACGTTGCTGTTCGGGCGCCGCCGACACGGCCGGGTCGAGCCAACGATCCAATGCAGGATGCGACGTCGGCATCGGTGGCTGGGTCGGAACCAGACCGATCAGGGCGACTGACAGGCGATCGAGTACCGCCCGATCCTCGCCGTCGCCGTCATCGGTGCCGGATCGCGAACGCGCCCGACCGACCTCCGCACCGATCAGAGAAACCAGCAGGCCGAGGCCCGGCAACGACATCAACGGCATCGTACGTCGACGTTTCCTCCCCGGCAAGAAGGCGGGGACGCGGCCGGCGGGCTCCGAAGGAGGGCCTCTATCGTGGTGGCCATGACGAAGCGATCTCGTGGCGGCGACGACGGCAGCAATGCGGTGAGGGACTGTGTCATTGTCGGCGGCGGTATTCTCGGATTGGCCGTCGCGGCCGAGCTGTCGAAGCGCCGGCCGAATGCGTCGATGACGCTGATCGAGAAAGAGTGCGAACTGGCCCGCCACCAGACCGGACGGAACTCCGGAGTCCTCCACTCCGGAATCTACTACGCACCGGGCAGCCTCAAAGCCAAGCTGTGCCGAGCCGGTCGTGACTCGATGGTCCGCTTCGCAGCCGAACACGGCATCGCCCATGAGCTGTGCGGGAAGCTGATCGTCGCCACCCGACCCGAGCAGCTCGATCGGATGCGAGCCCTCAGCGATCGAGGTAAGGAGAACGGGCTCGACGTGTCGCTCATCTCGCCCTCCGAGGCAGTCGAGATCGAGCCGTACGTCAACTGCGTCGGCGCCATCAGGGTGCCCAGTACCGGCATCATCGACTTCGTCGCCGTGTGCCACGCCCTGGCCGACCAGGCCTGCAGCCGGGGAGTCACCATCCGCCTCGGCGAGAAGGTCACCGGCATCCAACCCGATTCCGGCTCTCACCGGGTCATCACCGACCGGGGCGAGATCCGAACCCGCTTCGTGATCACCTGCGGCGGCCAGTATTCCGACAAGCTCGCCCGAGCCGAGGGGGGTGACCCCGGCGCCAAGATCGTTCCGTTCCGCGGCGAATACTACGAGCTCGTACCGGAACGGGAGCACCTCGTCCGCACGCTCATCTACCCGGTGCCCGATCCAGCGTTCCCATTCCTCGGCGTGCACTTCACCAAGATGATCGGCGGCGGCGTACACGCCGGCCCGAACGCCGTGCTCGCCCTGGCCCGCGAAGGCTACTCGAAAACCGACGTGAATCTGAGCGAGCTGGCGGAGGTCCTCGCCTACCCGGGATTCTGGCGCCTCGCCGCCAAACACTGGCACACCGGGATCGACGAGGTGCTCCGGTCGTTCAGCCGTAAACGGTTCACCGCCTCGCTCCAGGAGCTGATCCCCGAGGTCCGATCCGAAGACCTGGTGCCCTCCCCGTCCGGGATCCGGGCCCAGGCGCTGAAACCCGACGGTTCGCTGGTCGACGACTTCCTCCTCGTCGATCGCCCGAGGGCGCTGCACGTGTGCAATGCCCCATCCCCGGCGGCGACGGCCTCCCTCGAGATCGCCGGTACCATTGTCGATCGAGCGCTACCGGCGCTGGCCGACGCGGGCGTGGCGGAGGGGCCGAGAGGCTGAACCACGAACCGGGCCAACACCCTTTCGAGACGGAGGACTTCACGTGCGGATCCTGGTTACGGGCACCGAGGGCTACCTTGGGTCGCTGCTGGCCCCCCGGCTGATGGCCAGGGGCCATGAGGTTGTCGGGCTCGACACCGGCTACTACATGACCGGCTGGCTCTACCAGGGCGTGGAGCGCACGGCCCACACGCTCATCAAGGATCTGCGCCACGTGGAGGCCGCAGACCTCGAGGGAATCGACGCCGTGGTCCACATGGCCGAGCTGTCGAACGACCCCACCGGCGAGCTGCGGCCCGGCATCACCCATGAGATCAACCATCAGGGTTCGGTCAAGCTGGCCGAGTTGGCCAAGGCGGCCGGAGTCGAACGGTTCGTCTACATGTCGTCGTGCTCGGTCTACGGCATCGCCGAGGGTGAACTCGACGAGTCCTCGCCCGTGAACCCGCAGACCGCCTACGCCGAGTGCAAGACCCTGGTGGAACGCGACCTGGCCCCGATGGCCGACGACGACTTCTCCCCAACCTTCCTCCGCAATGCCACCGCCTTCGGTGCATCGCCCCGGATGCGGTTCGACATCGTGTTGAACAACTTGTCGGGCCTGGCCTGGACGACCCGGGAGATCGCCATGATCTCCGACGGGTCACCGTGGCGGCCGCTCGTCCACGCCCTCGACATCGCCAAGGCCATCGAGTGCACGCTGGCCGCTCCCCGTGACGCCATCCACAACGAGGTGTTCAACGTCGGGGCGACCGAGCAGAACTACCGGGTGCGGCAGGTGGCCGAGATCGTGGCCGACGTGTTCCCCGGCTGCGAGCTGACCTTCGGCCCGGCTTCGGACAACCGGTCGTACCGCGTGAACTTCGAGAAGATATCGACCCGGCTCCCCGGATTCTCCTGCGAGTGGGACGCCGAGCGTGGCGCCCGCCAGCTCCGACAGGTGTTCGAGGCGATCGACATGGACGAGGCACTCTTCGTGGCGCCACCGTTCACCCGGCTGAAGCGCCTCCAGCAGCTCCTGGAAACGAAGCAGCTCGACCCCGACTTCTACTGGGCCGATCCGTCGCTGACGGTGTGATCTGGCAGTGCTCCCGCCTGGCCCCGTTGTGCGCGTTTCCCGCGTCGCTGACGACGTCGTGCACGCCACAACAAGGATAGGGGCGTGACGTGAGTGATCCGGAGACGGCGCGGAGGGCGGCCGTCGAGCGACTACTGGCGCTGCCGACGGCCGGGCTCGGCACGTGGCCGACACCGCTGCATCGCCTCGACCGGTTCGGCACCGCCGTCGGCGCCGAGGTGTGGATCAAGCGAGACGACGTTCAGGGCGTGGCCCTGGCCGGCAACAAGATCCGCAAGTTCAATCTGGTGGTCGGCCGAGCCCTGGCCGAAGGCTGTGACACGTTGGTCACCACCGGCGGGCTCCAGTCGAACTCGGCGCGGACGGGGGCGTCGGCCGCGGCCGCAGTGGGCATGGAGTGCCACCTCGTGCTGAGCGGTGAGCCGCCGAATGATGAGCCCGGTCCGACCGCCAACCTGTTGCTCGAACATCTCGTCGGCGCCACCGTCCACTACACCGGCGACGCCTCGTGGGCTGCATTGAACCAACAGGTTGACGAACTCGTGGCCGAACTCAACGCTGCCGGACGCCGTGCATTCGCGGCGCCGGTCGGGTGCTCGTCACCGCTCGGATCGCTCGGCTTCGCCCGGGCCTTCCTTGAACTCGAGACCCAGAGCGACACGGCGGGCATGACCCCGTCGGTCATCATGCACACCACGACCTCCGGCGGCACCCACGCCGGACTACTGGTCGGCAGGGCCCTGATGTCCCCGGGCTCGCCGCTCGCAGGCGTTCCGATCATCGGCGTCGACGCCGGGCGACTCTATGACGACATCGCCGCCCAACACCACGCGCTGGCCGTCGAGGCCGCCGCGGTGATCGGACTCGACCTGGCCGCCCAGCTGTCACCGGCCGACCTCGCCATCGTGCACGACCAGGTCGGCGACGGCTACGGCGCACGCACCGCGGCGGCAACCGAGGCCATCAAGCTCCTGGCCCGCACCGAGGCCATCATCGTGGACCCCGTCTACTCGGCCAAAGGCCTGGCCGGCCTCGTCGCCCTCGTGCGCTCCGGCCCTCTCGGCGCCACCGCAGCAGGCGATCTCCACGGGCCGATCCTGTTCTGGCACACCGGCGGCTATCACGCGCTCTTTGATCCCCACCACGGCTCTCCACTGGTCGTCGACGTGGATTGAAGCAAGGTTGCGCGATCCGGGGGTTCCACGACGCACGAACGCACAAACCCCCCATGTTGACACCGGCCTTGACAACGCCGGAGGGCGGCTTCAGAATCGGCGCGATGGAGACGGTGCGGCCCAGCCGCTGGAACTTCACCCCTCCGGCTCCGCTCCGATCCTGGGCGCTCTTCCGTTGGCCGATCGACGCCGGCGCCGCCCTCAGGTTCTGGCTGCGAGGATGGCGGCTCACCACCCCCCGGGTCCTCATGCTCGCTGTGGCCTTCGTGCTGTGGCGATGGGCCAGCCCGTCACTCGACACGGCGGCCACGCTCGCACCGGGGTGGATCGCACAGCTGTGGCTCCGCAACCTCGCCGTGGTCGCCGCCGCCGCCGGCGGCACCCACCTCTACCTCTATACCTTCGCCCGCCAGGGTGACGAGCTGCGCTACGACGCCCGACCGCTCGGTCGCGACAAGCGCATCTTCCTGTTCAACGATCAGGTTCGCGACAACGCCATGCTCACCCTCGGCCCGGCCGTGATCTGCTGGACGTTCTGGGAGACGTTCATGTGGTGGGCATACGCCAACGGCTGGGCCACGATGATCTCCTGGTCGTCGAACCCGGTGTGGTTCGTCGTACTCCTCCTCATCGTGCCGCTGTGGTCAGCGCTCTACTTCTCGGTCCAGCACTGGCTTTTGCATCGCCGCCCGGTGTACCGCCACGTGCACGCCTGGCATCACCGCAACGTCAACATCGGACCGCTGTCGGGCCTGGCCATGCACCCGGCCGAGCAGTTCGTGCTGTTCTCCGACGTGATCCTGTTCCTGATCGTGCCGTCGCATCCAATCCACATGCTGTTCGCCATGCTCCATCACGGTGTCGGCGCCCCGCTGTCGCACACCGGCTACGACGCCATCAAAGGCCCGCTCGGAATTCGTCTCCACGTCGGAGACTTCCACCATCAGCTCCATCACCGCCTCATCGAGTGCAACTACGGCGGCCTCGATTCCCCGCTCGACGATCTCATCGATGCCTTCCACGACGGCACCCCGGAGGGCGACCGCCACATCGCCGAACGACGCAAACGCCTCTCGGTCGGCGCTCGAGCCTGACGACACCGCGGGAAAGATCTCGTCGACGGCACCCCTGGCCCCGGGCTGCGGCGATCGACCCTCGCGGTCGAGTCGGCGCCACAATTCCTCAAGCCGGCGGTCCGGACGGGCGGCCGAATCGATCCCGCCACCGTCGGGACGGGTGGGTGGTGCCATCGTGATCGATGATCAGGGCGGCCACCGCCACTCCGGCCGTTTCGTCGGCTCCGTCGACCAGTTCGAGCGCCGTTGCCGCGGCCAGGATGCCGGCCGGCGTGGCGACGACGTCGGCCACCATCGCCAGGGGGGCCACAATCGAGACCGAGGCCGACACCTCCGCCGGCTGCCCGGAACGAGGGTCGAGGACGTGGCCGACCCGCCGCCCACCGACCCGAAACGCTCGCCGGGCGGCCCCGCTGGTGGCCACCGCTTCATTTGAAATCTCGATCACGGTGAGCGGGGGCTCGTTGTCGTAGGGCCGCTGCGGATTCTCGATGCCGACCCTCACGGTCCCCGAGCCTCGGTGGCACAAGTCCCCGCCGGCGTTGACGAGGATGTTGTCGATGTCGTCGAACCGATCGCCGATCGAAGCGACCGCCCGGTCGACGATCCAGCCCTTGGCCATGGCGTTGAGGTTGAACCGGGAGCAGTCGCCGGTCGGCACCGGGCGGCCCTCGACCATCTCGAACCGGGGTTCGGCGATCGACGACGCGATCGTGCTCAGGCGGTCCGGATCCGGGTCACGGTCCTCACGTTCGGCCTCGGCCCAGACAGCCGAAAGCTCACCGGTCAGCGGGTTGAACAGACCACCCGACCACCGTTGCCAGAACAGGACGTGGCCCATGAGATCGGCGAATTCGTCGCTCGTCCCGGCACCCGGGAGAACGCCCGATCGCCACCGGCAGAGTTCGCTCTCGTCATCGAACGCGTTGAATACGGCTTGCAGCCGACCGATCTCGCCGAACAGGGCGTCGGCCACCATCTCGGCCCGACCGTCGGCTGCGTGATCGTCGCGCGCGCTGTCACCGACTCCGGACATCTCGAACGACAGCTCCACCACCGTTCCCAGCATGGCGGGGTTCTGGTACCGGTAGCGGTTCGCCGTCATGCCACCGAGGCTACGTGCCTGTCGATCCGACGCAACGGCCGCCGATGGCACGATAGCATCGACGGCTGTGGCCGGAACCGATGCCAGATTGATCGACGCCATCCACGGTGATCGGCTGGCGGACATCGACGATGTCGAGGTCCAGGCGGTCTGCCGGGCGATCGGTCGGCGGGTCGCCGAGGAAGTGGCCAAGGTCATCGCAATCCTGGAGGTCGAGGGGATCGCAGCCTCCGTCAAGAGCGATCCGAGCGCGCCCGTTCAACGCCACAACGCCACGCTGCATCTGACCGACGCCGGTCAGGCCATCGCCGCGGTACGCATACTCGAGGGACACGGCTACCGTCCGTGGGAGCCGATCGACGGGCCGGCCGAACCGCTGTCGCGTCACTTCCGTGACACGCTGACCGTGGCTCGGACCGACGACGTGACCATCGTTCTCGACCTCCGCTGGCCGCCCTCCGCCATCGCGAAGAGGCTCCCGGCGATACTGATTCCCAACGAGAACGACTATCAGGTCGTCGCGCTCCCGAGGTCACTGTGGCCCCTGTATCTCTTGATCCGACCATTGCGACTCGCGGCTGAACGAATCGGCCTGCGCGAAACATCGGGGCAGGCCCTCGGGCCGTTCCTCAGCACCCCGACCGATCTCATCGAGCCGCTGCTCGATCTGGCCGAGGTCGGACCCGACGACACGGTGGTCGACCTGGGCTGCGGCGATGCCCGGATCCTGCGCCAAGCCGTCGCCAAGCGGGCGTGCCGGGGAGTGGGGGTGGAGTCCGATCCATTGCTGGCCGGCGAGGCCCGACGGCTTGTCGCCGCGGAGGGTCACGGCGATCGAATCGTGATCATCGAAGGCGACGCCAACGCGGAACGTCTGCCGGCGGCGGCGGCCGAGGGCTCGGTGTTCTTTCTCTTCGTGCCCGCCTACTCGGTTCCACCTGTCGTCGATCGGGTACTGGCCCAGGTCAGGCCCGGGAGCCGCCTCGTCGTCCATGAGCAGCACCCGCTGCCGGACTTGGCCCCGGGCGTCGACATGGTGTCGGTTCCGTTGACGGTCGGCCAGGGCGTCACCGTCGCCCATCGGCTGGACGTCGCCGGTGCCGCCCCCGACGGGGTCGATCGAGGCCCATGATCACGTGGAGTGGATCGTCGATCGGATTGTCCGGTTCGAGGTTCGCTTCACCCAGCTTGGTGAAACCTGCTCCGACCAGGGCCTTCCACGAGCCGACATTCGAGGCCACGACCGGAACGATCAGCGAGTTGACGGTGGCGCACCTTGCCCACAGATCATCGACGTAGGCGGCGATCATCGCCCGTCCCACTCCCCGTCCGCGGCAGTCGGCCTCACCGATGAGATAGTCGATGGACCCGGCCCCCGGTGGAACGGCCATCACGGCTGCAAGCTCCTCTTCGTACTGCGGCTGGTCGGCGAAGGCGTACGACTGCATCACACCGATCGGCCTGACTGGTTGATCCTCCGATTCACCGAGAAAAACCAGGTGCACTGCCATCGGCTCCATGCCGTCGACGGCCGGACCGAAATCGCGCTCGACGGCCTCTGGCGTGAACTCGTGATGCCACCACCGATGCACCTCGGCGTCGGCCAGCCACCGGGCCAGCAGATTGAAGTCGGATCGGGTGAGCGACCGAAACTCGAACCTCATCCCACTCAATCTAGAGCGGGCAACTCCGGGCGGGGATCCACTACCCGGTGATCGGTACCGCGTGGACGACGACGTTCGAGTCGTAGCTACGAAGGCGGGGATTGAAGGTTCCCCCGCAGGTGATGAGTACGAGGCGATCGTCGCCAGACTCGGAAAACAGCTCGTCGACCGGCAACTCGGCCTTGCCGTATTCGATGATGTCCACGACACGGTATTCGATGGTGGAGCCGTCGGCCGCTCCGATCTCCACGGCGGCGCCGGGGCTGACCGACGAGAGATGGCGGAAGACGCCGTCAACACCGTCGTAGGAGATGTGGGCGGCCAGGACGGTCGATCCGGGCTCTCCGGCGTTGGATCCGAAGCGGTACCAGCCGACCTCGCGGGCCGCCGGGACCTCGAACGAACCATCGGCTTCGACACCGACTGGAACCACGTTGCCGTCGACGCCGATATCGGCGATGCGGATGCTGACCGGCCCGCCCGGATCCGCCACCTGTTCGGGCAATCCCTGAGCGCGAGGCAGGGGGCGCAGGCCCGTCGTCGCGGCCGGGCCGGCCGCGATCCGGGCTCGGTCGATCGTGGCCCCCGGCACGCTACCGGAGGCGTCGTCCTCCCCTCCGGTGGAGCTCTCGGTAGCGAGCGCGATCGACGAGACCGCCGGTGCCGTTGGGGCGGACGCGGCGGCCCAGGCGAAGAGCGCCAGAATGATCACCGGCCCAACCACCAATCCAACGAGCAGCCTCCGACCGTACGCGGTCACGACGGACCTTCCGCCCCTACAGCGATCCAGTGCCGGCCCAGCGGCTGCGACGGCCGAGTCCGCCGGCCAGGCTGGCTCCGACCACCAGCGTCGTCAGCACAGCAACGCCGAGCATCCCGATACCGGAGACGTCGGAGTTGCCGGTGTCGACACCGGACGGCGGGGTGTCGAGACCGGTGATGGTCTCGGTGAGGACGGTCATCGTGTCGTCGTCGAGCGATCCAAGTCCGTAGATGATCAACATGTCCCCCTCGATCAGCGGCAGATCCGCGGGGCCGATGATGACCGGGCCATCTTCCCCCGTCGGAACCAGACTGGCGGAAACCTCGCCCGCCTCGAGATCGGCACTGCGTTCCCGTCCGTTACCCAGACCCTCGAACACCACCTCGCCCGCCGCCAGCACATCGACTTCGGGGGCTGCGGCGAGGTGCCGGACGACCAAGCGGCTGTCGCCCGCCTCGATTCGAGACAGATCGTTCTCGAACGTCGACAGGCTGACCGAGCCGTCGACCTTCAGGTGGAGCAGCACCGACACGTTGCCCGATGCGGGAAGCACAAGTTGATCGACCTCGAGCAGCGTCTCATCGCTCACGGCGTCGGTGACGACCACGCCTGCCGTTGAACCGGCCAAGCTCGACAGGTCGTAGGTGTCCCGAAATGCAAACTCGGCGATCGAGTCGCCGGATGTGAACTCGATGTCGACCGAATTGTCGGGGATCCCGTTGATCAGGTTGATCCTCACCGAATCGTCGGCCTGGGCCGCCGCCGGGCCCGACAGCACCATCATCAGGCTCGCCGTCAGTACAGCCCAGAGCAGGGCCGCCACGCTTTTCTCGCCGTATCGCACAATACTCTCCTCGTCGGTTCCCCGCCGTTGTGCCGGTTGTCCTACCCCAACCGGTCCAGATCCAATCCCCTGTGGGGAATCGCCTCCTGCGTCGGACCGGGTTCAACCGCTACCCTGAGATGTGAGATGGGTGGCATGCATGACGGCGGACCGTCGAGGCCATGAGCAGGTGACCGAAACCTACACGGCCTGGAACGGCGAGGAACAGCCCTGGCCCCCGCCCGAGAACTGGTACCGAGCGGCCGACGGCAGATGGTGGCACCCTGCCCACGGGCCCGGCGAGGAGCCCGACGATCCACCGGATTCGCTGCCGGTGTGGGACGTGACGAGCCGGCCTTCCGACGCCCCCAATGCGGAGCCCGAACGCGTGGCCGCTGCCGACAACGCCATCGAGCCTTCCCCTGCACCCGAGCCGGAACCGGAACCGGAACCAGAACCGGAACCGGACCCGGAACCAGAACCGGAGCCGGAACCGGAGCCGGCGGAACCACCGAAGTCGGTTCCGGAACCGAAGTCGGAAGCGCAGCTTGTCGCCGCGGTCCCAACCCGTTCGACGAAACGCAAGCCGTGGGTGACGGGGGCGTTGGTATCCGTCGTCGTCCTCGGCACCGCCGCTTTGGCGCAGTTCGTCCTGGCCGGTTCGAACGACGATGTCACAATCGCGCCGGATGACACGCCGGCCGTCGTGACCGACGACGACCTCGCAACGGCCACCTCGACCGATGCATCCTCAACCGCCTCATCCGAAGGCGAGCTCGCCGACGCGGAGGAGCTCGACGGGCCGGTCGTTGCGTCAGAGTCCGATCCTGAGGTCGCAGCAACGATCGCCGAGTTTCGGCGGCAGCTGGGCGAACACGGTCTGTCAACCGACGCGCTGACCGACGACCAGATCACGACGTTCGCCGCAACCTATTGCGTCTACGCCGGTGGGGCCGAGGATCGCGCCGCCTTCGAGGAGCTGCGCCGGGTAGCGGTCACGTCGAGTCGGAGCAGCCTCACGCCGACACAACTCAATCTCACCATCACAACCGCAGTCGTGGTGTTCTGCCCGGAGGAGTCGGAGCGCCTCGGAATCACACTCGACGAGTAGCGGCCGGCTGCGATCCTCCGCCCCACCCGGCCCCACGTCGCCGGCGGCCGGTGGGTCTCGACTGGCCGATCACGATGGCAGCCAGGGCTCCAAGCACCGCCGCCGTACCCAGCATCTGGGCTGCGGTCAGTGGCTCGCCGAGCGCAACCCAGGCGATCACCGATGCGGCCACCGGGATCATCAGGGTGAAGGTCGAGCCGACCCACAGCGGGATCTGCACCAGCGACCAGTTCATGAGGCTGTGGCCGAACACCCCGGCCACGAACGTGATGATCAGGATCAGCGTCAGATCCCGGCCGGTCGGCATCGACAGGTCCTGACCGAAGGCAATGGCCAGTGGGAGGTTCAGTACGCCGGCCCACAGCGCGGCCCCCGCCGTGAACTCGGTCGAGGTCAGGGTGTTCCTCGACTGCCTCGAGGCGATGAAGTAGGCGCTCCAGGAGATCAGCGCTCCGACCGCCAGGAGATCACCCTTCATGCTCGACACGGCGCTGTCGGCCGCCGTCACGACCACGGCGAACACGCCGGCCAGCGCTGCGATCGACCACAGTGCGTCGCGGGGACGGATCCTCTCGCCGAAGAATCGTGCCGCCACCACCCCGACGAGGATCGGTTGGAGGGCGCCGATCAGGGTGGCGTTGATGACGGAGGTCTCCTTGACCGCCGTGAAGAAGAAGGCGACGTCGAGCGCCAAGGCGATACCACCGAACGCCGACAGGCGGAGCGCCCGCAGTGAGAACGGCGTGCCCCGGTACCGCATCCAGATGGCAATGGCGACGAAGTGCAACAGGAAGCGGTAGACGGCGACGGCGAGACCGCCCATGTCGACCGCCTTGACCAGCACGCTGGCAGAACCCCACGCGGTGACGGCCAGCGCGGCGCCGAGCAGACCGGCCAGGCTGGACGCGCCACTGTCGTCGACCGTTGCGCCACCTTTCCCTCCGACGGCTGCGCTCGGAGGCGCGATGTCGGCCACTCAGCGACCGTTCTGCGCAAGGCCGGCCGCCCACTCGGCGGTGGCGTCGACCAGGCGGCGGCAGTCGTCGTCGGTCAGCGCCTTGGAGAGGGCCATGAAGCCCCGCCGGGCCAAGTACAGCCCACGGGCCAGCATGGCGTGGAAGTAGAGTTCGACGAGACGATCGTCGTCACTGTGCACGCACAACATCGAGCCGAGCCCGGTCACCCAGAGACCAGCACCGGCATCGGCGAATGTCGTTTGGAGGTCACCGCGGAGGCGATCCCCCCGGGCGTTGACCTCACCGAGCGTGTCGGCGTCGAGCTCGTGTCGCAGCGTGGTGATGGCGGCGGTCATCGACACGATGTTGTTGTTGAAGGTGCCGGCCTGGGTCAGCGCGCGCTCCCCCGACGGTTCGAAGGCGGCCATGAGGTCGCGGCGTCCACCGAAGGCACCGAACGTCATGCCCCCGGCCAGGTACTTGCCCAGTGTCGTCAAATCGGGCATGACGTCGAATCGCTGTTGCGCCCCGCCCGGAGCCAGACGGGAGGTCATGACCTCGTCGAAGATCAGCAGAGTGCCGGTGTCGTCACAGCGACGGCGAAGCTCGTGAAGGAACGGGAGTGAGGCCGGCCGGCAGCCGCCGGAGCCCTGGACCGGTTCGACCAGCACACAGGCCAGGTCGGGCTGGAACAATTCGTCGAGACCGGCGACGTCGTCGAAGTGGGCAACCCGGAACCGGTGTGGCACGTTCATCGGGTTATGAGGTCCGCCATGAGGACCGAACGACAGGACACCGCCGTGGTAGGCGTGGTCGAAGACGCCGATGGTGCAGCGCTCGTCGCCCTCGGAGGCGACGTGGTTGAGCGCAGTCCCGATGGCCATGAGATTGGCCTCGGTGCCCGAGTTGGTGAACCGCACCAGGTCGATCGAGGGGAACCGGTCGCAGATGAGTCGGGCCAGTTCCACCTCCCGAGGGTGGGTGGCACCCAGCGCCCAGCCCTCGTTCAAGACGTCGGCCACCGCCGCTTGGACGGTGGCCGGTGAGTGTCCGAGGAGGGCGGCGGTGTAGTTGCCGCAGAAGTCGATGTAGTGGTGGCCGTCGACGTCGATCAGGACCTGATCGTGAGCCGAAGCCACACGGAACGGGAACGGATCGAAGTGCAGGACCGACCGGGTGTTGCCTCCCGGCAGTACCAGACATGCGTCAGCGTGCCATCGGGCGCTCACCGGCCGGGCGGAACGGTAGGCCGCGTGGGCCTCATCGACCAACGCGGCCAGCTTCCGTTCCGACTCGATCACCCGCTTATCGTGTCACAAGCTGCCGGTAGCGGCCCATTTCGGAGCGGATGGCGTCGAGCCGGCTCCGGGACTCGACCAGGTCGGCCACGGGAGCGCCGCTCCGGCGGAGATCCTGGTGGACGTTCCAGCGGGTCAGGAGGCCTTCGAGATCGGCCTCGAAGCGGGCTCGAAAGGATTCGAGTTCGAGCCGAATCGACTCCCAGTCGGCACTCAGTCGGCTGAGGGCTCGTGCCCGGACCACTTCCGGGTGGGCACGGTCGGCCACCACGTCGAGAACGGCCCAGTCGGGTCGCACCTGGCGGGCCAGGAGGGCGATGTCGGTGAGTTGTTGTTCGTTGGGTCGGAACCCGTGATCGTGGATCGAGGCTCCGAGTCGGGCGAGGTCTTCGGTGCTGGGAATCTTCTTCATGATTCAATCCTACGGACACGTGGTGTCCATCAAAAGCGATGATTATTTGCCGTATTGATCAGTTAGTCTTATAATCCAAATTATGTGGAACGAGTTGAGCACACGACACCTTCTCGCCCTCCGAGCAGTGGCCGAGGAAGGCACCTTCGGCAAAGCCGCAACCAGGCTCGGATTCACCCAATCGGCCGTCTCCCAGCAAGTGGCGGCACTGGAGCAGATGGTCGGCCAACCCCTGTTCGACCGGCCGTCCGGCCCTCGTCGTCCGGAGCTCACTGCGGCCGGAGAGATGATGCTGCAGCATGCCAACACTCTCATCGAGGCGGTTGAACTGGCCGAACACGATCTCGACCGGTTCGGCCGCGGCGTCTCGGGCAAACTGGCCGTCGGCACGTTCCAGTCGATCTCGGCCCGCGTCCTTCCGCTGATCTTTCGCCGTCTTCATCAGGAGGCGCCGGACGTCGAGGTGACCGTCGTTGAGGAGGACGCCGACCAGGACATCCGTATCGGCTCCCTGCGGCGGGGTGACATCGACCTCGCATTCATCGTCGGCGACCCTCACCCCGACTGTGAGTCCCGATATCTCGGAGCCGATCCCCATGTCGCCATGGTTCCCGCCGATCATCCGCCCGGACCGGTGGAGTTGACGTCGCTCTCCGGCAAGCCGGCCGTCGGCCAACCGCCTGGAGACACCTGCGGGCTCGGTGTCGACCGTGGGCTCGAACGCCTCGGGGTGACACCGAACTATGCGTTCCGGTCACATGACAACGGGACCATCCAGGGCATGGTGAGCGCCGGAGTCGGGATCGCCGTCGTCCCCCTGCTCACGATCGATGTGTCGGACCCGACGATCTCCGTACGATCGACCGTTCCGGAGATCGAGCCTCGCGAACTCAACCTGGTCTGGTTGCGCGACCGGTCGCTGTCACCGGTGGCCCGGCGTTTCGTCGACATCGCCATCGACGTCTGCGACCAGCTACTCGCCGCAGCTCCCGACGCCGAGACGGCGGCGTAGCTCTTCTGGCCCGTCGAGCCGGCCGACCAACCACCGCAAGCCCAAAAAACGCGATCTGAAAGGTTCTGCGCGCGCCGTAGGCGCGCAGAATCTGCCAATCCGGGCTGGGGAGGTCAGCCGCCGCCACCGCCTCCCCCGCCGTTGCCGTTTCCATTGCCGTTGTTCCCGTTTCCGGCCGCCGTGGTCGACGTCGACTGGGTGTCGCTCGACGACGGGGCCGTCGACGCAGTGGTCGTCTGCTGGGCGGTGGTCGACGTACTCGTACTCGTCGAGCTACTGGACGTGGAAGGCTCGGGCTCGGTCGTCGACGAGTTCGGGTCGACGGTCGACGGGCCGGCAGGATCGATCGTCGTGGTGGGCCCGTCGATCACATTGCCGTCGAGGTCGATCGGGAGACACGGTTCGGTCGTCGGCACGATGACGCCGCCGTTGTCGCCATCGCCGTCCTGAGCTGGTACAGGGCCGCGGAAGACGAAGGTGGGCAGGCGGACGTAGCCGAAACCGGAACCGACACCGGTTCCACCCCCGATGACACCGAGGGCGCCCTCATCGCCTTCACCGCCGCCCTCGGGTTCCGAGGTGGACGTCGACTCGGCCTGCGCCTGGGCCGCGGCGACCAGCGCCGGGTCGGGCTCGGCACAGGGAACCAGTGTGGTCATCAGTTCGAGACCGAGGACGTGCTGATCGGCGCCCGACTGCTCGGTCGGAATCTCGCAAGGCTCGTCGCCGGCAGTTGCCTGCATCATGAAGTCGTGCCACATGAGGGCGGGGATATCACCGCCGTGGATCTCGTCATATTCGGGGAACAGCTCGCTGATCATCGGCCACAGCGGCTCACCGACTGCCTCCCGCTCCACGTTGGACGCGGCGAGGGTTCCGTCGCTCATGGTGCGAGGGGCGCCGACCTGACCGGCCACACCCGGATAGCCCATCCACACCGCTGTGGTGAGCTTGCAGGAGAACCCGTTGAACCAGGCGTGCTGGGCGTTGTTGGTCGTGCCGGTCTTCCCGGCCGTGGCCCTGACGGAGCCGTCCTCGTTGACCAGCAGGGCATTCTTGCCGGTGCCGTTGGCGGCGACGTCGACCAGGGTGAGATTCACCTGCCGGGCCACGGACCCGTCGATGACCTGCTCACCCTGACGTACGCCATCGGCCGCCGAGGCGATCCCGTCGCAATCGCCGGCCTTCGTCGGATACCAGCACAGCACGTTCCCGTCGGCGTCTTCGATCCGGTCGATGTACACCGGATCGAGTCGCACACCCTCGTTCTTGAACGTCGAGTAGACGGTGGCCATTTCGATCGGGGCCACGGTGTTGGAGCCGAGGGCGATGGAGGGGACCTCGTCGATATTGGAGGTGATCCCCAGGCGGTGAGCCATGTCGATCACCGGTTCGATACCCACCTGGAAGATCATCTGGGCGAAGATCGAGTTCCGGGACCACCGCATTGCATCGGACACCGTCTTGGCCCGGTTCACCGGGTTTCGAGTGCCACCGCCGGGCGACCAGTTCCATTCCGGATAGGTGACGGGCTCGTTGTCGAACAGGGATTCGAGCGAGAACCCCTGCTCGATGAATTCGGCCAACACCACCGGCTTCATGGTCGAGCCGGGCTCGAACCCGGTGCCGCCCCGGCCGGTGGCCAGATTGACTTCCGAGGCGTCCCAATCGGCGCCCGCCATCATCGCGACGACACGCCCCTGCTCGTCGAGGCTGACGATGGAGCCGAGGGGCATATCGGGGTTTCTCGGGTCGAGGGTGTTGACGACCGTGTCGTAGGCCATCCGTTGCATCTCAGGGTTGAGCGTGGTGTAGACCCTGAGACTCCGCTGGTAGTACTCGGCCTGCGGGAAGATCGTCTCGAGCTGCTTGCGGGCCTCCCAGAGGAAGTATTCGGAGCCGACGTTGGCCCACTTGACGTCGCCCAGGCCCTCGACGTTGGCCTCCTCGCGAACCAGTGACGACCAGTTGTCCTGTTCGGCCAGCACCCGCTGGTCGGCGGTGATGAACTCCTGCTCCTCCATCAGACCGAGCGTGACCGCCCGGCGACGGGCCGCCTCGTCGGGGAAGGCCAGTGGATCGGCGGCGGCGGGGTTGCGGATCAGGCCGGCCAGGTAGGCGGCCTCGGGCAGCGTCACGTCGGCAAGGTCCTTGCCGAAGTAGTTACGCGATGCGGCGGCGATGCCGTAGGAGCGGCGGCCGAACCAGATTCGATTCAGGTATCGCTCGAGGATCTGCTGCTTCGCCGCTTCCCTCGAGCCGAGCTCGTCGGCCAGCTCCTGTTCGAACTTGATGGCCCGGACCACCTCGCGGGCCTTTCGCGACACGCTGTCGGAGGAGTCGCCCGACGTCAGCTTGATGTACTGCTGGGTGATCGTGGAACCACCCTGGAGGCTGCCCTCGCCGGTGAGCTTACGTTTGACCACCTGGTACGCGGCCCGAGCGAGGCCGATCGGGTCGACACCCGAATGATCGAAGTAGCTCTTGTCTTCCGTGGCGAGTACCGCCTGAATGACGACCTCGGGGATCTCGTCGTAGGCAACGACGATACGATCCTCGGCGTTCTGGGCAACCGAGTAAGCGGCCGAATCCGGGCCGCACTCGAACTCGACCTCGCCGGTGCACACGTAGGTGGTCTCGTTGAGATTCTCGAAGTCGTCGCCGGTCAGCGTCACCTGGCTGGCGAAGTTCCAGGCGACGGCCAGCCCGGCACCGGCGATCACAAAGAGCACGAAGAAGAAGCGTCGGAAACGCCAGAACGGATTGCGGCTCCGGTTGCGGGGCGGAGCGGGACCGGCAAGCGGCCCGGGAACATACGTCGTCATTGCTGTATCACCAACTGTCGACCGGCTGTGCGGTTCAGGGCCTCGGCCAGGTCAGCCTGAGACTTCGAAGGACTCCCGCAGGTGGTTCCACCAGCACTGGCGGCACACCTCGATGACATACCACGTAGAAGGTCTACCACGATTTCTCAGCTTGCGGGCTTCACCCAGATCGGTGACGACCCGACCCGACTTGGGAAGGGACGCGCCAAAGGCAAACGTTACCGCCACCAGATCTGAACCGTCGCACAACGGGCAAGGTTCCGGCAACAATGTTCCACAGTTGTGAGCAACCCGTCTCAGCTCGGCTTGAGCATCGCAGGCGGTCTCGATGGGCCGATCGCCCCGAAGGATCGAGTCGACCACCCGCTGGCGGGCGAGCCGGTAGCTCACGACCGCCGATGTCTTGGCGGCCGGGGCCGGCGCCTGCTGGCGGCCCTGAGCGGATCGGGACGTGCTCACCCAGACCAGGGTAGCGAATGGCCGGTGACCGAGTCGTGTCGAATGGCAATCGGAGATCCGCGTCGCCGGTCCAATTTCGCACTCCATGCCACCCCGCCCATCGGGCCCGAGATGATGTTCAGCTGCATATGGGCGATCGTCAACCCCAGCGGGTGAATCCGATCAGCGGGGCGCCGGCCGTCACCAGACCAGCCGACAGCAGCGCCATGATCATGCGAGGCGACAGCCTCGGCGACAAGCGAGCCCCGGTGGTCGATCCGATGACCGCGCCGAGGATCAACGGCGGTGCATAGACCCAAACGATGTTGCCGGCCAGGGCGTGACCCACCGTCGCCGCCGAGCTGGCCACCATCCCCGCCGCAGCCGTCGTGGCCGCCGCCCGATGCGCCGACAAGCGTTGCACCCGGGCCAGATAGGGAACGGCGATGAGACCGCCGCCGACCGCGAAGGTCCCGTTGAGGAAGCCGACCCCCGACCCACCGATCAGGAGAGCAGCGACCTGGGGTTCGGTTCGCGTCCCGGCGTCGATCTCGGTCGCCGAGCGACGGCCGCCAACCGAACCCGTCACGACGAACACGGCGAGAGCAATCATCAGCAGACCGATGATCGTCAACAGCACGTCGGAGTCGAGACGGTTGGTCAACAGCCAGCCGCTCAGCAGTGCCACGGGGCCCGCAACCGACGCCCACCAGGCTGCCACCGATCGATCCACGAGGCCGTGACGGTCATAGGTCAGGGATCCCGCCGCATGGAGACAGGCCAGGGTGATGACGCCGGTTCCGACCGCCTCGGCACCCTCGAGTCCGAAAAGCAGAGCGAGGCCGGGAATGAGCAGGAACCCGCCGCCGGCACCGATGATCGAACCGTAGGCACCAATGACCATGGCCAGAGCGAACAGCCCTGTGGCGACTCCAGGTTCCAAGATCGGCCAGTGTAGGCCCCCGACGTATCGTCGATCTTGCGGCCTGTGTGAAATCGAGAACGGGAAGCCGGATAGGGTCACACCATGAACATGTTCGAGCCGGCCATCCGACGAACGGACGACGGCCGGTGATCGGCCAGGCGATCGTCGAGCACCTGGCCAACATCCCCCACGCCGCCGCGCTCGGCCTACGGTTCCACAACGCCACCGACGAGTTCGTGGAGATCGCCCTGCCATACGACGAAAGCCTGGTCGGCGATCCGGACACCGGTGTCATCCACGGTGGCGCCATCACCGCCCTGCTCGACAATGCCGCCGGGTTTGCGGTGCGGGTACCCGGCACCGAGACCGAACCCGTGGCCATCGCCACCCTCGACCTGCGGATCGACTACATGGGTCCGGCCACTCCCGGTCGGGAGGTGATCGCCCGGGCCACCTGCTTCAAGCGGACCCGATCGATAACGTTCGTGCGGGGCGTGGCCTATCACGACTCGCCCGATGACCCGATCGCCACCTGTACCGCCACCTTCATGACCGGCACACCCAATACCACCCGACCACTCACCAGCCGCCCCGGCGTTCCGTCCGCCGTTCAATCTCCCGCCGTTCATTCACAAGGCGAGGGACGGAGATGAAGTTCCTCACTCAACTCCGCGCCGAGGGCCGGGTAAACGACCTCGAGGCGCTGCTCGATCACATTCCCTACGCCCGCTTCATCGGGCTCAGAGTCCATCAACTGGGTGACGAGGTGATCACCGAGCTGCCGCCGCAGACCCATCTGACCGGCAATCCCAACCTGCCCGCCGTCCATGGGGGTGTGGTCGGCGCCGTCCTCGAGATGACGGCGATACTTCAACTCATTCACGACACCGACTGTGAGCGGCTGCCGAAGACCGTCGACGTGTCGTTCAACTATCTCCGGCCGGTTCGCTCCGACACCATCACCTACGGGCGGGCCACCGTCACCCGCCAGGGTCGCCGGGTCGCCAATGTCCGCTGCGAGCTCTGGCAGAACGAACGCGACCGGGTGGTGGCCAACAGCCACGGCCACTTCGTGCTGGCACCGCTCCACGAAGACCAGCAGTAGAGCAACTCGATCCGACGACATCGTCGACGACACGTGGCTCGACGAAGGCCTCCCCCACCATCCGGACCCGCCGATCCGACTCGGGGCGAACTGAACGCCGCCGAGGTCGACAACACCACCAGATGCGTTGATGGTGCCGTCGACCCCGGATCCGGCGCTCGCCGTAGCGATTGTCGAGGACGTGTTCAGCCAACCGTCACCGCCGGTTGAGGACCGGGCCAGAACATGCCGTGGTAGCCCGGATGCGAGGTCAAGGCCCTCACATCGCAGAGGTCGAGGATGACGGATTCCCTGTCGAGCTCCACCGTCGACCAGACCTCGTCGTCGAGGCTGTGACTGATCACCACCACGTCGGCCCCGGCAACGACCTTACTGAGATCGTCCTGCACCAGGTCGACGAGATGGGGCGGTGCGGACAGTGCGTATGTCCGATTGGCAGCGTGAACAGGGTCGACCGCGAGTACGCGGTCGTAAACCGTCACCTCGACACCCTTGCCCTTGAGCCGCTCCACCACCGACACCATCGGCGCCTCCCGCGGATCGTCGGTGCCATCCTTGAACGTCATGCCGACGATGGCGACCCGGCTGGGCAACTCAGCCAGGATCCGATCGCAGACCAGGTCGACCTGGTCACGGTTAGAAAGCAGAACCCCGGACAGCATCGGAAGCGGCACCGCCCGCCGCTGGGCCATGCCGATGACCGCTCGCAGGTCCTTCAGCAGACACGAACCATCGAACAGGCTGCCGGCCCGGAGGTACTCGGCCGAGAGGTTCAACGTGTCGTCGAGACGGAAGATGTCCATGACGTCGATTGAGTTGATGTCCAGTTCGGCACAGAGCCTGCCGATCTCGTCGACGAACGTTGCCTTTGCGGCGAAGTAGCAGCTGGCCGCGTACTTCACCATCGACGCCTCGCCAACGCCGACCTCGATGATCGGCGCGTCGAGACCGGGATAGAGCCGCCGGGTCAACTCGAACGTGAGCAGTTCGTCGGAGCCGACGACAGTGGCCGGCGGGTCGAAGAAGTCGTCGAGCGCGGACGCCTCCCGGAAGAACTCCGGATGGCAGGCATAGCCGAGGTTCGGGCCGAGCACACGCCGTGACGTCGTCTCGAGTCGGGCCCGTACCTGGTAGTGCACTTCGGGCAGCCAGGTCGACCGGCTGACCACCGGGACGAATGGTCGAGGGTTGGCCCGAAGTCCTATCCCGATCTCAGCGGCTGCCGCGAGAAGGCGCCTATCGGCGACCCCGCCCGAGGTCGACGCCCTGCCCACGGCGAGCATGACCATGTCGACACTTCGGGCCACCGCCGTCGGATCGACCGTGGCGGAGATGGTGCCCCGCCTGGTGTACTCGGCCAGCAGCTCGTCGAGACCCGGCTCGACGACCGACGCCGTCCCACGACTCAGGTCGTCGACCTTGCTCGATGCGATGTCGACACCGATGACGGTATGGCCGAGTTTCGCCAGCCCGGCCACCGTCACCGTGCCGACGTGGCCGAGTCCGAACACGCCGATCCGCAGACCCTGCTCTTCGCCGGTCAAGTGCTGGCCGGTATCCATGTTGCTTCCCTCCTCAGAAGGGCTCGCCGAAGGCTCTGTCGTCTGCGCACCGGGCGGTTGGGTTCGGGACAGGTCACCCATCGTTCGGGCCGCCGCCACCCACCTCCCCGTTTGCGGTCGGGGTCCCGCCCTGCCAGGCTGCCGTAGGATCAACGCTCTTGTGGCGAGACAGCCCGCCCGGGGTGCCGAATGCACCGCTTTCCTCGACGGCCTGGCCCTTGCACGACCTGTATTCGACCAGGATCGAGAGAACCGGGGGCTCTTCGACGGGCGTTCTCTTCGCATCTCGCACGCCATGCGAGACCCGCCAATGACCACTCAAAATTGTCCCACCAGTTGATCGTTGCTTTGATCTCCAGCCTAGACCGGACGGTGACGCCCGTCGGTGATACCGCTGAACATCTACGCAGTCAACGTGTCCTACGTCGTCTACGACCTGATTGTCGCTGGAGCGCTCATGTGGCTCAATACCCAATCCGAGGTATTCGACAATCGACTATTGGACTTTTTGTTCCGAACCTCGGATCGTCCATTCACATGAAAATGCCCTCAAGTCGGCTATCACCAGTAGCCGGTTCTGGCAGGCGGCGGAGCGGAGGTCGACGCTCGGCTGGTCGAGTATGGTGTTGCCGATGAACGGCGACGGTGAGGAGGCCGATGCTCGGCCCGAATCGACACGGCAAGCCGGAGAGGTGTCCGATGTCGAGGCGGTCACGCTCCCCTGGTCCGAGCAGGGCGAGCGGGAGTTCAAGGACATCTTCGCCTCGGCCACGGTTGTGCTCCTCCTCGCGCTGGCCGTCGTCGGACTGTTCAACGCGGCGCAGGGGGAACCCGGCGGTCAGCTCGGTAGTGCCGTCTTCGCGCTCGCGCTGGCCGCAGTGGCCATGCTCTCGTGGTACGGGCCCTTCGGCTCGGTCGGCGCCCGGGTGTCGGTAGACCGACACGGACTCTGGATTCGACACCGGGGGTGGACGTTGTGGCCGTCCGGGGCTCGCGTCGAACTGCTCGTGCCGCGACATCTTCCGGCATCGGAGATCGGCATCGTCAAAGCGGTGTCGGAAGACCGGCGCGGGAAGATGTGGCGCAAATCCATGGCGCTGCGCTACGAGGGAAAGCGGCTCGGATGGACTCGGATCACCGTCGATAAGGAATCCATCGATGCCGTCTTGATAGAGCAGCGCAACACCGAGCTCAAGCGACCATGGTGGCTGGTCAAATGTCGCCAGCGCGACGAACTCGTCAGAGCGCTCGAGCTCGCCAAGACCTTCAGCGATGGCCGGAGCGAAAACCGCTAGCCCGTGATCAGGTAGTTTTGCTCCCTTAACCTGTGACTTACCCGCTTTTGGCCAGCTCTTTGCCAGATGTACACTGGCCACTCACGGGCTTGGCTGAACTCGGTGGAGGGTTGCAGAGGGTTCAGCCCTGACAAATCCTTGGCGATCGGAGGGGCCACGGCGATGATGTTTGTTTTACTTAATCCCTATTTCCTGCTGGGCGCCTTTGGGCTGCTCGTGCTGGCCGTTTTCGCTGCCCGGACATCCTATGTCGACACGCCGACGGTCGACCCCGGTAGAACCGACCTCGTGACCTATTTGTTCGAAGAGGTCGAACGGGCTCGGAGGTTGGGATACCCGCTCACGCTGGCCAGGCTGATCCTTCGACCGGGATCGTCGGTTCGCACCCTCGAGTCGGCGACTCGCAGCATCGACACCATCGTCGTCAGTGACGACGTGACCTATCTTCTGCTGCCCGGGTGCACCGACGCCCGGAGAACCTTGAACCGCATCCCGCCCAACGCCAACCCGATTGCCACCTGGTCTTCGGCATGCTTCCCGGCCGAGGCTCTCACCGTGGGTGAGCTCCTCCTGAAAGTGGGCGAGAACCGCCACTACTCCCGCCATGGTCATACCGGGCCGGCCGCCATCGACAGCTCAAGCGTCCAGTAGGACCCATGGCGCTCGTGACCCGTCGGTACCTCATCATCAAGCGACTGTTCGACCTCGTGATCCTGTTGCTCGCGGCCCCCTTTGTGGTCACCGTCTGTCTTGTGGTCGCCGTGCTCATTCGGCTCGACTCGCCCGGCCCGATCGTGTTCAAACAGGCTCGGACCGGCCAGTTCGGCCGGCGGTTTCAGATCTACAAGTTCCGCACAATGCTGGTAAACGCCGAAGAACTCAAGGCTCAATTGGCCCACCTCAATGTGCTCGAACCGCCCGATTTCAAGATTCCCGACGACCCTCGTATCACCAGAGTCGGGCGGCTGCTCCGCAAGACGAGCCTCGACGAACTGCCCCAATTGCTCAACGTTGCAAAGGGCGAGATGAGCCTGGTCGGCCCACGGCCGACGTCGTTTGCGGCGTCGACCTATGATGTGTGGCATGGACGACGCCTCGAGGTGCCGCCGGGTCTCACCGGTCTCTGGCAGCTCGGCGCACGGCACGACTCGGGATTCGACGAGCGCGTTCGCATCGACAACGAGTACATGGGTCGGATGTCGTTGCGCACGGACCTCTGGATCCTCTGGCGAACGCTTGTCAGCGTCATCACCGCTCGCGGCGTCTAGCGTCCACCACTCCCCGCGTGGATTGATCCGGCAGGTTCCGAACAGACGCCCTTGCGTGCCGACGTGATACTCCGTCCACGGTTCGGTACCGCGGGCCGACTTCTCGTGACGGTGGCCGTTCTCGCCGCAATCGGCGTGGGGATCGACCGGGCCTGGACCGTTCCCCGGCCCGAAGCGCAGGGCGTTACCGTGTCGTCGCGGATCACATCCAGCGCGGCCGACGTCGAGGAACGGGCGTCGGGAACGATGCAGCTGTCGAATGACGAGCTCGAACTCACGGTCGACCAGTCGGTGCAGACCATCGGCCTCCGCTTCGAGAAGCTCGGAATCCCTCCCGGCGCCCGCATTCTCGAGGCAAATCTCGGCTTTGTCATCGCACGCAGTACGGTGGGCGCCAGCAGCCTCGACATCGCGATCGAGACAGGCGATGAGCCGGCGGAGTTCTCCGAACGGCTCTATGATCTCACCACTCGCCCCCGATCCGATGTCCGTGTCAAGTGGGCGCCGGGCCCCTGGCTGCCCAGTGAACTGGACAATGTCACGCGCTCGCCGGAGCTCCGCCCGCTGGTCCAGTCGGCAGTCGATCAGCCGTGGTGGTCGCCTGACGACCCGCTCGTGTTCCTCATCTCGGGATTGGGGACCCGCGTCGCCTGGTCGTTCGACAGCGACGCGGCCGCTGCTCCGACGATCACCGTCGTCTACGAGCCACCGGACAACGAACCCCCGACCGTAGCCATCGCCGAGCCTCGCGATGGCGTGCTCCAGGTCGGCGCCGGAGACGAGATCGAGTTGCGTGCGGAGGCCATCGACCCCGAGGACGGCGACATCACCGATCGGGTGTCGTGGATCTCGGACCTCGACGGTCAGCTCGGCTCAGGCGGCACCCTCTCGACGACGCTGAGCGCGGGACCGCACCGACTCACGGCCGTGGTCTATGACGGGTCAGGTCGGGGATCCGCCGGCTCGGTCGACGTCGTCGTCAGGCCCTCAGACCCCGTGGTCATCGCCGCCGGGGAGATCGCATCCTGCCTCGGCGACGGTGACGTACTGACGGCGGACGTTGTCGAGAAGATGCCGTGGGCCACCGTTCTGGCACTCGGAGATCAGGCGTATCCCGACGGCACCGTGGCGCAGTATCAGGACTGTTTCGATCCAACGTGGGGTCGCTTCCAGAACCGGATCCGAGCCGTGCCGGGCAATCTCGACTATCACACCCTCGATGCCGGCGGCTACTACTCGTACTTCGACACCCGATCCGGAGAACCGGGAACAGGGTGGTACGCCTACGATCTCGGATCCTGGCGGATCATCGCGCTGAACACGAACTGCGAAGCGATCGGCGGCTGCGATCGAGCGTCACCGCAGCTGGTCTGGCTCGCCGACGAACTGGCATCGAGTCCCTCGGCCTGCACGCTGGTGTATGGACACCAGGCCCGCTTCGGATCCGATTTGCGGGGCGGCGACGACGGGCTGTCCGACGTGTGGAAGCTGTTGGACGAGCACAACGTGGATGTCGTGCTCGCCGGACATGATCGCAGCTACGAGCGATTCGCTCCGCAAACCGCCGACGCAACGGCCGACGCCGGCGGTGTACGGCAATTCGTGGTCGGCACCGGAGGGGCCGACACGATCAAGGTCGGCGTCGACGTCGAGCGCGGAGGCCTCTACAGCGACGACCAGGGCGACGCTGTCCCATCACCGTCGCCGAGGCCTCGCGCTCCGAACAGCGAGCTCTTCGACACCACCAGCCGAGGTGTGCTCCAGTTGGTGCTGGGTGACGGATACTACACGTGGACGTTCCTACCGATCGACCGGGCGCCTCTGCGAGATCGTGGCGAGCAGGCCTGCAACAGCGAGACCCCGAAACCCGGAGCTGCGGTCGACATCGGGGTCGGCCCGGTCGGCAGCAACGTGCGAACGGGCACGGCCAGATCGGTGACGGCAACCGCCGTCGACGACACCGGCTCCGACGTGTCAAACCTGATCAGCTGGCATTCCGACAGGGACGGCGAACTCGCATCCGGTCCCCAGGTCGACCTCGGCGAGTTGACACCGGGCCGCCACGTCGTGAGCGCCCTGCTCGACGGAATCGGTGGATTTCGGGGCGTTTCCTCGTTCGAGGTCGACGTGCTCTCCGCCGGCGGTTCACCGGTGGAAACAGCTACCGCCGCGCCCATCGGCTCGACCGACGATGCCCAGGAGAATGTCGAGAGGAGGAACGTGTCGATCGACGACGAGGATCTCGAACTCTCCGACGAAGATCGTTCGCAGCTGGTCGGCATTCGATTCCCCGAGCTTGCCATCCCTGCGGGAGCAACCATCGTGCGGGCCCACGTTCAATTCACCGCATCAAAGGTGAAGGTGTTCAGCGAGCGAGCGGAGTTGAGTGTCCGCGGCGACGCCGACGCCAGGAGCCAGCCATTCAACACGAGCCAGGGGAATCTGAGCAGGCGCCGTCCAACGACCGCCACCGTCGACTGGTCGCCGGGGTGGTGGCACGATCCCGGGGATACCACAGCCGAACAACGCACACCGGACCTGGCGCCGATCATCCAGGAGGTGATCGACCAGCCAAGATGGGATACGGGCAACGCCCTCACGCTGCTGTTCAGCGGGACCGGGAGTCGGATCGCCGCCTCCTTCGATGCCGGTCGGTCGGTCCGCCCCGAGCTGGTCGTGGAGTTCGTGCGCTGACCGTCGGCCCGCCCACGACCGGACCGGAGGTGGAACCGGAAGCTATCCCTCGACGACCAATTCGACGGTCGTCCGAGGAAGGTTCGGGTCGGATGACTCGATAACCAACCGGCTGCCCGGCGGCACATCGGCCCGAGGGGCCACTTCAACGGCGAATTCAGTGTGGCCGGCGGCCGGGATCACCCTCGGCACCGTGTCAAGGATGGTCACCGCCCCCGCCTCCGTCCCGTGGACCCGCACATCGGTGACGCGCAGCGGGGCGGTCCCGCGATTCTCGACCTCGACGGTGAAACGAGTGGTCTTGTCCCTGTTCTCTCGACGCTCCACCAGCGCTCGACGAACCACGATACTGGGCTCGAGCGATCCATTGAGCAGCGGGGGAACCGTCAGCTCGAAGATTCGTCCGTCGACGGTCAACGGGCCGTCGACACCGCGGTCGACCGCCCAGAGACTGAGGCCTCCTTTGCTGCCCGGGGCCCAGACGACTCCGGCCAGGTGGACCGCCTCCGCAGCCGACAGGTCGAGCCGACGAAGCACATCACCGTCGGGGCCGAGTTCGACGGCAATCGCACCCTTGCGGTCGACGATCAGTATTGCGTCACGTTCGGGGTCGTAGGCGATGCCTTCCGGGTCGCGTATTCCGGCAGCGGCGACGTCGAACTGCGTGATGATGTCGTCGCCGAAGCCCTCGAACATGCCGTTTGGACCCGGATCGATGATGAACACCTCGCTCGCCATACCGTCGACCACATAGAGGCGATTGTGCCGACCGTCGAACGCCACGTCCTCGGGATCGGTGCAGCCGAACGCCTGGGTGCTGAAGCTGGCGACGACCGTGTCGTCGACCCCCACCGCAGCGTCGGGTCCGAGATCGATGACGTGGATCTGCATCGCCACGTCATCGGTCACGAAGAGGAGATTCTCGCTGACCGTGAGCCCGGTCGGCTCGTCCGACGGAAGTCCTCCGCTGATCTCCACGGGGGCGACCGTTCCATCGAGCTCGATGGTCCAGGTGTTCACGCCGGTGAAGAAGTCGTATTCGTCGACCTCGGAGTCGGCGACCAGCAACCTACCCTGCGCCGGCAACCAGGTGATCGCCGAGCTGTCCGGCCCCGGGTTCGGAATGTCGGCCATGGAGATCGTTTGAACCAGATCCGCTCTGTCGACCACATCGAGGCCGACGGTGCCGACACTGGCGGCACCGAGCTCGACGATCGTCGAGTCCCCGACGGACCCGCTCTCCGCATTGACGACGAAAACGCTGGTCGTCCCCGATCGGTCCGTCGGATCGGAACTGGCCGCCACCGTGAAGGCGCTCAGTTGACCGTCGACCCTGCCGAGATCGAGAATACGAACGAGCTGGCCGCTGCTGTCGATCTCGAAGATTCTGGACTCGCCGAGCAAGCCCAGGTACAGCGAGCCGGACACCGGGTCGACGCTCAGACCACGGGCCCTTTCGGCTGCGGAAATCGATGTGACGTCGATCTGCTGCCTCATCTCACCGATCTGATTCGACTCAGGATCATACACAAACGACGACACCACGCCCTGGCGCAGACCGTGAGCGAGCCCGCGGCTGCGATCGAAGACGATCCCGTCGGCAAAGGCCGATGCCACCGCCGGGTCGCTTTGCGTGGTCACCTCATTGCCGTCTGCGGGGGCCCGCCACACGAGAGCTGCGGGCGAGGCACGGGCCGTGACCAGATGACCGGTGAGAGGATCGACGGCGATGGCACCGGCGGACTCCTCCGAGACGTTGACCTGGACGGGTGGGCCGTACGGCTCATCTCTGGCGTAGGTGAGAACCGATCCGCCCTCCGTGGTGTCGGTCAGGTACAAATTGGAACCGTCACTGGTCATGGCCAGGGCTGCGGGGCTCCTCGCGCCGTCCAGCGACTGGCGGTCGAGTTCCACCAGTCGTTCGATGGTCACCGCATCGACACCGGACGCGACAACCAGGGGAACAGACGAGATCTGCTCCCCTCGCACGATCGTCGTGAGCAGCACCCCAGCCAGGACACCAAGACCCACCACAAGACCGGCCGCCGTCGCCGCCCGGCGGTAAGCCACGTTACCCCGAGCGGATCTCGACTGCGACGACTGCCCAATCGACTGTCGAACTCGTCGTACCACCACTGTTGACCGTATCCGGTGTTGGGACAAGCTGCGTCTGAG
>JBFHEP010000001.1:0-44386 GCA_041584095.1 Acidimicrobiales bacterium | reverse complement strand
GGTGGACGAGGTCCACCCGGTCGGCGGGGCCCAGGCTATTGCGGCAATGGCCTACGGGACCGAGTCGATATCGCCGGTCGATGTGATCGCCGGGCCTGGCAATGTGTACGTGGCGCTGGCCAAGCAAATGGTTTCGGGAGACGTCGGCATCGCGGCCGCGTTCGCCGGCCCGTCCGAGGTGGTTGTCGTGGCCGACGACTCGGCCGAGCCGTCCTATGCTGCTATCGATCTGATCGTCCAGGCCGAACACGGGCCCGACGGGTTGGCGTGGCTGGTCACCTGGGACGAGGCGGTGGCGAAGGAGATCTGCACGGTGGGGGAGAAGCTGGTGTCGGAGTCGCCACGGGCCGGCGACGTTCGTGCGACTCTGGCCGAGGGCGGCTACGTCGCATTGGTCGATTCCCCGGCCGATGCCCTCAAGGTGGTCGACGCCATCGCACCGGAACATCTCGAGCTGATGTGCCACGATGCGGAGGGCATGGCGGCCAAGGTTCAGAACGCGGGCGCCATGTTCTGCGGCACGTTTTCCCCTGCGGCCCTGGGCGACTACATCGCCGGACCGAGCCACGTCCTCCCCACCTACGGCTCGGCCCGGTTCGCCAGCGCGCTCACCGTCGGCGATTTCCTCAAGGACCACCATGTTGTCACCGCCTCCGCCGACGGGCTGGTCGCAGCCGGACCCCACGTCATTGCGCTGGCCGACCAGGAGGGTCTTGCCGCTCACGCCGAGAGCGTGAGGTTGCGGCTGCGCGATCTGTCCGACAGTAACGATCCGGATGACGAGGACGGCAACGATGGTTGACGCAGCCGACCGGCCTCCGAATCGGCCGTCGGTCCGCAACGACCTGGCGGCGATGAGCGGGTACCACTCACCCCAGGTGACGGTGGAGGTGAGGCTCAACACCAACGAGGCCCCTTCCGCGCCGCCGGAAGCCTTCGCCAAGGCGGTGGCCGACGCCGCCATCGGTCTCGACTGGCATCGTTACCCCGATCGGTCGGCCACGGAGCTGCGCACCGTACTCGGCGCACGTTTCGGTGTCGGTCCCGAACAGGTCTTTTGCGCCAACGGATCGAACGAGGTGCTGCAGACGCTGTTGTTGACCTATGCCGGTCCGGGGCGGCGAACCCTGACGTTCGAGCCCACCTACGCACTGCACCGCCACCTGGCCCGGATCACCGGCTCGAAGCCCCTGTTGGCCGAGCGAGGCGACGACTTCCGACTCGACCCGGACGTCGCCGTTGCGGCGGTGGCCGAACACCGACCGGCCGTCACCTTCCTGTGTTCGCCCAACAACCCGACCGGCATGGTGGAACCGGTCGAGACGGTCCACGCCGTGCTGGCTGCGGTCGAGGCGGTCGGTGGTCTGCTGGTCGTCGACGAGGCCTACGGCGAGTTCTCCTCGTGGTCGGCGGTCGACCTCGTGGCCGAGGATCGTTCGATGGTGGTGACCAAGACGTTCTCGAAGACCTGGGCCATGGCCGGGGCCCGTCTCGGCTATCTCCTGGGACCGTCGTGGCTCGTGGCCGACCTGGAGACCGTCGTGCTGCCGTATCACCTCGACAGCCTCAAACAGGCCGCCGGGGTAGCCGCACTGGCGCTGGTCGACGAGATGGAGGCCCGGGTGTCCGACATCATGGAGGAGCGGGGCCGGATCGACGCCGAGCTGCGGCGACTGGGCTGCGAGGTGTGGCCTTCCGGAGCGAACTTCGTGCTCTTCCGCCCCGGGCACCGAGCCGATGCCGGGGCCGGCTCGTCGGTCTGGCAGCAGCTCGTCGACCGCTCGATCCTGGTGCGGGACACATCCAGCTGGGAACACCTTGACGGTTGCCTTCGTGTGACGGTCGGAACATCGACCGAAAACAGTCGGTTCCTGGCCGCACTCGCTGACATACTTGGAGACCGATGACCTCCGAACCGATGTCCGAATCAGCCGCCGGGAAACCTCCCGGCACATTCTCCGGCGCCCGCTCGGCCAAACGGAGCCGAACGACGAAGGAAACCGCTGTCGACATCGCACTCGACCTCGACGGCAGCGGTGTCACCGATGTGTCGACCGGCGTACCGTTTTTCGACCACATGCTGGATCAGCTCGGCCGTCACGCCGGCTTCGACCTGTCCGTGAAGGCCGTCGGCGATCTCGAGATCGACGCCCACCACACCATCGAGGACACCTCGATCGTGCTGGGCGAGGCCTTTTCCGAGGCACTTGGCGACAAGGCCGGTGTGCGACGATTCGCCAGCGGCCTGTACCCGCTCGACGAGGCGCTGGTCGAGGTGGCCCTCGACCTTTCGGGACGGCCCTACGTCGAATGGCACGTCGACATGCCGGAGGCCATCCCGCTCGGCAATCCCCCCTTCGATCCCCAAATGGCGGAGCACGCCGTCGGGAGCTTCGCCACCAGTGCCGGAATCACGCTGCACGTCACGCTGAAACGAGGTCGGAACGTGCATCACATCATCGAAGCGACGTTCAAAGGTCTCGCCCGTTCACTTCGTGATGCGGTTCGGATCGAGGGATCCTCCATCCCCTCGACCAAAGGAACGCTGTGACCGCCACGCCGTCAGCCGGCAACGGGCGATCCGTGGAACGGGGCACCCCCCAGCCAACGATCGCCGTCCTCGACTACGGCATCGGCAACCTGCGCTCCGCGCAGAAGGCACTCGAGAAGGTCGGTGCCGACGCCCACCTCACGGCCGATGTCGAGCTGATCGAATCGGCCGACGGTGTCGTGCTGCCCGGCGTTGGTGCGTTCGGTGCGTGCATGAATGCCCTTCGAGCGAGCGGCCTCGACGAGCAGGCACAGCAGGCGGTTGCCTCCGGTCGTCCGTTCCTCGGCATCTGTGTCGGCATGCAGATGTTGTTCGACGGATCCGACGAATCGCCGGGCGTTGCAGGCCTCGGTGTTCTGCCCGGCAGGATCCGCTGGCTTCCCGACACGGTCAAACGTCCCCAGATGCAGTGGAACCGACTGTCGGTGGTGGCCGAAGCCGATCAGCTGAGCCGGTACGTGGGCCGTCTGCTCGACGGACTCGACGGCTCGTGGATGTATTTTGTGCACAGCCTTGCCGCCGAGCTCGGGGATGACACGGTGGCCACGGTCGACTACGGCGGTTCCGTCGTGGCCGCCGTCGGTCGGGACAACGTGTTCGCCACCCAGTTCCACCCCGAGAAGTCGGCCCGACCCGGTCTGGCACTGTTGGCTGCGTTTGTCGACGCTTGCCGGATCGCTGCCGGTGGTGAGGACGTCGATCCCGCCGTCGGCGCCGAGGCGTCGGCTCGAGCCTGATCACGATGAAGCTGTTTCCCGCCATCGATCTGCGAGGCGGCCGGTGTGTGCGCCTTTACCAGGGTGACTACGACCGGCAGACGGTCTACGGCGACGATCCGCCGGCCCAGGCCGAGGCCTTCGTGGCCGAGGGGGCGGAGGTTGTCCATATCGTCGATCTCGACGCCGCCCTCACCGGCGAGCCGGTCAATCGACCCGTCATCGCTCGTATCTGTGAGCGCCTGTCGGTGCCGGTCCAGGTCGGTGGCGGGGTACGGACCCGGGAGGCGGCCGACGCCCTGTTCGACGCGGGTGTGCATCGAGTGGTCATCGGCACGGCTGCACTGGAGAATCCGCAGCTGGTGGCCGATGTGGTCGCATCCGGTGGTCGGGTTGCGGTCGGGCTTGACGCAAGGGGCGACGAGGTCGCCACCCACGGTTGGACCGAGCGTACGGGCCGCACGGTGATCGAGCTGGCCGATCAGTTCGCCGACACCGGCGTCGAGGCGCTCGTCGTAACGGAGATCTCCCGCGATGGAACTCTCGAAGGACCCGATGAAGTCGGGCTGCGGGCGCTGCTGCTTGCCACGTCAATCCCCGTCGTCGCTTCCGGCGGCGTCGGCTCGCTCGACCATCTACGGTCCCTGGCCGCCGTCAGCGTCGACGTCGCCGACGGTTCGGGGCGCCGGTTCGAGGGCGTCATCGTCGGCCGGGCGCTCTACGAGCACAGCTTCACGGTTTCCGAGGCCCGCCGAGCGATCGCCGAGGTCGTCGAGGCGGTCGGGGAGGGGGCGCCATGAGGGTGATCCGAGTCATACCCTGTCTCGACGTGGCCGACGGCCGGGTTGTCAAGGGCGTCAATTTCGTCGACCTGCGCGACGCCGGCGATCCGGTCGAACTGGCGGCGATGTACGACCGTCAGGGGGCCGACGAGCTCGTTTTCCTCGACATCGGGGCCAGCCACGAGGATCGGGAGACCACCGTGGCCATGGCCGCCGCAGTGGCCGAGCAGGTCTTCATCCCGTTCACCATCGGGGGCGGTGTTCGTTCCGTCGACGATGCCAGGAGGCTCCTGCGAGCCGGGGCCGACAAGGTCTCGGTCAACTCAGCCGCCGTGGCCCGTCCCGAGCTCGTGACCGAGATCGCCACGGAGTTCGGTTCCCAATGCTGCGTGGTGGCCATCGACGGACGTCGACCGACCGAGTCATCGGACGTCGACGCCGACGCATTGCCCTCCGGTTTCGAGGTCTACGTGCACGGGGGCCGCACACCGACCGGGCTCGACGTGGTCGAGTGGGCGCAGCAGGTCGTCGAACTCGGAGCCGGCGAGATCCTGATGACCTCGATGGACCGTGACGGCACCGGCCAAGGGTTCGATCATGAGATGACCAGGGCCGTGGCCGATGCCGTCCCCGTCCCGGTGATCGCCTCCGGGGGAGTCGGGGGTATCGAACACCTGGCACCCGGTGTTACCGAGGGAGGAGCCGACGCCGTGCTGGCGGCCACCATCTTCCACTTCGGGCAGGCCACCGTGGCCGAGGCCAAAGAGGCCCTGGCCGCGGCCGGGCTCGACGTCCGTCCCGCAAATCGCTAGGAGCGGGCGATCGTGTCGACGAACGACTTGGCCTCGGCCGTGAGGATCTCCGACGCCGTCGCCAGGAAGTGATTCTCGCCCGGCAGCGGGATCACCCTGGTCGTCGTCCATCCCTCGGTGAGCCGGTCGACGTCCGACGCTGGTGAGAAATCATCGGCGGTTCCGGACACGATGACCTTCGGGCGGGGGTCGGTGGCGGCCACCGGTGGTTCGGCGTCGACCATCGTGAGCGGCGGGGCCACTGCGAACCATCCGCCGACCCTCGGATGATCGACCGACAGCGCAACCAGTGCGCCGAACGAGTAGCCGGCGAGGAGCACCGGAACGGATCGAGCGGCTCCTCGCTCATCGCCGGCCCCATCGCGCGTCGCCTGGTAGCGGCCGGTGATGGCGTCAATGGCCGCTACGACGTCGAGCCGTTCGTCGAGGCCCCCACCGTGGCGGCCCTCGGATCCCGACGTGCCCCGGAAGTTGAACCGAATGGCCGGCACGCCGGCGGCTGGAAGAGCCGAGAACAGGCCGCCGACGACATGGTTGTGCATCGTGCCGCCGTGGAGGGGGTGGGGATGGCACAGCACGGCCAGTGCCCGGGGAGATTGGCCGCCGGCCGCTTCGACGCCGAGGAGTTCGGCTCGCAGCCCCAGCCCGTCCGAGGTGTGAAGTGCGAGTCGTTCGACGTCGGACAGTGGATCGGACATGGTTCGGTCTGGCCTCCGCAGGACGCCTCGAGGTTTCGAAGATCGGCCGACAACCACGGTATCTTGGACGGTGATGAGCAACGCTGATGACAACAAGGTCAATGCCCTGGCCGACGAGGATGTGCTCGTGTCGGGACTCGACAACCCCGACGCGGCGACCACCGACGAGTCGTCGGCTCACCGGAAGGACTCGGAGGCGGAGGCGGAGCGGTCCGATGCTGCGAAGTCGTTGACCGCGGGCTCATCGAAGCGGTCGAGCCGGGCCGGAGAGGGTCTGCCGATCAAGATGATGCACGATCGAATCCTCGTCCAGCTCGAAGGTCCCGATGGTGATCGCAAGTCGTCCGGTGGTATTCTCATCCCGGCCACCGCCCAGGTGGGCAAGCGGCTCACGTGGGCCGAGATCGTGGCTGCCGGGCCCAGCGTCCGGTCGATGGAACTGGGCGACCGGGTGCTGTTCAACCCCGAGGATCGTTACGAGGTCGAGGTCGGCGGCAAGGACTACATCATCTTGCGCGAACGCGACATCCATGCTGTTGCCGCCGAGCGGCTCGACGACTCTCCCATGGGCCTCTACCTGTAGCCCGGCGGTACCGGTAGCCCGGGCGGGCCGCCGTCGGGCAGCCCATCGAGTGGTCCGCGGCGGCAGACCGGTCCGGTCGGGCGGAGGAGTGAGTAGCCTCGGAGCTATGTCCGAAGCCACTGGTCCCGCCCCCACTGCCGATACCCAGGGTCGCGTCGTCGAGCCAACGGCCGAGCAACTGGCTGCCGTGAAATACGACGCCAACGGCCTCGTACCGGCCATCGTGCAGGACGTCGAGACCGGCGCCGTGCTGATGATGGCGTGGATGAACGCCGAGACGCTGCAACTGTCGCTGGCTGAGGGCCGCACCGTGTTCTGGAGCCGCTCCCGGGCCGAAGTGTGGCGGAAGGGCGACACCTCGGGTGATCGCCAGTGGATCGAGCAGGCATCCTACGACTGCGACGGCGACACGCTGCTGTTCCGCGTCCGTCAGGAGGGTGCGGGAGCGTGCCACACCGGCGAATACTCCTGCTTCTTCCGCGCGTTCGGTGCGTGATCGCCCGATGACCACCACGCGTTCCGAGTTCCATGAGCTGGCTCGAACCTACCGGGCCATCCCGGTTCACCGTCAGCTTCTGGCCGATCTGACCACTCCTGTTGCCGCGTTCATGCGCTGCGTAGGTGATGAGTCGGGGTTCTGCCTGGAATCGGTCGACAACGGCGAGCGATGGAGCCGGTTCAGCTTCGTCGGGCGCCGACCACATGCCACGCTGGTGGCCCGCGGCCGGCACGTCGAGATCTCGGGCGTGCTGCCCGACGACGACCTGCCGCTGGATGAGGGCATCCTCGCTCCGCTGGAGGTGCTGCTCGAGCGGTATCGTGCGCCCGAGTTGTCGGATCTACCTCCACTGGTGGCGGGCCTCGTCGGCTACCTGGGCTACGACATCACCCGTGAGATCGAGGCCATTCCCGAGACCACCATCGACGATACCGGCTACCCGGATGCCGTTATCGAGGTGATCGGTGAGCTGGCCGTCTTCGATCACTGGCGTCAGCGGGTGACCCTCGTTGCGGTCGCGCTGCTCGGACCGGCGGCCTCCGACGCGGAGATCGACGCCGCCTACGACGACGCCGTCGCCCGCCTCGATCAGCTGGCCGTCGACGGGGCCCGACCGATCGACGAGCCGATGGTCCTGCCCCCGGACGAGTCGGAGGAGTCGCAGACGGCCGATGTCGACGCACTGGCCGTTTCGGAGTCGCTGTCGGCCGGTCTGTACGAGAAGTCGGTGGAGGCGGCCAAAGAGTACATCCGGGCCGGCGACATCTTCCAGGTCGTGCTGGCCAAGCGCTTCTCGTTCGACCTCGACGCCGATCCGATCGATGTCTACCGCGTGCTGCGCCAGATCAACCCCAGCCCCTACATGTACTTCATTCGCCGACCGGAGCTGACACTGGTCGGCTGCTCACCGGAGCCGCTCGTGCAGGTGCAGGAGGGGCGGGTCATCTCCCGACCGATCGCCGGCACCCGTCGTCGTGGCCGCACCGAACAGCACGACCGCCTGATGGCCGCTGAGCTCGCCGAGGATCCGAAGGAACGGGCCGAGCACGTGATGCTGGTCGACCTGGCCCGCAACGATCTCGGCCGGGTCGTCGAGTTCGGCTCGCTGTCGGTAGACGAGATGATGACCCTGGAGCGGTACAGCCACGTGATGCACCTCACCTCCGAGGTGTCGGGTGATCTCACCGCCGGGAATTCGGTCATCGACGTCCTGCGGGCGACAATGCCCGCCGGTACCGTGTCGGGGGCCCCCAAGGTCCGGGCCATGGAGATCATCGATGAGCTGGAGCCGACGAAGCGGGGCCCCTACTCGGGCGTGGTCGGCTATCTCAGCTTTTCCGGGAACCTCGACACCGCGATCGCCATCCGCACCATGGTGTGTGGGCCCGATGGGGCGTCGGTACAAGCCGGCGCCGGTGTGGTGGCCGACAGTGTCCCCGAGCTCGAGAACAAGGAATGCTGGAACAAGGCCCGGGCGCTGCTGGCCGCCGTCGGGCCGGCTCGACGGATGACCGCCGATCGGCGGAGCGGGCTGCGAGAGGAGGCGTCATGATGAGCGGAGCGGACGATTTGGTGGCGGTCGAGGCGGCGCTGCGTGACGGTGTCGCCAACGGACTGATCGAACTCGACGTCATCACGGCGTCGGGCCCCGAAGCCGACGAGTACCTGCACGGCCAGCTGAGTCAGAACGTGACATCGCTTGCCGTCGGCGAGACCCGCTGGACCTTGCTGCTCCAGCCCCAGGGCAAGGTCGACGCGTGGATGCGTCTGCACCGTGTCGACCCTGATCGCCTGTGGCTGATCGTCGACGCCGGGTTCGGCGACGATGCCCTTGCCCGGCTCGAGCGGTTCAAGCTGCGAGTTGATGCGACGCTGAGTCTCGACCGGAGGACCGCCATCGCATTGCGAGGTCCGGGCACCTCCGATGCGGTCGAGCACCTCGATTCCGATGTCGGACTCGTGCCGGTCGATGCCGGGTGGGGCCCGGTGACCGGTGTCGATCTCGTGCCCGATGGCGGCGACCCGCCCGATCCCGGCTCGAAGCCGGAGTTCGGTGTGGCCGCCGATACCGAAGCCATGGAGCTGATCCGGATTCTGCAGGGTCTGCCGTCGATGGGTCGCGAACTCGACTCCTCGACCATCCCGGCCGCAGCCGGTGTCGTCGACGCATCGGTCGACTTCGACAAGGGATGCTACGTCGGACAGGAGCTCGTGGCCCGTATCGACTCCCGAGGCAGCAACACACCCACCCGCCTGGTGCGGCTGATCGGCCCGTCGGAGTCGGTCCCGGCGACCGGAACTGCTCTGATCGTCGACGGGGCCGAAGCGGGCCGGCTCACGAGCGCGGCTCGATCGCCGTCGCTGGGCCTTGTCGGCATGGCCTACGTCAAGCGGGGCGTTGAGATTCCCGGCCGGGCCGACGTCGAAACGGCCGACGGGTCGACAATCACCGTCGACCTGCTGCCTCTCCCGTCCCCGGCGTCCTCAGATATCGGCTGACGCCTCGGTCAGCGGAAGCCGAATCTCGAACCGGGATCCTCGGTCTGTGTTCCGGGTCACGGTGACCGTGCCTCCCATCGCCACGGTGAGCTCGCGCACGATGGTGAGCCCCAGGCCGGTCGAGCTCTCCGACCGCTTCGGCTGGATCCGGCCGGAGTACAGCCGGTCGAAGATGTGGGGCAGGTCGGCCGCGTCGATGCCGGGCCCGTCATCGCGGATCGACACGATGCCGTGCGAGCCCTGCCTCGTCACGAGGACGACCACCGAGGAGTCGGCGAACTTGACGGCGTTCTCGACCAGATTGCTGATCACCTGGGCCACGCGATCAGGATCGGCCTGGACGGGAACAGCGATGCCGGCTTCCCGCTCGAAGGAAAGATCCACCCCCCTGGTCGTCGCCGAGGCCACGAACTCCGCCGCCGACCGGCCGGCGACCACGGCCAGATCCATCGTCGAGGGGTGAAGTCGGAACTGGTTGGCATCGAGCCGGGCCAGGTCGAGCAGATCCTGAACCAGCCTCTCCAGCCTGCCGGCCTGCTGGCCGATGATCCTGCCGATCGCCGCTCGGTCGGTCGCCGTGCCGTCGGCCAGCGCCTCGGCGTAACCGCCGATCGCGGTCAGCGGGGTACGAAGATCGTGGGAGACCGACATGAGGAACTGCTGATCCAGTTGCTTGGATCGCTCCAGCTCGCCGGCCATGACGTTGACCGAGTTGCCGAGGTCGGCCAATTCGTCGTCTCCTCTCACCTCGGTTCGGGCCCGGAGGTCACCGGCGGCGATCGACGCCGTCGTCCGCTGGATGGCTCGAATCGGTCGGACCAGGCGCCGGGCCAGCACCACCCCGGCCAGTGAGGCGCCGGCCAGCACGACGAGGCTCGACCAGAGGAACCAGCCGATGGCCCGGCGGGGAAGCGCCAGCACCCGCTCGGCCGCCACCAGGCCGAGTCGGCCGTCGATCCGGCGCCGATCCGGCGCGTCGACGTCCAGTTCGATGAGCACGATCACCCTGCCTTCACCGTCGACGACAACCGGTTCACCCGATCGAAAGACCGCCAGCTGATCCGATCCGAGAACCGACGGCAGGTCCGCCAGCGCGGGGTCGTCAGCCGGCGGAGGTTCAGCCCGTCCGATCCGGCCTGCTGCGCCGCCCGCCTGCAACACCTCGCCCTCGTCGGTGACCAACACCACCTGTAGAGCCTCGAAATCGAACGCCTGGCGGGACAGCGCCAGCTGGCGACCGAAGTCGCCGAGCCGTCGTGTACCCGCCGAAAGCTCGGCGATCGCTTCGGCAGCCCGGGTCACGTTCTCGGTTGCCTCACTCCGAGCCCCCCGGTTGGCTTGCAGCACCACACCGAGGCCGACGAGCACGACGGCGGCAAGAGCGGTGAGGGCCAAAGCCAGAGCGAGCCGTCGTTGCATCGTCAGGTCGTCCTACCCCAACCGGTAGCCGGCGCCCCGCACGGTGGCCAGCGGAAGCTCGGGACCAAGCTTTCGTCGAAGCTGGCGAACGTGGACATCAACGGTCCTCGGATCACCGATCCAGTCGATACCCCAGGCCAGATCGAGCAGCTGCCGTCGACTGAGCACCGAACCACGGTGCTGAGCCAGGGCCGCCAGCAGCTCCCATTCCTGCGTGGCCAGGGCCACCGGCTCGTCGTCGACCGTGACCTCATGGCGATCCAGATCGATCAGGATCGTGTCGAAGCGTAC
Source organism: Acidimicrobiales bacterium (assembly GCA_041584095.1). Taxonomy (GTDB): domain Bacteria; phylum Actinomycetota; class Acidimicrobiia; order Acidimicrobiales; family SZUA-35; genus JAHELU01. The sequence goes on along the minus strand of JBFHEP010000001.1, from coordinate 33,536 downwards.
GTCGGAACGTGCCAGGTCGTCCTTACCCCGCCGCATGATGGCTTTGATTCGGGCCACGATCTCTCGGGGTGAGAATGGTTTGGTCACATAGTCGTCGGCGCCGATCTCGAGTCCGAGAATCCGGTCGATCTCGTCGTCGCGAGCCGTCAGGAACAGGATTGGTGTGTTCGAGCTGCGGCGAACCTCCCGGCAGACGTCGAATCCGTCCATCTCACCGGGGAGACCTACGTCGAGCACGATGACATCCGGCCGGCGGGCCCGGATGACCTCGAGTCCGTCCGCACCGTTGTCGGTGACATGGACCGTCCAGCCCTCCTTTCGGAAGTAGAGGGCGAGCAGATCGCCGATGTCGGTTTCGTCCTCCACGACGACGATCGCCGTCACCGACTCGACCTCGAACTGTGGATTCGACCTCTGCCCATTGGTGACCAGCGTAGGACGGCAATGTTAGGAGGGCGTGAATGATCGGGCCGACGCTCCGAGAGGACGCGCCGATGGTCGACGTCGGCTTGAATCGGCTATACAGGGCCCATGGCCGCGACGTATCTCGACCGGATCCTTGCCGCCCATCGGGAAACGGCGGCCGCCGATCAGCGATCACTCGACACGCTGATCGACAGGGCGACGGTCCGGGATGACGAGCCTCGCGGCTTTCGGGCCGCACTGGCCGCCACCGACGGCATGGCGGTGATCGGTGAAGTGAAAAGGCGATCGCCGTCGAAGGGGGATCTCGCACCGGATCTCGACCCGGCGGAGCTGGCCCGCGCCTACGCGTCCGGAGGCGCCAGCTGCCTCTCGGTTCTCACCGACAGCGCCTTCTTCGGCGGATCGCCCGACGATCTGGCGCTGGCGCGAGCCTCTGCCGACCTGCCGGTCATCCGCAAGGATTTCACCGTGAGTGCACACGACGTCGTCGACGCCCGGCTGATGGGGGCCGACGCCGTTCTGTTGATCGTGGCCGCCCTCGACGACCGGGAGTTGCGGGACTTCCACGACCTGGCCGGCGAGCTCGGTCTCGACGCCCTCGTCGAGACCCACGACGAGCCCGAGGTCGAGCGGGCGTTGGCTGTCGGAGCAACACTCGTCGGCGTCAACCAGCGAGACCTCGTGACGTTCGACGTCGACCAGGACCGGGCCATCAGGGTGGCCGGGGTCATCCCCGATCACGTCGTCTCGGTCGCCGAATCCGGTATTCGCGGCCCGGGCGATCTCCCCCCGCTGTTCGCCGCCGGCTACAAGGCCGCACTCGTCGGCGAGACCCTCGTCCGCAGCGGCGATCCCGCCGGTGCCGTTGTCGCCATGCGAGCAGCGACGATCGGCTCCTCCTCCACCTCCTGAGCAGCTGATTTCGTCTCGACCGACCTGTGATGCCGCTACCGTGCAAGGCAGTGTTCGTGAAAATCTGCGGCGTGACGACTGCCGACGATGCCCTGCTGGCAGCAGGCCTCGGAGCCGATGCGATCGGGCTGAATTTCGCGGATTCTCCCCGTCGGATCGCTCTCGACACGGCTCGCGACATCATGCGCCGTCTTCCACCGGACGTGATGGCCGTCGCCGTGTTTCGCAACCAGCGTCGCGAGGAGGTCGTGGAGACTGCCCAAGGTCTCGGCATCGACGTGGTGCAGCTCCACGGCGACGAGACCCCCGAGGACTGCCGCTGGGTGGCCGAACGGGTGCCGGGTCTGATCCGGGCGTTCGGTATTGCCGACCCGGCTTTGACCGGAAGCGCGGACTACGGACCGCACCGACTTCTCATCGACTCACCACGTCCCGGCAGCGGGCAGGTGTTCGACTGGTCCAACCTCGAATTGATCCTGGGTGGCCGACCGTTCATCCTGGCCGGCGGGCTGACGGCCGAGAACGTGGCCGATGCCATCGACGTGGCGCGACCGTGGGGTGTCGATGTGGCCAGTGGCGTCGAATCCGCCCCCGGGCTCAAGGATCCGACCAAGGTCCGTCGCTTCATCGTCAACGCCCGGCGGGCGGCGGCCGATCTCGACTCGGCTGCGGCCTCGGCCGGCGGTCTGTTCGGCATCGACGAGTTGGGCGATGATCAACGCTACGAGGAGACAAGATGGTAGAGACGGCAGACTCGACGACCTCGGCCCCTGCCGATGCCACCGGGGACGGCAAGGGTGAGTCGCTCATGGGCGATCCCGGCTCAATCGGCCGGTTCGGCCGGTTCGGCGGGCTCTTCGTCCCGGAAACGCTCGTGCCGGCCTGTCAGGAACTCGAGGCGGCGTTCCGTGACGCCTGGTCCGACCCGGGTTTCCACGCCGAGTTCGACGAGCTGCTCACCGGCTACGCCGGACGGCCCTCACCGCTGACCGAGTGCCACAACCTGTCGGCCGAGCTGGGCATCCGGATCCTGCTGAAGCGGGAGGATCTCAACCACACCGGCTCCCACAAGATCAACAACGTCCTCGGTCAGGCATTGCTGGCCAAACGGATGGGCAAGTCCCGGATCGTGGCCGAAACCGGTGCCGGACAGCACGGGGTGGCCACCGCCACGGCCGCGGCGCTGCTCGGCCAGGACTGTGTGGTCTACATGGGCGAGGTCGACGTCCGCCGCCAGGCGCTCAACGTCTACCGTATGGAGCTCCTCGGGGCCGAAGTTCGCCCGGCGCTGTCCGGCAGCCGAACCCTGAAGGATGCCGTCAACGAGGCGCTGCGCGACTGGGTCGCGTCGGTCGACAGCACCTACTACCTTCTCGGCTCGGTGATGGGTCCTCACCCGTACCCGTTCATGGTGCGGGAGTTCCACCGGGTGCTGGGCCGGGAGGCCCATGCGCAGTGCCTGGACCTGCTCGACGGCGGGCTACCGGATGTGGTGGTCGCCGCCGTGGGCGGCGGTTCCAACGCCATCGCGATCTTCTCCGGCTTCGTCGACACGACGGCCGAACTCGTCGGTGTCGAGCCCGCCGGAGGGGCGGCGATCGGCAGGGGAGTGGTCGGTGTCGTCCACGGCTCCATGTCGTACCTCATGCAGGACGAGGCCGGGCAGGTGCTCGAAGCCCAGTCGGTCTCGGCCGGACTCGACTACCCTGGTGTCGGACCCGAGCACGCCCACCTGGCCGACATCGGTCGGGCCCGCTACGAGGCGGTAACCGACGCCCAGGTCCTCGACGCATTCGAACTGCTGTCGCGCACCGAGGGCATCATACCCGCCCTCGAACCGGCTCACGGACTGGCCTGGATCGTCGAGAACCGCGAGACACTGCGGGGCCGAACCGTGTTGTTGAACCTCTCGGGCCGAGGTGACAAGGACGTCGCTCAGGTCCAGGCCATCAGGGCGGGCGATCCGCTGGCGCTGGAGACGGTCGATTTCGATCCCGAGATGCCGATTCGCTCGGCCGAGCACGCTTGACCCGGCATGCTCGGCGAGCACCCTTGCCGAGCACCCCCAAACCGAGAACGACTGCGGAGACGATGATGACCGAGATCGAATCACCAGCCGACACGCCGCTGTCCGCCCCCGCGGCGCCCGGACCGGGACGGCTCGAGGCCCATCTGCGGGCCCTGCGGGCCGAAGGCCGCAAGCTGCTCGTGCCATACATCACCGCCGGGTATCCGAGCGACAGCTGGCATCTTCTGGTGGAGGGCCTCACCACGGCTGGAGCCGACGCCATCGAGATCGGTGTACCGTTCAGCGATCCGGTGATGGACGGGCCGACGATTCAGGAGTCGTCGACGGCGGCGCTCAAGGCCGGAATCACGCCCGAGGGGGCGTTGTCGACGCTCGGTGATCTCAATCCACAGATCCCGCTGGCGGTCATGACCTACTACAACCTGTGTTACCGGATGGGTCATCGTCGATTTGCGGCCGAGCTGAACAAGGCCGGCATCTGCGCCGCCATCCTTCCCGATCTCCCGTTGGAGGAGGTCGGGCCATGGGCCCGGGCCGCCGACGACGCCGGAATCGAAACCGTCCTTTTGGCGGCGCCGACGGCGCCCGACAGCCGTCTCCCGGCGATCGTCGAACGGTCGCGGGGCTTCGTCTACGGCGTCGGTCTGATCGGCATCACCGGCGAGCGGGACGAGCTGGCAGCCAGCGCCGCCGACATCGCCCGCCGATTGAAGGACATCACCGATAAACCGGTTCTGGTCGGCGTCGGTATCTCCAATCCGGAGCAGGCGGCCGAGGTGGCCGAGGTGGCCGACGGTGTCGTCGTGGGGTCGGCGTTGATTCGCAAGATCATCGATGCCGGCTCGATCGACCCGGCCGTGGAGTTCGTGGCCGAGCTCCGGGCCGGTCTCGACTCGGTGGCGTCGGGCCCGGTGCGCTGAGGAGCGGTTTGACGCCAACCGTCGGACCTCGCCCCTTTCCGCCGGAGGATCCCGACTGTCAACTGTGCGCTGCCGCCCGATTCACCCACTGGTATGCCGAATCGGGAGATGGTTGGGTGGCCGACTGCGAGGTCTGCTCGGTCCCGATGGTCGTCTGGTGGCATCACGGTCCGGAGCCGAACGATGTTGTGGTCGAACGCCTCCTCGCGCTGTTGAGCGAGGGAGCCGACCAGCGGTTCAGCGGAACCGGTTGGACGATCGACCGGGAGATGCGACAGGTGCCGGGCCACTTTCACGCCCACGCCCGAGACATCGGCTGGTGGGAGAAGCGTTGGGCCAGGCCGATGTCCCGCTACACCGGTGTCGGGGGCGATCGGTTGGAGGCCGGGTCCTAGGCCGACGACGAGGGCCGGATGACGAGGGGAAGTTTCACCTTGTACTGGGGGTTGTCCCTACATGGACACCGCGAGCGGAACACCGGCCACCACTCACGTGCGGACCGGACGTCGACGTGGACCCCGGTTGCTGGGCACCGCCCTAGCCGTTGCGCTCGTCTCGGCGGCATGTTCCCCCGCAACATCGGAGGTCGGTGATGTCGGCCAACCAGATGGTGGCTCCACGGTGTCGTCGACCGCGGAGGCAGGCCCTCGAGACGGGGGTCCGCTGGTCAACGACGCCGGGTTCGAGGTGGTCGGCGCCGCCTACAAGAATGTCGACTACGACATCGAACCGGCCGCTTCCGCGTTGCAGGGCGATGCCGATCTAGCCAATTTCCCACCACCGGTCATCGAGCCATCCGACATCGTGCCGGTCCTTGCGCCAGACGTTATTCCGGCGATCGACGCCCCACAGTTTCTGCCGGTCGACGAGGTGGAATTCGTGCAGCCGACGGAGGCGGTCGTGGTCGTCGACATCGACGACGACGTCCGGGCCTATCCGATCCAGATCATGGTGTGGCACGAGATCGTCAACGACGAGGTCGGCGGCGTCCCGATCAGCGTCACGTACTGTCCATTGTGCAACTCGGCGGTGGCGTTCGATCGCCGAGTGGGTGAGCGGATTCTCGATTTCGGCACATCCGGCTCGCTCTACCAGTCGGCGCTGGTCATGTACGACCGTCAGACCGAATCGCTCTGGGCCCACTTCACCGGCGAGGGAGTCGTCGGGCACTACGCCGGAGCACGCCTCGACCCGATACCGGTCCAGATGCTGTCGTTTGAGGAGTTCACCGCCCAGCACCCCGATGCTCTGGTTTTGACCCGTGACACCGGTGTGAGGCGCGACTACGGCACCAACCCCTACGTCGGGTACGACGAGGAGGCCTCCGATCCGTTCGCCGGCTTCTTCCAAGGCGATGTCGACCCCCGCCTCGAACCCAAGGCCCGGGTCGTCGGACTCCTACGCAACGGTCTCGCCGCCGCGGTCACGCTCGAACTCGGCGAGACGCCATCGGTCCACGAGGTCGACGTCGCAGGGGAGACGGTGGTGGTCCTCCACCGCCCCGGTTTGGCCTCGGCCCTCGACCGGGCGGCAGTGGCCGCTGGGCGGGATGTCGGTCAGACCGGCGTCTTCGTCCCGCTGTCGGTCGACGGCGAGTCGCTGTCCTTCACGGTCGACGGCGATGGATTCGTCGATGATCAGACCGGAACAACGTGGACCGTGACCGGCGAGGCCGTCGACGGTCCGCTCGCCGGCGAGCGGCTCCAGCCGGTCGGCCATCTGAACACGTTCTGGTTCGCCTGGTCGGCCTATCACCCGGACACCGCCGTCATCGCCGGTTGATCGGCGAACGGCAGAGGGGGCGCCCTCTGTGCGCTACAGACCCGGGTTTTCGCATCTGCAGCGCACAGTCCTACGGTGGCCGAGGAACGGCGCCCCGGGGGATCAGATCTCCCTGGCCCGGTTCACACCGGAAACGATGGCCCGTAGTGATGCGGTGACGATGTCGCCGTGCATGCCGACGCCCCACAGCTCGCGTTCGCCGACCTTGAGCTCCATGTAGCACACCGCTTGAGCGTCGGCCCCGGCGCCGATGGCGTGCTCGTGGTAGTCGAGGACTCGCAGGTCGGCGCCGAAGTGCTCGCGGACTGCATTGGTGAACGCTTCCACGGCGCCCCCGCCCTCACCCTCGATCCGGACCTCCTCGCCGTCGACGCTGACCTTGGCCTTGACCACGGAGCGGTCGGCGCCCTTGACGTTCTGCGAGGTCTTGAACGAGACCAGTTCGTAGGGCTTCGACGGTGCCAGATAGTGGTTCCGGAACTCCTCCCAGATCTGGTTGCCGGTGATCTCCTTGCCAGTGGTGTCGGTGATCTGCTGGATGACCCGGGTGAACTCGATCTGCAGGCGTCGGGGCAGGTCGAGCTCCTGTTCGGTCTTGAGCAGGTAGGCGACACCGCCCTTGCCCGACTGGGAGTTGACGCGGATGACGTCTTCGTAGGTCCGGCCGACATCCTGGGGATCGATTGGCAGGTAGGGAACCTCCCACAGGGTCTGGCCTGTGCGCTCCATGGCCTCGAACCCCTTCTTGATCGCGTCCTGATGCGATCCCGAGAACGCGGTGTAGACGAGGTCGCCGACGTAGGGGTGACGGGGGTGGACCGGCAGCTGGTTGCAGTGTTCGGCCACCCGGCGCAGCTCGTTGATCTCGCTCAGGTCAAGGCCGGGATCGATGCCCTGGCTGAACAGGTTCAGGGCCAGGGTGACCACGTCGACGTTGCCCGTCCGCTCTCCGTTGCCGAACAGCGTGCCCTCGACCCGGTCGGCGCCGGCCATGACGCCGAACTCCGCAGCCGCTACCGCGGTTCCACGGTCGTTGTGAGGATGAAGCGACAGGACGATCGACTCCCGGTCTTTGATGTTGCGGTGGAACCACTCGATCTGATCGCCGTAGATGTTTGCGGTGCTCATTTCGACCGTCGCCGGCAGGTTGAGGATCAACGGGTCGTCGGCCGTCGGCTCGAAGACGTCCATGACGGCCTCGCAGATGTCGCGGGCGAACGGCAACTCGGTGCCGGTGAACGACTCCGGTGAGTATTCATAGCGGATTCGGGTCCCGGCCACGTTGGCCTCATTGGCCACGCAGCGTCGAGCACCGTTGACGGCGATCTCGGTGATGCCGGCCTCGTCGAGCCCGAACACGACACGACGCTGCACGGTCGACGTCGAGTTGTAGAGGTGGACGATGGCCTGCTTGGCTCCGACCAGCGACTCGTAGGTGCGGTCGATCAGCTCCTCCCGGGCCTGGGTGAGCACCTGGATGGTGACGTCGTCGGGGATGGCGCCGTCGCTGATGATCTGGCGCACGAAGTCGAAGTCGGTCTCGGATGCGGCGGGGAACCCGACCTCGATCTCCTTGAAGCCGACTTGGACCAGCGTGTCGAACATCATCCGCTTGCGGTCGGGGTCCATGGGCTCGATCAGCGCCTGGTTACCGTCGCGGAGGTCGACGCTGCACCACAGCGGGGCTTTGGTGGTGACGGCCGTCGGCCAGGACCGGTCGGGAAGGTCGATCGGGGCGAACGACCGGTACTTCTCGATGGGCATTCGCTGCGTCGTTGACATGGACTGGGTTGACGTGGCTGGGGTTGACATGATTGAGGGTCTCCTTGCGTGGGCCCCGGTGGCGTTGGTGAGGGGGTTGGGTGGGGGCGGTTTGGTCCGACGGATGCCTCCCCGCCGAACCGATCGGCCGGGGTGCGTACTTGGCAGGAAGTTCCCGTGTCCTCAATCACCACAGGTCGGGGGTCGGCTCACGGTGAGCGGACGAGACCCAGGGTGCTGCTGCGACGGCACCGGTGCGGGGCCGGGCGACTGAGACGCTTGAACTTCGACGTGTTGAATCCCGACGCGCTTGACTAAGCGGCCGGGTTCAGAAGTCGAAGGTCGAGCAGCAGCAACACTCTGGTGATCGTAGCACCGGCCTACGCCGATGGCCACCAATTCCTGGTCGGAGCCTGGGTCAGTCGCCGTGACTCGGTTCGGTCTTGAGGCGTTCACCGTAGGACATCAGCTGCTCGAGCACGTCCATGTCGACCTGGCGACGACGTCGAGCAAGTGATGCCTTGATCTGAGCGTAGAGATGCTCCTCGTCGGTGCAGGGGTGGCACTGGTCGAGATGGGCCGCCACTTTGCGAGCCGTGTCGGCGTCGATCTCGCCGTCGATGTAAGACTGGATCACCTTGAGCACGTCGCCGCAGGACATTGAGCCTCGAAGGCGATCAAGGAGTCGTCTCATCGGGTCCTCACCTCCTGGTCCAAACCTGTTTGCTTCAGATGTTCACGTATTCGACCTCGGGCCCGGTGGAGCCGGCTCATGACCGTTCCAACCGGTATGCCGAGAACATTGGCCGCCTCCTGATAGGCGAGACCGTCGAGGTCGACCAGTTCCACGACCTCGCGAAAGTCGTCCGAGAGCTGTCGGAACGCATCCTCGATGGCTGCATCGAGCACTGGCGAAACGACAAGTGCCTCCGGGTCATCGTGGTCGGCGAAATCCTGGGACCGCTCGAACGTCAGATCCGGGTCGTTCAGCAGGTCCGGCTTCTTTTTGCGCACCCGGTTGATGTTCGCGTTGCGCATGATCGTGAGCAGCCACGCCCGTGGGTAGCGGCCGTCGAACCGATCGATGGACCGGTAGGCCCGCAGCAGCGTGTCCTGCATCAGATCCTGGGCGTCGGCGTCGGATCGGGTCAGCGACCAGGCGGTGCGGTACAGCACCTCGAGTTCGGGAAGTACGTAGTCGTCGAATCGGCTGTCGTTCGTTGTCTTCGAGGAATCCACCAACGTCACCATCCACTTCGGAACTGGCCGCAACCTGAATCTATTCCCTCTCGGAGCGGTCCGGCGGGCGCCGCTGCCCACGAGCGCGCATCGATTGGCGTCAGATCCACAGGATATGACGTGCGATCGCCTTCCGGCACGCACCGACCTGGCGGATCGTGTGGTTCGTGAGGCCCTCGACGTCGTTGAAGACGGTCGAATCGACAGGCATCGGTCCGGCACGAAATGTTGAGCTATCCGACAGCCGAGGTTGCAAAGTGGATAGTGTTGCTGGCACCTTGTGATTCGCACAGACGGCCCGATTCCGCACTGATGGCGCGGGTTTCAGCCAGGTGAATGATGGCTAAATCCTTGACATTGTGATTCGCGGAGGCTCCACTTTCCAGAGTCCCCCGAAGTGGCGGGCCGATACCCCAAAGGAGTTCGCATGAACAAATCAGAGCTAATAGACAATGTCGCCGATCGCACCGGCGTGAGCAAGAAGGACGTCGAGGCTTCCATCGCCGGAATGTTCGACGTGATGGCCGACACCGTTTCCGACGGTGGCGACGTGACGATTCAGGGTTGGCTGAAGGTCGAGCGGGTCAACCGCAAGGCCCGAATGGGTCACAACCCCCAGACGGGCGAGAAGATGCAGATTCCAGCGTCCACCGCCACCAAGGTGAGTGCCCTGACCAAGCTCAAGGCCGCCGGCAAAGGTAGCTGATTCGCCACTGACGAGTACCTACCGCCCAACAACTGGTCCCGCCGCCCAGTAGCGGGGACTGGAGGTCGCTGAGGCGCCACAATGGTGGTTCCGATCGTGCCTCTACCGGGATGGACGCCCAAACGGGCGTCCATCGCCGTTTTCCGTCACGTCCTTCGCAGCCGCTGGTCCCACCCGACCACTTACAGCCGGTTACTCTTGGGGCCACCATGAGTAGCGGCGAGTATCCCCATCCAACCGAGCTGTTGCCCCATCGAACCCCGTTCCTCCTGCTCGACGAGATCACCGAGCTGATCCCGGGGCGGTTGGCAAGGGGGACTTGGTTTCTGACCGGCGACGAGTGGTTCTTCCCCGGCCATTTCCCCGGTCGGCCGACGCTGCCCGGTGTTCTGATGCTCGAATCGCTGGCTCAGATCGGCGCCTGCGGCGTGTTGTCCGACCCTCGATTCACCGGCAAGATCCCGCTGCTGGCCGGCACGTCCAGGGTGAAGTTCCGACGCCAGGTCGTTCCGGGGGAAAAGCTCGACGTGCGGGTCGAGCTGACCCGGCTCACCGGCCGAGCGGGTAAGGGCGACGCCGTGGCCTCCGTCGACGGTACGACCGCCTGTCAGGCCGAGCTGATGTTCGTGTTGGCCGACGCCTGAGGGGATGCTATTCGGCTGGTCCGATGATGATCGAGCCGTTGTGACCACCGAAGCCGAAGCTGTTGGAGATCGCCGCACCGGGCGTCCAGGATCGGGCCTCGCCGGCCACGATGTCGATTTCCGGTAGCTCCGGATCCCGTTCGGCGAAGCCCATGGTCGGCGGAATCAGCTTCCTCCGGATCGACATGACCACCGCCGCCGCCTCGAGCGCTCCGGCTGCGCCCAATGCGTGACCGGTGACACCCTTGGTCGAGGTGACGGGCGGACCTGGCGCCCCGAAGACCTTGGTGATGGCCTCGGCCTCGGCGGCGTCGTTGAGCGGGGTGGAGGTCCCGTGGGCGTTGATCTGAACGATGTCGCCGGCCGACAGACCGGCATCGGAAAGGGCGAGTTCCATACAGCGGACCGCTCCCAAACCCCCCGGCGCCGGAGCCGTGATGTGGTGCGCGTCGGCCGTGCTTGCCGTGCCCATGACAAGAGCCAGGATCTCGGCCCCTCTGGCTTTCGCGTGGTCCAGCTCCTCCAGGACGAGAACAGCGGCACCCTCGGCGATGACGAAGCCGTTGCGTCGAACGTCGAACGGCCGGGATTCGCCGGTGGACGACAGTGCGGTCATGTTGCTGAACCCCGCCAGCGCGGTCGGACAGGTCGGAGTTTCGCTGCCTCCGGCCAGCATCACATCGCAGCGACCCATCCGGATCGTGTTGAGCGCCGCGCCGATCGAGTGGGTGCCGGCGGCGCAGGCGGTGACAATGGCTTCGCACGGGCCCTGGAACCCGTGACGCATCGAGGCGCTGGCCGCTGCCGCGTTGGGCATCATCATCGGAATGAGGAACGGCGACACTCGTCGATCGCCCTTCTCGTGGCGGATGATGATCTGTTCCTCGTTGGTTCGGATGCCACCGATGCCCGTGCCGATCATGACACCCATTCGAGCCGGGTCGGCGGCTACATCGCCGGCCTGCTCCAAGGCCATGTCGGTCGCCGCCAGGGCGAACTGAGTGAAACGATCGGCCCGACGGGCCTCCTTCGGATTGGCGAACCACGGCGATGGATCCCAGTCCGGAATGACGCGATCGCCGTCGACCGGCGGGCGAAGAAGACCCTCCCAGAAAGCGTCCGGCCCGATACCGCAGGGTGCCACCACCCCGACGCCGGTGACGGCGACCGCCCTGTTCATCAGATCTTCCCTACCACCAGATCATAGGCGGCGCCCACAGTCTCGATGCCTTCCAGCTCCTCCTCCTCGACCGAGACACCGAACTCCTCTTCGAGCGCCATGACGAGCTCGACCAGGTCGAGGCTGTCGGCGTCGAGGTCCTCGGCGAATCGGGCCTCGCGGGTCACCTTGTCGGCATCAACCGAGAGCACCTCGACGGCGCACTTCTGGAATGCCTCGAACTTCGAATCATCACTCACAGTGTTCCTCCTGGAACTGTTTCTCGTTGCTCACTTGAATCTAGCCTCCAAAGCCGCCACCCATACCCAACCCGCCGTCGACGGGAATGGTCGCGCCGGTGATGTAGCCGGCCTGCTCGGAGGTCAGAAAGGAGACCGCGGCCGCCACTTCCTCGGGGCGGCCGATCCGGCCGACGGGAACCGCAGCCACCATCGCCTCGATGGTGCCGTCGCCGGCGGCGGCCAGCATGTCGGTTTCCACGGGCCCGGGGGCGATCAGATTGACAGTGATCCCGCGGGAGGCGAACTCGCGGGCGAGCGATCGACCCAGGCCGACGAGACCGGCCTTTGATGCTGCGTAGTTGGCCTGGCCGGCCTGTCCCAGGGCACCGACCACCGACGACATCAGCACGATTCGCCCCCATCGGTTCTTCATCATGGGCCGAATGGCCCTTTTGGCCACCCGAAACGCGCCGGTCAGGTTGGCGTCGACTACTTCGCAGAAATCGTCTTCCGACATTCGCAGCACCAGCTTGTCGCGGGTAATGCCCGCGTTGGCCACCACGATCGACGCCGGACCGAACGTGGACTCGATCTCGTCGAAGGCGCCGTTGATCGAGTCGCCATCGGTGATATCGCACTGGACCCAGGTCAGTGCCGGGTCGAGATCGTCGGGCTTCGACCGGGAGCCGATGATCACTTGATGACCGTCGTCGGCCAACGCCCGGGCGGTGGCCAGGCCGATACCACGGCTTCCGCCGGTCACGAAAGCGATCCGGTTCACTCTTCTCCCCACTCGACGATGGCGCTGGCCCAGGTCATACCGGCCCCGAAACCGATGAACATCACCGTGTCACCGGGGTTCACCCGCCCGTTCAGTTCGGCCTCCTTCAAGGCCAGGGGGATCGACGCGGCCGACGTGTTGCCGGTTCGTTCGAGCACCATCGCCGTCTTGTCCATCGAGAAGCCGAGTTTGCGCCACGCCGACTCGACGATCCGGATGTTGGCCTGGTGGGGGATGACGAGGTCGATGTCGTCAACGGTCAGGCCGGCCCGTTCGAGCGATGTCTTGGCCGAATGCTGGATGACGGTGACCGCCTGGCGGAACACCTCCTTGCCGTCCATCTTGAGCACGTCGCCGTGCTCGGCATAGAGGATGTGAACGAAGTTGCCGGCCGAGCCGAGATCCCAGCTCAGCAGCCGGCCACCTCCGTCACCGGTACGTTCGACCACGGCGGCGCCGGCTCCGTTGCCGAACAGGATGCCGGTTCCCCGATCGTGATAGTCGGTGATGCGGTCGAGCGACTCCGCGCCAATGACCAGGATCCGATCCATGCCCTGCAACAGGAGCCCGTTGGCGACGATCAAGCCGTAGACCCAGCCCGAGCAGGCGGCCTGGACGTCGAAGGCCCCACAGGACAGCCCCAGTTCGTTGGCGACTGCCGGTGCGGTACCGGGGCAGATGTAGTCGGGTGACGTCGTGGCAAGGATGACCTGGTCGATGTCGGCGGCGTCGACCGAGGCCTCGGCCAGCGCGATCCTGGCCGCCTCTGTGGCGAGACCCGACGTGGACCCGCCGATCCGGCGCTCGCCGATGCCGGTTCGCTCCCGAATCCACTCGTCGGTGGTGTCCATCCACGCCGTCAGATCGTGGTTGGTGAGAATCTTGTCGGGCAGAGCGGCGCCCACGCCGCTGATGTTGAAGCCCCACGGGCCGATACCGGCGGCGGTAACGCCGTCCGGGCTCGTCAGCGGGCCGAGACTGTCTCTCGTTTGACGGGTTCCCGTTTGATTGTCGGTCATGTCGACGTTCCTTGTGGGAGCGGGCGGGTGTTCGGGCGGAGGCGAATGAGCACGGGTTACGGTGTTCCGAGCGAGGCGCTACGCAGCCACGCTAGTGGTTGGGATGTGGTGACACGTTCGCCGGCGAGCGCCAGGAGCCCCTGCAGCGAACCCTCGAACGCCGAACGAACCTCCGTCTCGCCGACCCGACCGACCGGCTGCCCGACGCGGATCTCCTGGCCGTCGGCCAGATCGTCGACCGGCTCGAACACGCCGGTGGCCGGGCTCACGATCAGGCGTTCGACGGCGTAGAGCCGTTCACCCTCGACCCCGCCGCCCGATTTCGACGCGCCCGACAGACGTTCCAGGAGCGCGTCGACATCGGCCGGGGTGTTGACCGAGAGGGCGGTCTTGCCCTTGACCGTTCGCTTGATCAGACCGGTCAGTGTCGTGCCCGGTCCGAGTTCGAGAAACACGGTGGCTCCCGCCTCGTCGAGAGCGTGGAGGGTGTGCCGCCACAACACCGGGCTCGTCAGCTGGGCACCCAGAAGGCCGGGCCATTCGGAGGCCTCACTGTGGGGCAGCGCGTCGACATTGGCGAACACCGGTCGGTTCGGGGCTCGGAACTCAACCTCGGCCAACGCCTTGCGCAGTCGATCGCGGGCCGGCGACATGAACGGAGTGTGGAAAGCACCACCCACGTTGATCGGCATGACGCGTTTGGCGCCAAGATCCCTGGCCAGTTCACCGGCTTTGGTGATGCCGTCGGGATCACCGGCGATCACGACCTGTCCGGCCGAGTTGTAGTTGGCGACCCACACCTCACCGTCGGCCCGCCGGCAGGCCAGGTCGACCTTCTCGTCGTCGAGCCCGAGGACCGCCGCCATCGTGCCGTCGGTGTCGTCGGCTGCGGCCTGCATGGCCTCGCCCCGTTCGGTGACCAGCTGCACACCGGCCGAGAAGCCGAGAGCACCGGACGCCGTCAGGGCGGAGTACTCACCGAGGCTGTGACCGGCGTGAAATGCCGGCTCCAGTCCCGTACGCTCCACGGCGTCGAGCACGATCATGCTCACGACGTACGTCGACAGCTGGGAGTTGCGGGTTTCTCTCAGTTCATCGGCGCCGGCTCTCAAAAGCAGGTGGGCGATGTCACGGTCCGAGGCATCCGACGCCTCGTCGACCAGCTCCCAACTGGGGTGGTCGGTCCAGGCTTCACCCATTCCGGGGGATTGAGAACCCTGGCCGGGGAACGTGAAAGCAATCATCACCGCACTCATTACATCATCTGACCGATATCCGGGCGAGAACGTTACCCACGTGGAACAAGTCCACACCACCCCACGAGCGGCCATGTAGAATCAGCCGGGCAGCGACAACGTCACGAGCCGCACGAAACAGGCCCGGGTGGCGGAATGGCAGACGCGGCGGATTCAAAATCCGCTGTCCGAAAGGACGTGTGGGTTCGACTCCCACCCCGGGCACAATCGATATCCCGTCATCGGCCCTCGTCCGACCCGGTTCAGAGCCCCTGGATCGGACAAGTGGGCATGAGCGCCGGGGGTCGGTGCCCTTGGGGAGGTTCCGTTGTTTCGTCCGTCGATCGAGAAGAAGTTGACCTCGGTTTCCACTGAGATGCGTAAGCTGCGCGATGATCTGAGGGTACTCGACGAACAATTGCTGCAAGTGAGCGACGAAGCCGAGGACTCCCGGCTACGGTCCCTTGTTTCGGAGACTCCGCTGGCGGCGGCCGAGCAACGCGACGCTCAGAAGGCGGTCGGAGCGCTTCGCCGTGACCGGGAGACCATGATTCGTCGCCTGCAAAAGCTCGAGGTTCAGCAGGACGAACTGCTCGATCAACTCACGAAGGCTCGCTAGTCAACAGTGTGCGCGAAACAAATCATCATCGCCGAGGACGAGCCCCTGATTCGCCTCGATCTCGTCGAGGCGCTCACCGACGAGGGATATGAGGTCGTCGGCGAGGCGGGCGATGGAGCGGAGGCCGTCGCACTGGCTCGCGAGCTACGTCCCGACGTGGCCATCGTCGATATCAAGATGCCGAACGTCGGTGGACTCGAAGCCGCACGACAGATGGTGTCGCAGCGGCTGTGCGCAGTGGTCGTGCTGACCGCGTTCTCGCAGCGCGAGCTCATCCAGGAGGCCACCGAGGCCGGCGCCCTGGCCTATCTGATCAAGCCGTATCAACAGTCGGAACTGGTGGCCACTGTCGAGCTCGCATCGGCTCGGTTCCGCGAACTGGTGGCACTGTCGGAACAGTCGGAGTCGCTGAGCGATCAACTCGAGACCCGCAAGCTGGTCGACCGGGCAAAAGGCGTGCTGATGGATCAGCACGACCTTGGTGAGAATTCAGCCTTTCGATTCCTTCAGCAGACGGCGATGAGCACACGGTCGTCGATGAAGGCCGTCGCGAAACGGGTGCTCGACGGCGATCTGACTCCCTGATCGGATTCGTCCGGCGGCCCTGGTGAGCGGCGCGTTGTTGGCATAGGCTCGGATTCGATGCCGACATTGATGCTGATCGACGGGAACTCACTCACCTACCGGGCCTTCCACGCTCTGCCCCAGGATCTGGCCACTGCGTCCGGTCAGGTGACGAACGCCGTGTTCGGATTCACCTCCATGCTCATCAACCTGGTGCGCGACCACCAGCCCGACGGCGTCGCCGTGGCCTTCGACCGGCCAGAGCCGACGTTCCGGCACGAGCAGGTGGAGACCTACAAGGCGAACCGCTCGGCTGCACCCGACATCCTCAAACAGCAGATGGGGCTCGTTCGCGAGGTGCTCGACGCACTGCGTCTACGGCAGCTCGAGTTGGCCGGGGTCGAGGCCGACGACATTCTCGCGACCTTGGCCACGCAGTCGGCCGCCGCGGGCATCGACGTGCTGTTGGTGACCGGCGATCGCGACTGCTTCCAGCTGGTGACCGATCCGCACGTCAAAGTCGTCTACAACAAGCGGGGCGTGAGCGACTACGCCATCTACGACGAGGCCGGGATCCTGGAGCGAACCGGCGTACCGCCCTCCAAATACGTCATGTACGCTGCGCTTCGGGGTGACAACAGCGACAACTTGCCGGGCGTTGCCGGAGTCGGCGAGAAGACGGCCGCCAAGTTGCTCGACAAGTACGGGGACCTCGACGGCATCTTCGCCCACCTCGACGAGCAGACACCGAAGCTGAAGGAGAACCTGGCCGCCGCGGAAGACCTCGTCCGCATCAATGCGGTGGTGATGGAGTTGATGCGCGACGTCGACCTCGGGGTCGAACCCGACGAGCTGCTCGGCATCGAGCCCTTCGACGGCGATGAGGTTCGTAAACTGTTCGATTTCCTCGAGTTCCGCACGCTTCTGGCCCGCTTGGAGGAGGCGTTCGCCTCGTCGGTGGGCGCCGCCCGCTTGGCGTCGAAAAAGGAGCTGACCACGGCGATCTCCTCGCCGCAGGGCGCCGAGGCGGCGGCCGTGGTGGAGAAGTTGGCCACCGGATCGGATCCGGTGTCGGTGGCCGGCCTGCTCTCCGAAGAGGCCCATCGCTGGGAGGTCGCGGGGCTGGCGGTGGCGGTCGCGCCCGGCGCGGTCGGTCCCGTCCCGATCGTTTGGCTCGACGGCGGTACTCTCGCCGATCCGCAGGTCCTACCGATGCTTCGCCAGCTCCTCTCCGCCGAAGGTCCGGGGGTGCAGGCCCACGACGCCAAGCCTCTGATTCGGGCGCTGCTCCAGCAAGACTGTGGATTCGGTGGTCTCCGGCTCGACACCTCCCTGGCTGCGTATCTCCTTGATCCGGCAGGTATCGCTTATCCGTTCAGCGAGCTGCTTCCGACCTACACCGAGTACGTGTTGCCGGAAGGGAGCGTCGTTCCGGAAGGTCAGCTCGACTTCGGTGACAACTCGCTGACCCCGGCCGAGGAGGCTGCTCTCGAGGCGGCCGCCGTGGCGGTGCTCGGACCCCGTCTGTCGGCGGAGATCGACGAGCACGGGCTGACCGAGCTCAACTCGGAGGTCGAGGTGCCGCTGGTGGCGGTGCTGGCCCACATGGAGCGGGCCGGCGTCGCAGTCGACCGCAACGAGTTGGAGGAGCTGAATGCGTCGATGACGGCCGAGGCCGCCGCCCTGGCCCAGGCCATTCAGGATGACGCCGGTGAGGAGTTCAATGTCAACTCCACGAAGAAGCTGCGGGAGATCCTCTTCGAGAAGCTGGAGCTGACCCCGCAGAAGAAGACGAAAACCGGCTACTCGACCGACCAGGCGACGTTGGAGAAACTGTCGGGCGAGCACCCGATCATCGACCATCTCCTCAGATACCGCGAGGTGGAGAAGCTCCGCTCGACCTACGGCCAGACGCTGCTCGACGCGGTCGGCCCGGACGGGCGAATCCACGCCACGTTCAATCAAACGGTGGCCCGCACGGGGCGGTTGTCGAGCGAGAACCCGAACCTGCACAACATCCCGGTCCGCACCGATCTCGGCCGCACGTTCCGGCACGCATTCGTGGCTGCCGACGGCTGTGAGCTGCTGATCGCCGACTACAACCAGATCGAACTGCGCTGCATCGCCCACCTGGCCAACGACCCCGGTTTGGTGGAGGCCTTCACCAAGGGCGACGACATCCACAACATCACCGCGGGCCGGGTGTTCGGCGTCGATCCCTCCGATGTCAACACCGAGCAGCGCTCCAAGGCGAAGATGGTGTCTTACGGCCTGGCCTACGGGATGGAGGCCTATGGTCTCGGCCAGCGTCTCGGCATCGCCACTTCGGAGGCCCGGGAGATCCTCGACGCCTACTTCGAGGGCTTCCCGTCGGTCAAGGAGTACATGGAGCGCACCGTCACCGAGGCCCGCAACCGTGGCTACACCGAGACGCTGTTCGGTCGACGCCGGGCCATTCCCGAGCTGTTGAGTGACAACCGCAATCTGCGCCAGGCGGGGGAGCGGCAGGCCATGAACGCCGGCATCCAGGGGCTGGCCGCCGACATCTTCAAGGTCGCGTTGGTCCGGCTCCACCGTTCGTTGGTCGACGGCGGGTATTCCAGCCGGCTCGTTCTCCAGGTGCACGATGAGGTCATCCTCGAGGTTCCGCCCGAGGAACGCGAGATCATGACCAAGGTCGTGCTCGACGACATGCGGGGTGCCTTCGACCTCCGGGTTCCGCTCGAGGTCAACCTGGCCTTCGGCCCGACCTGGGCCGACGCCAAGGGTTGAGGCCCTTCACCCTGTCATGGTCGATCTCGTACCCAACCACCACGCCCACTATCGACAGTTCGGTGGCTTGTTCGGGTACCTGGCTGGATTGACGATGATCGTCGGTCGCGGCCGTGACGCCCGGCTGGTGACTGATCTGGCCGCGGTCGGATCCGACGACGTCGTTCTCGACATCGGCTGCGGACCCGGAACCGCTGCGCGCCATGCCGCACGTCGGGGCGCAGACGTCATCGGGATCGATCCCTCGGCGCCAATGCTTCGGCTCGCCGAGCTCATCACCCGGTTCCGCCCCACCGACGGCAACCTGGATTGGCGTCAGGGCTCGGCCGAGACGATGCAGCTGCCGCCCGCTTCGGTGTCGGTGTGCTGGTCGATCGCCGCGGTCCACCACTGGCAGGATCTCGACGCGGCCTTGGACCGTGTCGAGCAGGTGCTTGCACCCGGTGCCCGCTTCCTTGCCGTGGAGAAGCGGACCGAGCCGGGGGCAACCGGCAACGCCAGCCATGGGTGGACGCCCGCTCAGGCCGACCTGTTCGCGTCGATGCTGTCCGATCGCGGATACGCCGAGGTCGCTGCGTCGAACCATCGCGCCGGGAAACGGGACGTCGTGGTCGTGATGGGGATCCGGCCCGATTCGACACACGATGCCTGAGCAACACACTGACGGCTCGCCGCCGTCGCATTGGTTCGAGCCCGTTGCCGAGCACCTCGGTGCCGCCTATCTCCGCTATTCGTTCACCAGGGGCACGGTCCAGGAGATCGACGCTCTCACCGACATGGTCGGCCTCGCTCCCGGCTCGCGTGTTCTTGACGTCGGTTGCGGTCCGGGCCGTCACAGTCTGGAACTCGCCCGGCGGGGCCATCAGGTGACTGGTGTGGACATCTCGGCCGTGTTCGTGGATCTCGCCGAGCGGGCGGCAGCCCATGAAGGGCTGGAGGACCGGACCCGGTTCATCCGGGCCGACGCCGGCCGACTCGGCGAGCTCGGGCTCGGATCGTTCGACCTGGTCATCTCGCTGTGTCAGGGGGCCTTCGGGCTCACCGGCGGACCGTCGGCCGACGCAACGGCAGCCGACGCAACGGCACCAGCGTCAGCAATCGCGACCGAAGTCGACGAGCCGTTCGAACTCGACGAGCCGCTCGAACTCGACGAACCTATTCTGTCAGCGATGGCCGCCTCGCTCGCCGAACGGGGACATCTCGTGGTGTCGGCCTTCTCGGCATACTTCCAACTTCGTCACACCGATGCCGACCGACCGAACGGCTCACCGTCGGTGGACCTTCCGGCGGAATCCTTCGACGCCGATTCCGGTGTGAACCACGAGTGGACCACCGTGCTCGATCCGAACGGGACGCCCCGAACCACCGAGCTGTGGACCACCTGCTATACACCGCGGGAGCTGCGGCTCCTGGCGAGGGCCGTCGGATTGCGGGTCCGCGCCGTGCACGGGGTCACACCGGGCGACTACGGACCCCGCCGGCCCGACGTCGACCGACCCGAGTTCTTGCTCGTCGCATCGCGTGATCCGGAGAAGCACAGGTAGCGGAGGATCGCCGCCAGAAGCCGATAGTCTGAGAGATGGTCGGGAGAGTCCCGCCCTCGTTCGTGCGCCTTCGCTCCAGCGGCGAAGACCGGCCCAGCGGGTCCGGTCGTCTCATTCGTCAGACGAGTGCCGTCTTGTCGAAGCGCTGAATGACTATCGGAAAGTGTCCCCTAGTTACGTGTCGACCGCCGAAGTAAGTACAGAAGCAACCATGTCCGATCCCACCGTGTCCGATGCAGCCGGGGAAAGCGAGCCTACCGCCCCCGAAACGATGAGCGAGGCCGTGGGGGAGGACACCTACGTCCCCCGCCAGATCGTGGCCAATGACCTCGACGGTTCGCTCGATGACGCCTACGCCGCGTCGATGGTGATGGTTGACGACGGCCAGATGGTCAACGGAACCGTGGTCCGGGTCGACCGCGACGAGGTGCTGGTCGACATCGGCTACAAGAGCGAGGGTGTCATTCCCGCTCGTGAACTCTCGATCCGCAACGACGTCGAACCCGGTGAGCTGGTCTCGGTCGGCGACGACGTCGAAGCTCTCGTCCTGCAGAAGGAGGACAAGGAGGGCCGCCTGCTCCTGTCGAAGAAGCGGGCCCAGTACGAGCGGGCATGGGGCACGATCGAGGCCATCAAGGAACGAGATGGCATGGTCTCCGGACCTGTCATCGAGGTGGTCAAGGGCGGCCTGATCCTCGACATCGGCCTCCGCGGCTTCCTTCCCGCCTCGCTGGTGGAGCTGCGCCGGGTCCGGGATCTGCAGCCCTACATCGGCCGGTCGCTCGAGGCGAAGATCATCGAGCTCGACAAGAACCGCAACAACGTCGTCCTCTCCCGCCGGGCCTACCTGGAGGAAACCCAGAAGGAACAACGCGAGGACTTCCTCACCAACCTCACTCCTGGCGAGGTCCGCTCGGGTGTTGTGTCGTCGGTCGTCAACTTCGGCGCTTTCGTCGATCTGGGCGGCATGGACGGCCTGATCCACGTGTCCGAGCTGTCCTGGAAGCACGTCGACCACCCCGGTTCCGTGGTGTCGGTCGGCGACGAGGTCACCGTGCAGGTGCTCGAGGTCGATCTCGACCGCGAGCGAATCAGTCTGTCGCTGAAGGCCACCCAGCAGGATCCATGGCAGGAGTTCGCCTCCAGCCATCGCGTCGGCGAGCTGGTCTACGGCCGGGTCACCAAGCTGGTACCGTTCGGCGCCTTCGTCCAGGTCGGCGACGGTATCGAGGGACTTGTCCACATCTCGGAGATGTCGGCCCACCACATCGATCTTCCCGAGCAGGTCGTCACCCCCGGCGAGGAGTTGTGGGTCAAGATCATCGATATCGATCTCCAGCGTCGTCGGATCAGCCTGTCGATCAAGCAGGCCGCCGAAGGTGGCGTCGTGGCTCAGGAGTATCAGGAGCACTTCGGTGAGCACGCCTTCGACGACGAGGGCAACTACATCGGCCCGAGCGAGGTCGACCCTGATGTCGAAGCGGCCTGGGCCGAGTACTACGCCGAACTCGACGGCGGCAACCCCGACGCAGAGGCTCCGGCCGGAGCGGAGCCGCCATCGGTTTCCGCCGATCCAACGCCGGATGACGAGGGCACGGCCGCCGAGGAGGCCTGACGGGTGACCCGCTGAACCGTGCTTCGGCTCGGCGGGCAACAGATCAACGAACGTGGGTCGCCATCGAGGTGGCCCACCTTCGCGTTTTGGACGGTGGACCGACCGCAATCGGCGGTTGCCATGAACCGCGGACGCCGGCGCGCCGTCCGTCGCCGTGATGATTTCCCACAATTGCTAAGCAAGCAGCCGGATTGCGCCGACAAGAACCTCAAGTAAGCGCGGCTGGTCGTGTACCTGCCATTGACCGAGGAGATTGTCGTGAGTGCACGACGGACGGTGATACTAATAGTTGCGGTAGCCCTTGGTGCCCTGGCAGCCGTTGGCCTGCTCAGCTATGTTCGCAGCGCCGAATCGGGTGCAGGCGAGGCAGGGGCACCCGTTGAAGTCTGGGTGGCCAAGGCCCTGGTGCCGAAGGGCACACCGGTCGAGGCGGCTCTCGAACAGGGACTGATCGGCACCGAGCTGGTGGCTCAGCGGCTCCGACCGGCAACGGCGGTCGTCGATCCTCGGACCGAGCTGGCCGGCCTCGTGGCCGTACACGACCTCCAGCCGAACATGGCGATCGTGACCGGCACCTTCGTGTCGTCGACGATCGTGAACACCGGCATCACCGACCGGCTGGAGGAGACCGGCAAGGTCAGCGTCACCGTCAGCGTGGATCAAACGAGGGGAGCCGCGTATCTCATCGAACCCGGCGACTTCGTCAACGTGATGGTCGAACGCAGTTGGGATACGCCGTTCTTCGAGAACGATCCACCCATCAACATGACCGATCGGGCCACCGCCGAGCTGGCGGCCAACCTGGCCGACAATGACTCCGTGCGGCCGATCATCACCGATCTGTTTCCGGTCGACGCCCGCTTCGTCTACCAGAAGGCCGAGGTCCTCGCTGTCGGCCAGGCCCTGATTCCCGATATCGGCGAGTCGGGCAGCGGTGACGGTGAAGAGCCGCAGGCCGTGCAGATTCGGGGCCTCATCACGCTGGCGGTTCCGCCGGAGGCGGCACAGATCATCCTCAACATCGGCCGCGACGACATCTACCTGTCGCTGGTGCCCGACGACTACGAGCCTCGACCGATTCTGCCGATCGATCCGACCGGCCAGGTGCTGCCCGGAGAGGACGGCGCTCGTCTGACCCCGTACGTCGGTTTCGACGACGTGATCGACCCCACCCAGCTGGCCATCGTCGACGAGGATGGCGAGAGCCGCATCGGCACGGTCCCCAGCTCCGGTGGCACCTCCGGCGAGACGGGCTCGACGTCCGACGGCACCGAAACCGGTGACGAGGACTTCCAGCCCGACGCCGACCCGCCGATCCCGACAACGGTTCCCGAGAGCACCGACAGCACCGACGACGGAGAAGGTGAGGGGAACTAATGACCCAGTACGACTTCTCGAGCTTCGACGGTCTCGATACCGTCGAAAGTCTCGAGGAGACCACCTTCGAGAGCGAACACCGGCTGATGGCCGGTGCGGGGGTGGCCGTCGTCGACTCCGACCAGGCTGTCCGAGACTACCTGGTCGGCCTGTTCGAAGGGACGGTTGAGACCGCCGAGTCGCTGGAGGACCTCGAAACCCGGCTACACGGTGCTGCCTGCGTCGTGGTGCTCGGACCCTCCTGCGCCCGCCAGGAGGACTTCGACACGGTCGCCGCGTGGGGCAAGCGATATCCGAACGTGGCAACCGTGCTGGTCACCTCCGAGCTGACGACGCAGCTCCTTCACCGTGCCCTGCGGGTCGGTGTCAAGGACGTCATCTCGGCACCGATCGACCAGCAGCAGTTGATCGACACCGTCGACCGCCTTGCCGAGGATCTGCCAACAGCCGATTCGCTCGTCAGTTTCTCGGCGGGAAGCGACCCCGCCGACCACGATGACGGTGAAGTCGGTCGAGTCATCGCCGTCTTCTCCACGAAGGGCGGATCCGGGAAATCGGTTACCGCCACCAACGTGGCAGCAGCTTTGGCCCGCCACTCCAAGAAGCCGGTCGTGCTCATCGACGGCCACCTGCAGTTCGGCGATGTCGCCGTGATGCTCAAGCTGCACCCGGAATCGACGGTGGCCGACGCCATCGCCCAGATCGACGTGCTCGATGCCGACATGTTGAACAACATGATGGCGGTTCACGAACAGACCGGCCTGAGGGTGCTGGCCGCCCCCGTCGAGCCGACGTTCGCCGACAAGATCACCGGCCCACAGATGGCGCGGCTCGTCGAGATCGTACGGACCTTCGCCGGTCACGTGATCATCGATCTGCCGGCGATCTTCAACGATGTCGTGCTCAACGTGTTGGAGGTCAGCGATCAGCTGTTGTTGGTTGCCGGCCTCGACATCCCGAACATCAAGAACGTCAAGATCGGCCTGGCGACACTGTCTCTGCTCAACATCCCCAAGGAGAGCATCCATCTCGTGCTCAACCGCTCGGACTCGAAGGTCAAGCTCGACCTGGCCGAGGTCGAGCGCACGCTTGGCGTGGTGGCCGCCGCCCACGTGCCGTCCGACATCGTGGTACCGATCTCGGTCAACAAGGGCTCGCCGGTCGTGCTATCCGCCCCCAAGTCGGGCGTCGCCCGAGCTTTCGAGCAGCTTGCCTCGACCTTCGTCGATGGTGAGATCGCATCCGAATCGTCCAACGGGGGCTTCCTGAAGTTTTTCGGCTGAACCCGATCCTGTGTCCGCTCCAGTCCACACCCACCTTTCGTGCTTGATTTCCAGAGGAGTACCGTATGTCGCTGTATGAACGGTTGAACGACGGCGCCGTCCCCGCCCCAACCGAGGGGACAGGCCGAAATCGCGGCCTTGACGAACTGCGACACCGTATTCACGGGGCTCTCATCGAGGAGCTGGGCCCCGTCCTCTACGACAAGCGGTTGTCGGAGGAGGACCTGCGCAAGAAGGTGCGAGACGCTCTGCAGGCGGCGCTGGCGCAGGAGCGGACGCCGATCTCTGCCGCCGACAAGGCCCAGATCATCCAGGACGTGTCTGATGACATCCTGGGCTACGGCCCGATCGACAAGCTTCTCCGCGACGAGGACGTCTCCGAGGTCATGTGCAACGGCCCGGATCAGATCTTCGTGGAGCGGGGCGGCAAGCTTTCGGTCGAGAGCGTGACCTTTGTCGACGAGCTGCATCTACGCCGGATCATCGACAAGATCGTGGCCCAGGTCGGGCGTCGAATCGACGAGTCGTCGCCGCTGTGTGACGCTCGCCTGCCCGACGGTTCCCGTGTCAACGCCGTGATTTCACCGCTGGCGATCGGCGGTCCGTTCCTCACCATCCGGAAGTTCGCCGCCGATCCGCTGCAGATCGACGACCTGATCCGCTTCGGGACCCTCAGTGTGCATGCGGCGCGGTTCCTGCAGGCCTGCATCGTCGGCAAACTCAACGTGGTCGTCTCCGGCGGTACCGGTACCGGTAAGACGACGACCCTGAACGTGTTGTCGTCGTTCATCCCCGACGGTGAGCGCATCATCACCGTCGAGGACGCCAAGGAACTGCAGCTCAACCAGCAGCACGTTCTCTCGCTCGAGACCCGGCCGCCGAACATCGAGGGCAAGGGCGAGATCACGATCCGCGATCTGGTCAAGAACACCCTTCGTATGCGGCCCGACCGCATCGTCGTCGGCGAGTGTCGTTCCGGCGAGGCGCTCGACATGTTGCAGGCCATGAACACCGGCCACGACGGCTCACTGACCACGCTCCACGCCAACGCTCCTCGCGACTCGCTGGCCCGACTCGAGACCCTCGTGTTGATGGCAGGCTACGACCTGCCGGTCCGGGCCATTCGGGAGCAGATCTCCTCCGCCGTGGACTGCATCGTGCAGCTGCAGCGGCTACGTGACGGCACCCGCCGCATCACCCACATCACCGAGGTCGCCGGTATGGAGGGCGAGATCATCACGCTCCAGGACGTGTTCCTGTTCGACTTCGCCGCCGGCGTCGACGATCAGGGCCGATTCCGCGGCCAGCTCAAGCCCACTGGTGTGAGGCCCAAGTTTTCCGAGAAGCTGGCCGACAACGGCATTCGGCTCGGGCCCGAGATGTTTTCACCCGGCGGCGGTGATCCGGCGAGTAAGGGGCGCTTGCGAGGATGACACTCAGGATGAGATCTGCGATGCGACCCGGCAAGAGACGACGTGTTCTGCGGATGTTTCCGGTCGCCATGCTGGTGCTGCTCGTTGCGGTACCGGCCGCGGCGGAGACGACGACCGATCCGCCGACCGTCGTCTACGTCGATGCTCGGGAGGCCGAGGCCCAACTGGGTTTGCTGGCCGAGACCTATGAGATCACGACCGCCGACATCCGGATCGAACAGTCGGGCGAAACGGTCGACATCAGTGGCCTGACCACTGCCCAGCGGGAGCGCTGGCCGGTCGAGATGGTGTTCGTCGTGGACCTCGACAACCGAAACGCCGCCGATGGCGCCTTGACCAGAGCTACGAGTGCAATTGGCACCGCAGTGGCCTCACTTCCCGAGGGTTCCCGAGTCGGGCTCGTGTCGTCCGGGCGGGTCGCCGATGTCGAGGTGCCGCTGACAACGTCACTTGATCGGCTGGAGGTCGGCCTCTCCCAGCTGAGCATCGACAAGGGCTCGGCGCTGCTCGACGCCGCCGGCACCGCCGGCCGCATGTTCGCCGCCGACGAGTCGAGCCTGGGGCGACAGGTGGTGCGGTCGGTCGTTGTTGTGACCGGCGGCCCGGACACGTCGTCGGAGGACGGTCTTGAAGCGGCCGTTTCCGGACTCATCCAGAACTCCGCTCAGCTCATTGTCGTCAATCTCGACGAGTCGTCACCGGACTTGGCGACACTGGCCGGCACGGTCGGCGGGACCACCGTCGAGGTCGCCGGCGACGAGAACGTCGCCGACTCGATCTCGAGGGCGGTGTCGATCGGCGCCGATCGCCTTCTCGTGTCGTTCGGTCAGCTCGAGTCCGATCAGGATGATGCCATCGCCGAGCGGGCCAGCGTCAAGATCTCCATCGCCGACCAGACCCGGACGCTCAGCTACCCGAGAGGCATGGAGACCGCCAATGTTCTCCAGCTCAGTCCACTGACGCAGGCCGAAACCAGTCGCTTCTCCTTCCTCGGCAACGAGATCTTCCTCTACCTCTCGATCGGTCTCGCGTTCCTGGGCATCTCGACCGGGGTGTGGGCGCTGGCTTCGATGTTCGGGGGTGGCGAGACGCAGCTCGATCGGGTGCTGGCCCGCTACGCCGAGGGCAAGGACGTCGACGAGGAGGAGGTCCGGGAGATGCTGGTGCAGACCGAACTGCTCCAGCGAGCCGTCGACTTCACCGAGGGTTTCGCCCGCCGGCGGGGATTCCTCAGCCGGATCGAGGAACTGCTCGAGCGAGCGGACCTGCCGATCCGTCCCGGCGAGGGCATGTTCTTCCTGGTCGGCATCTCGGTCCTCGTGTTGGGTCTGATCTGGTCGGTCACGACGAGCATTCTGGTGGGTCTGATCGCCGCCACCGGTGCCGGATTCGGCGCCTACGGAGTCGTGGTCTTCCTCGCCCATCGCCGCCTCAAGAATTTCGAATCCCAGCTCCCGGACACGTTGCAGCTGCTGGCCGGCACGCTGCGGGCCGGCTACTCGTTGCCCCAGGGGATCGACGCCGTCTCGAACGAGATCGCCGATCCGATGGGCGAGGAGCTCCGCCGGGCCGTCACCGAGGCCCAGCTCGGTCGTGAGCTGGAGGACGCCCTGGCGTCGGTGGCCGAGCGCCTTCACAGCGACGACTTCAGCTGGACGGTCATGGCCATTGGCATCCAGCGTGAGGTCGGAGGCAACCTGAACGAGCTGCTGATGACGGTGGCCGAGACGATGGTGCAGCGCGAACGGCTCAAGCGCGAGGTCGCAGCGCTCACCGCCGAGGGTCGTGTCTCGGCATTGATCCTCTCGCTCCTTCCGCCCGGTCTCGGCACGGTGCTGTATGTCATGAACCCCGACTACGTGAGTGTCCTCTTCAGTCGGACGCTGGGCATGATCATGCTCGGTCTTGCCATCGTCAGCGGCGTGATCGGGCTGCTCTGGATGAAGAAAGTGATTACGATCGATGCCTGATTTCCTGATTTCGATTCCGATCGAGGCGTACGCCTTCGTTTTGGTCGTGGCGTTCGTTCTCGCAGCGTTCGTGATTCTCAGCCAGCTCGACGAACGCAACGCAGCCCGGGCCACACTTCGCCAGCTCGACGACTACCACGTCGAGGACCAGCGGGAGCAGGAGCTGCTGGCCCCACTGCACGAGCGGTTGCTCTCGCCGGTCTTCGCCGGCTTCAGCCGACTCGGCCGGCGTTTCAACCCGCCCGACTATGTTGAAACCATCCGCCACAAGCACCTGCAGGCGGGCATCATGATCCCGACGGCGGTGGAGCGCTTTCTGGCCACCCGCATCATCTGCCTCGGGCTCATTCCGGTGTGGTTGGTGTTCGTCTTCTTCATCAACCCGCTTGGACTGGGGGGCTTGCTGCGGCTGGTGCTGGCCGGCATCGGCGTGGCGGGTTTGGCCATCGTGCCGAACTCCCGCCTCGACAACAAGGTCAAGACCCGGCAGGCGTCGGTTCAGCGCACTCTGCCCGACGTGTTGGACATGCTGGTCATCTCGGTCGAGGCCGGGCTCGGCTTCGAGCAGGCGGTCGACCGGGTGATCCACAATGTGCCAGGTGAGCTGTCCGACGAGTTCGCCCGCGTGCTCGGTGAGACAACCGCCGGTTCGACCCGGTCCGATGCTCTGCGTGGCCTCCAGGAGCGAGTCGACATTCCCGAGATCCGGTCGTTCGTACTGGCCATGATCCAGGCCGACAAGTTCGGCGTCAGCATCGGGCGGGTGCTGCGGGCCCAGGCCGACGAGATGCGTATCAAGCGGCGCCAGCTGGCCCAGGAGAAAGCGCAGAAGGCCCCGGTCAAGATGCTGATCCCGATGGTGTTCTGCATCTTCCCCGCTCTGTTCGTCGTGATCCTCGGCCCGGCCATGATCAACATCATGGAGAACTTCAGCTGAGGCCGTGAGCCACAAGCTCCGGACGTCCCCGGAAAGGGTCGTGCCCGACACAAGGTTCCGTGTGACGTTGGGCGGCGGCATCTGCCTGCTGCTTGCCGTGGCGGGCTTTGCGGTCGGTGGCAAGGTCATCACCGACAACAGCCTGCTGACCCACCTGGCCACCGGCGACTTGATGGTGGCCCGCGGCCAGGTCCCCGTGACCGATCCCTTTTCGCGTGACTTCCTGGGCATGTCATGGACCGTGCAGAGCTGGCTGGCGTCGCTCGTCTACTCTCGAGCCGTCGAGGTTGGCGACGAGCCGATGCTGCGGCTGATTCATGGAGCGCTGGCTGCGCTCGTCATGGTGGGGGTGTGGCGGTTGACGGCCCCGGCACGGCAACTGCTCGTACGGGTCGTGCTGGCCATGATGCCGCTACTGATCGGTGGTTCGCTGTGGTCGCCGCGTCCGTTCATGGTCGGGCTGGTCGGCATCGTCGTCGTGCTTCTCGTCATGCGGGGTCTGGTTCGGCCCTGGGCACTGCTTCCGGCCATGTACCTGTGGGTCAACAGTCACGGCTCGTTCCCCCTCGCCCTCGTCTTGCTCGGTGCCGCCGCCGTCGGTTGTGCAATCGATGAGCGACGAGTACCCACGACCCACCTCCGCCTCGGCGGGTGGGCGGTGGCGGGAATCCTGCTCGCCGGGTTCAACCCGGTCGGACCGAGGTTGTGGTGGTTCCCGGTGATGTTGCTGTCGAGGGGGGAGGCGCTCGAAGGAGTAGTCGAGTGGGCGCCTCCGGGCTTCGACAAGCCGGTCGACTTCGTCTACCTCGGTTTGCTGCCGCTGCTTATCGTGGCCGCGAAGCGCGGGATGCCGTGGGTCGACCTGCTGCCGGCCGTCGGCTTCTTCGCGGTGGGACTGCTGGCGATCCGAAACATGGCAACGGCATCGGTGGTGGTCGCCGCCATGGCGGCACCGAGCTTTGCCGATCTGGTGGGTCGGACGCTCGGTGAGGAGCGCGGTCGGCCGGCCCGAATCGTCACGGTGGCCGGCGTCGCGGGACTGGTGGTGAGCGTGGTGGCGGTGGCGTTCAGTCCCGGTCTGTCCTTGGATCGCTATCCGGTCGACGCCGTCGACTATTTGGAGGCCCGGTCCCTTGTCCCGGCCAACGACGTGATCGTCGTCCACCGCGAAGGCGTTGGCAACTACCTGACCTACCGGTATGGCGCCGAGGCCGGAGTCTTCATCGACGATCGCTTCGACTTCTATCCGGTTGATCGCACGAGGGACCACCTGACGCTCGTTCACGGCGGCGACTACCGGGACGTGCTCGACCGCCATGGTGCCGATGTCGTCGTCTGGGAACGGGAGTCGACGTTGGCCGGCTGGCTCGACGAGCAGCCCGGCTGGGATCTGGCCTATCGAGACGACGAGTGGGTCGTCGCCTGCCGCACCACCAGTCCGGCCGCCGAACGCTGCGCCGGCCGATGAACGTCGTCGCCATGGACCGGCCGGTGCTTTTGTGTCCGGCTGCGTCCCCCGTCCCCGGGGTCCCGGCCCGGCACGGTTCGTCGGCGTTGAAGGCCGACGGGCAGGGCCCGAACTCGGCGTCGAACCGCCTGGTTGCCCGCCGCTAGTTGATCGTGACGATGCCCATGCGCACGGCCTGGAGCACGGCCTGCGTGCGATCACGGGCGTCGAGTTTCTGATAGATCGAGGCCAGGTGGTTCTTGACCGTCTTCTGGCTGATGAACAGTTGCTCGGCCACTTCGGGGGTGGAGCAACCGTCGGCGATGAGTTGCAGAACCTCTTCTTCGCGAGGGGTGATGACCCGTTCGGTCTGTGAGGACGAGCCCTGATTGCGAACATCGGCCAGCATGGATGCGGCCAGACGGGGCGACAGGGCGGTCTCACCGACGACGACGGCGTCGATGGCCGAGGCGATCTCGTCGGTGCTGCAGTCCTTGACCAGGTAGCCGTTGGCGCCGGCCCGGATGGCCTCGGTCAGCACGTCCTGGTCGGCGTGCATGGTGAGGATGACCACGTAGGTCCCAGGGAGCCGGGCCTTGATCTGCTCGGTGGCCTCGATGCCGCCCAATTCGGGCATGCCGATGTCCATGAGGACCACGTCGGGACCGATGGCCGCGGCCAGGTCGACGGCCTCGACGCCATTGCGGGCCTCGGCCACCACGTCGAATCCCAGCTCGGTGAGAGAACGGCGCAAGCCCTCGCGCAGCATCCGGTGATCGTCGGCGAGCAGCACCTTGATGGTCTTGCGAGCCGATTCGCCGGCGTCCGCTGCGGAGGATTCGCCTGATCGCCGGCTGTTCGGGGTTGGTCGAGGTTGCACTGCGTCAACGTCCTCTCGTGCTGTGCCGAATCGAGTTGATGCTCGGCTTCATTCGGATCGGCCGCCGGATGTTGCCCGACATGTCGTCGGCACCGATCGGCCTACAGGGAGAATCGGCGTTGCGGCGGGCGATTTGAGGACTTGGACCCACCGCCATGGGTGAAAGTCGGAGGCCTATGGGTCGTTCGGCCCACCCGATCGATCGGGCCGCCGAGATCGGAGGCACCGACCGGCGGCCGGTCGATGAGTAGGCTGCACGATCATGATCCTGATCTCGTTGACCGGTGGCATCGGCTCCGGCAAGTCGACCGTGGCCCGAGGACTGGCCGACCGGGGAGCGGTGCTGCTCGACGCCGACGCCATGGTTCGGGAGATGCAACAGCCGGGCCAATCGGTGTTCGTGGCCATGGTGGAACGGTGGGGATCGGGGATCCTCACCGCGTCGGGAGAACTCGACCGGGCCGCCATGGCGGGAATCGTGTTCAACGACGCCGATGAGCTGGCTGCGCTCGAGGCCATGATCCACCCCAGGGTGCGGGCCGAGATGACTCGGCGTATCGACGAGCTGGCCGGGACCAACGCCGTCATTGTTCAGGACGTACCCCTGCTGGAGAAGGTGATGGGGGAGCGCCGGGCATCGTCGTGGATCGTGGTGGTGGACTGCCCCGTCGAGGTGGCGATCGAGCGGCTGATCGAGTTCCGGGGATTCGAGCGGGCCGACGCCGAAGCCAGGGTTGCCGCCCAGATCTCCCGGTCGGAGAGGGTGGCGATGGCCGACTTCGTGGTCGACAACAGCGGTGATCTCGAGCATCTCGACGGGGAGATCGAGCGGTGTTGGGCGTGGATTCAGACGTTGCCGCCCGGCGACTGGACCCCGTCGACCCCCTGACCCGACTCCCGGCGGCCCCAAAGGCCGATTGGCAGGGTTTTGG
Organism: Acidimicrobiales bacterium; assembly: GCA_041584095.1. Taxonomy (GTDB): domain Bacteria; phylum Actinomycetota; class Acidimicrobiia; order Acidimicrobiales; family SZUA-35; genus JAHELU01. The sequence continues at coordinate 1,308 of JBFHEP010000001.1, read as the reverse complement.
CGCACCGTGTGTGCACTGAATCAACCAGATCCGCTGGGGCGGCTCGATGTCACACCGTTTGGGTAGCGTGGATGTGATGCCCAAATTCGAGATGGTTTCCGATTACGAGCCTGCAGGCGATCAGCCGAAGGCCATAGAGGGGTTGAGCAGCGCCATCGGTTCCGGCGAGGAGATGCAGACGCTGCTCGGTATCACCGGGTCGGGCAAGTCGGCCACCATCGCCTGGACCATCGAGGCGGTTCAGAAGCCCACGCTGGTCATTGCGCCGAACAAGTCGCTGGCCGCGCAGCTGGCCAACGAGTTCAAGGAGTTCTTTCCCCACAATCGGGTCGAGTACTTCGTGAGCTACTACGACTACTACCAGCCGGAGGCCTACATGCCGTCCTCCGACACCTACATCGAGAAAGACTCGTCGGTCAACGATGAGATCGACCGGCTCCGCCATTCCGCCACGTCCGCGCTGCTGACCCGGCGTGACACGATCGTCGTCGCTTCCGTGTCGTGCATCTACGGCTTGGGTTCACCCGAGGAGTACCGCAACAAGTGGCTGGTGATGGAGGCGGGCAAGGAGTACGACCAGCGGTCGCTCCTCAAGAAGCTTGTCGATATGCAATACGAGCGCAACGACATGAACCTTGTTCGGGGCCGGTTCCGGGTCCGAGGCGACACCATCGAGGTCCACCCCGCCTATGAGGAGTTCGTGGTCCGGATCGAGCTGTTCGGCGATGAGATCGAGACGATCACATCGATCGACCCGATCACCGGCGAGCGGTTGGAGTCACTTGAATCCCTCGTCATCTTTCCCGCCTCCCACTACGTCGCCTCCGACGAGCGGATGCAACGGGCGGTCGTCACCATCGAGGCCGAGCTGCAGGAACGTCTGGCCGAGCTCGAGTCCCAGCAGCGGCTGCTGGAGGCTCAGCGCCTGCGAATGCGCACCTCGTACGACCTCGAGATGATTGCGGAAATGGGGTTCTGTAACGGGATCGAGAACTACAGCCGCCACATCGACGGTCGAGCACCGGGTGAGCGGCCCTTCACCCTGCTCGACTTCTTCCCCGACGACTATCTCATGGTCCTCGACGAGAGCCACGTCACCATCCCCCAGCTTCACGGCCAGTACGAGGGCGACCGCAGTCGCAAGGAAACCCTGATCGAGCACGGCTTCCGCCTCCCGTCGGCCGCCGACAACCGCCCACTCCGGTTCGAGGAGTGGCGCCAGATGGTCAACCAGGTGGTGTTCCTGTCGGCCACCCCCGGCGCCTACGAGCTCGAGGTCTCCGAGCAGGTGGTGGAGCAGATCATCCG